>NZ_PVLV01000300.1 GCF_002982015.1 Streptomyces solincola
CCCTCCCTCTCCCCCTCTGTCCCCTTCCTCGTTGTCCGCTCCGGTCTCTCCACGCTCGCCCTCCCGCGGCGCGCCTCCTCCCCGCACCGCGCGCCAAGGTCAGCTTGCCGGGCGGACGGTGACGTCTCCGTTCGCCGTGCGTACGCGGACCGCATGCGCGCTGTCCGGGTCGGTGGGCACGCCCACCCGCACCTCTCCGTTGTCGCTGTGCGCGTCCACCGCGTAGGCGCCGCCGCCCGGCACCTCTATCACCACGTCGCCGTTGTCGTTGATCAGGTCCACCTTCCGGGGGGCGTGGTCCAGTGCCAGGCGGACGTCACCGTTCTCGGCCCGTGCGGTGACCTGCTCGGAGGTCTTCCCCTCCACGCGTATGTCCCCGTTGTTGCTGGTCGCGTCCACGGCGCCGACGGAGTCCCGGACGGTCACCGTGCCGTTGTCCGACGTGATGCGCAGCGGCCGGCCGAACCCCTCGGCCGTCAGGTCGCCGTTGTCCCCGTCCACGGTGACCGCCACGCCGTGCGGCACCTTCACCTCGTGCCGGGCGGCGCAGTCGCTGATCATCGCGTCGCACTCCACCGCCAGCGTCAGCTTGCCGTCCTCCAGTCGCCACACCGGCTCGGGCCCGCTGCCGAACACCCCCCACCCGTCGACCTGCCGGCTCACCTCCACGTCGCCGACGTCGGCGGACACCAGCACCACCTCCGAGTCGTCCGCCTGCACGGCCAGCGTGTCGCCGTCGAAGGCGAAGGTCTTCCGCTCGACCGGAGCCGACTCCAGATCCGAGGACGCGCATCCCGTGAGGGCCAGCGCCCCCGCGGCCACGCCCCCGGCCGCGACCAGCGAACGCCGGACGGCCCTGCTGATGACACGACGACCGACCATGATGCCCCCCGAGACGGACTGCTGACTGCTGAACTGTCCTCACCCTACGGAGCCGTCCGTCGTCCGCGCGCTACGGCGAACCACCGAGTTCGGGGTGGGGTTAACCCCCCTCACGTCCCCTCTGGCCCCACCCGGAAGGCGTTTGCCGGATCGCCCCGGGAGCGATGTACGCTGTTGCCTCCCTCCCGGGCGCGTAGCTCAGGGGTAGAGCGCTGCCCTTACAAGGCAGATGTCGGCGGTTCGAAACCGTCCGCGCCCACCGGGTACGAAGGTCCCTCGCCGATCATGGCGGGGGGCCTTCGCCGTGGTCGGGGGGCGTTGTCAGTGGGGCGCGTCACACTGGGGGCATGTGCAGAAGCATCAAGACGCTCCGTCCGCCCGTGCTGCCGACGGAGGCTACCGAGGACGACATCAGGGCTGCCGCGTTGCAGTACGTGCGGAAGGTGTCCGGGTTCCGGGCGCCGGCGGCGCACAACCGGGAGGTGTTCGACCGGGCCGTGGAGGACGTGGCCGAGGCCACCCGGAAGCTGCTGGACGAGCTGGAGGTGCGGGGCGCCGGCTCCCGTGGGCGGGGGGAGAAGGACGAGGAGGCGGTGGTGTCCTGACGCCTGGGGGAAGGGGCAGCGGACAGGGG
>NZ_PVLV01000301.1 GCF_002982015.1 Streptomyces solincola
GCTTCTCCTGCGGGTCGATGACGGTGTGGCCGTGGAAGCGGCGGTTGCGGTCGCCGGTGAGGCGGTTGAGGTTGTGGGCGTAGGCGTTGAGGGCGTGGCGAGAGGGTTGGGAGAAGCCGCCTTTCTGGTCGGCGGTGACGGGGGTTTCGAAGGCGGCGGCCAGGGAGAGCGGTCGGTGTTCGCGCACGGCGAGGTAGGCGAGGTCGGGGACGGTGTGGGGGGCGGTGCTGTTCTTCTTGGCCTGCGGCAGGGAGAGCAGGAAGTGTTCGGCGAAGGAGGCCAGTACGGTCCGGGCCGCCTTGAGGTCGCCTTCCAGGTTCTTGGTGAGGTCGGCGACGTTGACGGTGGCGTAGCGGTAGAAGACGCCGGCGCTGAACTCGGCGGTGTCCAGGTGGCCGCTGCCGGTCTCCGCTTCGCCCAGCCAGTCGTCGACGGCCGTGAAGTAGTCGCGCTGCGGTTCGGCGGCGTGGGTGGTGAAGGCGTGGGCGACTTGGGCGGCGCCGTCGACGTTGGCGTCGGGCAGTTCGGCGAGCATGCGGCCCAGCAGGCTGATGGAGGCGGTGCGGCGCTTGAGGATCGCCTCGATGGTGGGCGGCGGCAGCACCTGCCCGGGCTTCTTCTTGCCTGCGGCGCCTTCCAAGGCCTGGCGGTGCTCGGTGCACACGGTGGCGAGCTCGTCGATGGCGGCCTCGGGCAGGAACAGCAGGACCGAGGTGTGGCCGGCGTCCTCGGTGCCGATGCCCTTCTTCCCGGCGCTGGCGGCGACCTGCGCGCCGGCGAACGCGGCCAGCTCGGCCGGCCAGCCGGCCCTCTCCAGGGCCTGCTGGACCTTGGCCGGGACCAGGCGGCTGCGGGCGGCCTTCTCCCCGAGGTCCTGCTCGACGCCCAGGCGGATGGCCCGCTTCCAGGACTGGCTGGAGACCCTGATGCGCGGGGCGTTGCCGTAGCGGACCTGCTTGGGGGAGCCGAGGTCGTCGCGGTTCAGATTGGCGGCGGGCACCGACTGCAGGACGCTGAGGTCCAGGTAGAGAGTCACAGGTCGTTCTCCTCGGCGAGGTCGTTGACTGCGGGATCGTTGGGGGAAGGTTCGGTGTCGGAGGGGTCGGTGGTGTGGGTGGAGGTGCGGAAGTAGCTCTCCAGCCAGCGGGTGGCGATGCGGTCGCGGTCGCGGTTCCACCGGGCGAGGTCGCTCAGGAGGACGGCCCAGTCCACGGTGATGCCGGCGTTGGCGAGCTGGCGGACGAGGGCGGGCAGGGCGGGGTGGATGGCGTCGCTGCTCTGCCGGGCCATCAGGTGCAGGGCGCCGGCGGCGGTGTTGTCCTTCATCACGCCCTGGGCGACGGCCTGGCCGAGACTGGCGCCGAGGTTGGGACGCGCGTACCAGGGCAGCGACGCGCTCGGCTCGGGTGCGCTGTCGCGGGTCGAGCGGGGGCGCGCGGCGAGCAGCGAGGCGACGGCGTAGTAGGCGCGGCGCACGTCGCTGTGGTGCGGGTCGCCGTTGTCGCGCAGCCACGGCACCAGGTAGCGGTGCAGGTGGGTGCAGCGCTCCACCGGCAGGCCCAGGCCCTTGCGCAGGACGGCCCGGGCTTGCGTGGAGTCGTGGCACAGGCGGTGCATGTGGGCGATGAACCTGTCCGCGCGGGCGGTCGCGGCGGTCGGCGGCAGCGGGGCCGCCGTCGAATCGGTCATGGGACATCCCTAGCAACGGGGTGGAGGTGAGTCGGCGCCGAGCCCCTTGCAGGCCCGGCCGGGAGGGTCTAGTCGCTGGCGGGCCCGCGACCGGGGCCAACCGGGGGGCCTGGCCGGGCGCGAGCCTGTCCGTGCGGGAGCCGGCTGGCGGGTCGGCTCGTTGACGGGCTCGTGCGGATCCGGCCGGCTCCTCAGTCGGCGGCGGGAGCGGGGCGCAGCAGCGCGAGGATGAGGTTGCGGGCCTTGTGCCGGGCACGGGCAACCCGGATGTCGGCCCGGTTGCTCGGTCCGATGGCCTCGTCGAGGGCGGTGAGGGCCACGTCGACGAAGGCCCTGCCCGCGCGGTCGCTGTCGGTACCGGGCCGTGTGAGCTGCCAGAACGTCGTCTCGGCGGCCGGCCAGTACCGGCTCGAGGCGGCGGACGCCCACGGACCGGGTCTGCGCCGGTCCAAAGTGATCTTGGCTTTGGGGGAGAGATCGACGGTCGTGTCCGTGGCGATCTTCCAGGCGACGCGCGCGGCGTAGTCGAGCCGTTTGCCGACGTCCTCCGCGGTGGTGTGGCAGTGGTGGATGTGGTGCGCCATGTGCGCGTCGCTCTCCTCCTGCCACTGCAGCACGGGCGGGGTCGTCGCCTTGAACCAGACGCTGTCCTTCTGCTGGCCGTCCTGGTCGAAGCCGTAGGCGCGCACCGGCCACCGCAGCGGCCGGGGAAGGTGCTCCAGGGCCGGCGGACGCAGATGGTCATGTTGGCTGTCCTTGAGCAGCAGCGCGTCGAGGTCCCGCCACAGGGCACGGGATCCGTCGGCTTCCCGCGGCTGGAACTGGCCGTCGAAGCGCCGCTCGAGCACCTGGTAGGGGTCCCGGGCCTGGTGCGGCGGCTGGTGCGTGGACCAGGTGAGGTAGGCGTCGGTGACCGACCGGCCGTCCGGGGAGGGCACGAGCAGCGCGGCGTGGCGGAAGCGTCCGGTCAGCATCCGGCCCGGCCACGTCAACGGCGCCAACGGCCCCAGCGGGTCGGGGAGGTCTTCCTCCTCCCACGGGCAGGCGTCGTCGACCCCGTCCCAGTCCCCTACGTCCTGCGGGACCGGCACGGCCAGGACGAGCGTGGTGAACAGCTCCGGGCCCCAGGCGAAGTAGGAGACGGACTTGCGCAGCGGGGCCGCGTCACCGCTGCCGGTGCGCTCGGTGGTGATCCGGCGGGGCGTGCACTGCCCCGACGGCCCGTAGTACAACTGCGCGATCAGATGCCAGGCGGCCTCCGCGGCCGGCACCGGCACCGGCGCCGTGTCGGTGAAATGCCCGAACAGCACCGCCCCGTTGATCCCCGTGGGGCGGCCCATCACCAGCTTGTTGATCCCCGAGGGGTTCGGCGCCCCCTTCGCGTCCACGCACTCGGCCAGCAGCCGCGGATCCTGCAGGAACGGCCGCTGAGGGTGGAACAAGTCGAAGCGGCCCTCCAGGTCCGGACGGCCGAAATAGGCGTCCACCGCGGCGGGGTCGAAACGGCCGGCCTTCAACACCCGCTCCCGTAAGCCCAGCCAGTCCTGGATGTCCTCCGCGAGATCCGGATCATCGAGCCGCTCACTGTCGTCGGCGGCGATGCGCGCCGCGATCGGCGCCAGGACCCGCATCAGCCCGGCAGCGGCCGGCGGCAGTGGAACCTCCACATCCCCGATCTCGTGCGCCCGCTCGAACAACTCCCGCAACCCCACGCGCGTCGACTCCCCGGTTAACAGCCGCACCGGAATCCACGGCTCGGCCCGAAGGTCGAATGCTTCGCTCATGGTCGTCCCTCCCCCTCGTTCACCGTGATGTGCGGGCAGGGCGAAGCTCCCCGGCTACCTGCTCCGACGTCGTACCGGCATTCAAGCAGCGCCCACTGACACTCCGCTCCCACCTGCGGAAATTCGCTGCCCCTCAGTCCGACGGGGAGTGCCGTCAGGTACGGACCAGTCCGAGGTCCTCGTCCAGGCGCAGCGTGAACTTTCCGACCTGCACCGCCTGCGCGGCTCCTGCCGGCACGGGCTGGCGCAGCACGCGTAGTTCACCGAGCATCGGGTGCTGCGCCCACGAGGCCGGCGGCGCCAGTTCCTGCTGATCGGCGTCCCTGAACCAGTCGGCGCGGACCGGGATGGTGCGGCGCATGACCTCCCGCACCGCCGCCACCGGCACGGTGCCGTCGTCCGCCGCGGCTTCAGGAAGCGGCCGGTGGCCTTCCGCGTCCAGAGTCACGCGGCCGTCCTGCTGGACGTAGGCGCACAGCAGCCGCACGGAGTCGGCGCCGAGCCTGGTGGACAACTCCCACTCATCTGCCTCGCCCTCCAAGCGGTGCAGATCGTCCAGTGTCGCGATACTGCGGGTACGGAAGATGGCTCGCATGCTGGCCATGCTGCGCTCCGCCATCTCCTTGCCCAGGTGGGCTGTCCACGCCTGCTGCGCACGGCCGCCGGGATCGTCCCACTGGAAGTCCTCACTGTCGCCGTGCACGGCCTCGACCAGGCCCTGGACGTCCTCGGGGATGGCGATGGCGCCGCCCTCGATGCCGTGGAGGGTGCGGGAGGTGGTGGTGAGCAGGTGTTCGGAGTAGACCTCCCCCCAGTGCTGGGGGGCCTGCCCGCCGGCCGCGATCGGGTCCAAGACGACCAGACGCGGCGCATCCGCCCAGCCCGGGCGGCTACGGCCGCCGGGGTAGCCGTGCTGGGCCCAGTGGTTCTCGTGCCGCCAGCAGCGCCCGGCCCGCTGCAGCAGCAGCGACAAGGGCGCCAGGTCGCTGATGACGAGGTCGGCATCCAGGTCGAGTGACTGTTCGACGACCTGCGTGGCGACGACGATCCGGCGCAGCGGACGCGGCCCGCCACGGCCCAGGCCGTCGGTCACCGCACGCGTGCGAGCCTCCCGGACATCGGCGGGAAAGCGGGCATGCAGCAACTGCACCTCGCCTTCCTGGCGGTGGCCGCGGCGATCGAACTTCTCGCGCAGCCGCAGGTAGGTCTCCTGCGCGTCGCCGACGGTGTTGCACACCACCAGCACCGTCCCTTGCCCGGCGCCGCCGCTGAGCGGCTGCAGCAGCCGCTCGATCACCGCCATCCGAGACCGCGCGCCGTCGGCCTTGCCGTGAACGACCGGCTCGATGACGACATCGAGCCTCATACTGCGTGCCCGGGACTGCTCACCCCGACGCGCCTCGGAGATGGCGGTAGCCCGGCCGCTCTCCCCGTCGACATAGAGCCACCCCGGATACGGAGCCGGAAACGTCCTTGGCCGCAGGTCCTTCATCTTCAGGCCCGTGCCCTGCAGATACTCCTTGATCAGCCGGTCGCTGACCGACGCCGGCAGCGTCGCCGACAACAGCACCACCGGCACCCCGTAGGCCCCGAGCCAGTTCAGCAGCCGGCCCAGCAGCACCTGCATATAGGGGTCGTAGGCGTGGGCCTCGTCCACGATGAACGTCTTGCCCGACAACGCCAGCAGCCGCAGGGCGTTGTGCCGCACCGGCAGCACCGCCATCAGCGCCTGGTCGATCGTGCCCACCGCGAACTGCGCGAGCAGCGGCCGCTTGGAGCCCCGCAGCCACCGCTGCGGCCGCATATCCGCCTCCACCCGGCCGCCGCCCCGCGGCAGCTCATCCCCCTCACACGTCAGCACCGCCTGACTGTCCAGGTCCGACTCGGCGTAGGCGCTGTTCAACCAGGCCATGCTGTGCACCAGCGTCAGCCCCGCGTCCTCACCGGACTGACGCGCCAGGGTCCGGGCGACCCGCTGGTGCATCTGATCGCTCGTGGCCATCGTCGGCAGCAAGAACGCATACCCCTGCGTCCCGAACACCTCCGACAGCACACGCTCGGCCTCCAGCGCCGTCTCGCTCTTGCCGTCCCCCGGCGCCGCCGTCACCAAGAGGATCCCGCCCCTGCGCCCCTGTCCCACCGCGGCCCGCAGCTCCTCGATCACCGAGCGCTGCAGCGGATTGGGCTCACCGGCGATGCCGTACGCCTGCGCGAAGTCCTTACGCCGCAACGGCACCCGGGCCAGCCCGGCCTCCCGCAGCAACCGGGGAGCGTCCTGCTGCGAACGGGCGAAGTGCGCTGCCAGCACCGGCTCCAGCGCACGCTGCCGGCCACGCAGGTAGTCCTCCTGGCTGACCAGCCAGTCCGCGAGGATCACCACCCCCGTCACCAGCACCGCGGCCGGGGCCTTGAACACCTCCGGCGCCCCCACCCCGCCCAGCGCCTCGTTCACCGCGGCAGCATGCGCCACCCGCTGCCCAGCCCACGCCGCGTCACCCAGGAACGCCGGCGGCACGCGCCCCTCCAGACGGTGGAAACGACCGTGATGACCACCGACCACTTCCGACAGCCGCCGCGCGACCCGCGCATCCCCCTCCCCC
>NZ_PVLV01000302.1 GCF_002982015.1 Streptomyces solincola
TCGGCGTCGGCCGAGACCACCGTGCCCGGGAGGGTGCGCCCCGGCGCGGGCGTGTACGCCACCCGGTCACCGGGGTCGAAGCCGCCGAAGCGCCCGGGGCCGGGATGGAGCCGTTCCTTCAGCGCGGCGTTCAGTGCCCGGGTGCCGGCCGCACCGCCGTGTCCGACGGTGATCACCTGGGTGTGCTCGGCCGGCACGCCGATCGCCCGGGGCACCGAGTCCGCCACCAGCTGCACCGTGCGGTGCACCGCCTCCCCGGCGTCCCGCACCGGGACGATCACGACTTCCTTGCCGGGCGCCGCCACCTGGTTCAGCTCGCCGACGCCGATCCCCGACACCAGCTCCCCCAGCGGCCCCGGGTCGGGCACGCGCGAGGCGATCCGGGGGCAGACCCCGGCTGCCAGCGCATCCGCGAAGACCCGGCCCGCGCCGGCCGGCCCCAGCACCCCGGGATCACCGCTCAACACCAGCCGGCAGCCGTCCGGCAGCGCCTCCACCAGCATCGCCGCCGTCTCGACGTCCAACTGCGGGGCGTCCAGCACCACCAGCAGGTCCAGCGCCAGCGCGCCGTCAGCGTCCCGGCCGGGCGCGCCCAGCGCACCCGACAGCAGTCCGGCGACCGTCACCCGGACCGCGCCCGCCCCGCCCTCGCCGACCCCGTCGCCCTGGGCCGGCGCGGCCCGGCGTACGCCGTCCTCGGTGTGCGAGGCCACCGCCGCGCGCAGTCCCCGCCCGTGCACCGCGTCGGCCAGTGCCACCGGCTCGCGGCGGGCCTCCTCGCCGCCCGTGTGCAGGACGAGCCCGTGCTCGGCCAGCGCCCCCGCCAGCTCGGCGGGACGCAGCTCCCGCCAGCGCTCCTCCGGGACGGTCCGGGCGATCCGGGCCAGCCCGTCCGCCAGGCTCTCCTCCGCCATCGCGTACCGGTCGAGCCCCAGCAGCACCCGGCGCGGGGCGTCCCCGGGCTCCGCGCCCTCCCCGGCCGCCGACTCCTCTCCGTCCCCGGCGCCCTCCGCACCCTCGGGGCCGGCGGCGTCCGGGTCCGTCTCCTCCTCGTATCCGCCGTCCGCCCCCTCGCGGAACACCAGCACCGCGCCCTCGGCCACGGCGTGCCGGACGGCCTCCTCCGGGTCGGGCACACCTCGCTCGGCGAGCGCCGTCCGGACCTCCTCCGCGTCCACGGCGGTGTGGCCGCGCTCGGCCGCCTGCTGGAGCAGCCAACCGGTGAGCGCGACCGCGCGGCGGTCGTCGGCCGGGCCGGCCTCCTCGCCCAGCAGGGCCCGGGCGAAGCCGTCCGCCTGCTCGGGCCGGATGCCGGGCACCGCCAGCAACCGCCAGGGATCCTCCGGCAGGAGGTCCGCCGCGGCCTCGCCGAGGGCGTCGGCCACCCGGCCGGCCAGCGCCTCGGGCGCCCCGCCGCGGGCGAGTACCGAGCGGATCGCGTCGACCGCCTCGGGCGGGGCGGCCCGGCGGGCCTCCCGGACCGCCGGGGCGGGCACGGCCGGCCGCACCGGCTCCGGGGCCACCGGCCGGGGCGCGGCCCTGCGGGGCGGCGGCGCGGGGGAGTCGTAGAAGGCCGCACCGGACTTCTCGCCGCTCTCTACCGCGCGTACCGCGGCCAGCAGGTCGGCCGCCGTGCCGCTGAGCTTGCCGCCGGCCGGCACCGGGCCCTCCTTGGCCGCCTTGCGCTCCGCGATCCGGGCCCGCAGCTCGCGCTGCGCCGCCAGCTCCGCCTGAGCCTCCGACACATCGCCGCCCGAGCCCGCCGCCTCACCCGAGGCGCCGTCCGGGGACCCGCCCTCCGGAGCCCCGTCCTGCGGCGCCCCCTCCTCCGTGGACCCGCCCTCCGGGGAGCCGTCGTCCGATGCGGCGTCGTCCGAGGCGGCATCGTCCTCCGCCGCCGCAGTGGGCTCGCCGGGAGCGGGCTCGCGGGGGACGGGATCGCCGGGGACGGACGCCGGGGCGGGCGTCCCGGGAGCCTCCGGCGCCGCGGGAGCCTCCGCGGCCGCCGCGGCCGCGGAGGGCTCCGCGGGCTCGGCGTGGCTCGGGTGGCCGGGGGTCTCCCCCCGGGGAAGCGCGGTCACAGGGTGCTCCAGTCCTGGTCGGGATAGCGGTGCACGGGCGCCGACACGTCGTCCAGGGCCCGTCTGATCTCGTCTGGAAGACTAAGCGCCTCCACTGACAGTGCCGCCGCGAGCTGCCGCGCGTCGCGCGCGCCCACGATGGGCGCGGTCACCCCGGGCCGGTCCCGCACCCAGGCCAGCGCCACCTGGAGCGGGGTCGCCGCCAGTCCGTCGGCCGCGGTGGCGACCGCGTCCACCACGCGGGCCGCCGCGTCGTCCAGGTAGGGCTCGACGAATGCGGCGAAGCGCTCGGAGCCGCCCCGCGAGCCCTCCGGCACCCCTCGGCGGTACTTTCCGGTCAGCACCCCGCGCCCCAGCGGGGACGAGGCCAGCAGGCCGACCCCCAGGTCGACGGCGGCGGGCAGCACCTCGCGCTCCACGCCCCGCTGGAGCAGCGAGTACTCCATCTGCGTCCCGGCCAGCCTGGTCCGCGTGCCGTTCGCGGCCAGTTGCCAGGTCGCCGCCTTCGCGAGCTGCCAGCCGCAGAAGCCGCACACCCCCGCATAGCGGGCCCTGCCGCTGCTCACCGCGATGTCCAGCGCCTGGAGGGTCTCCTCCAGCGGGGTGTCGGGGTCGAAGGCGTGCACCTGCCACAGGTCGACGTGGTCGGTACCCAGCCGGGCCAGCGAGGCGTCCAGCGCGGCGAGCAGGTGCCCGCGCGACCCGTCCACCCGGCGGTGCGGGTCGGGCACGCTGCCCGCCTTGGTGGCTATCACCAGCTCATGGCGCGGAACCAGTCGTTCCACGAGCTGGCCGAGCAGGTACTCGGCCTCGCCGCCGCCGTACACGTCGGCCGTGTCGACCAGCGTGCCGCCCGCCGACCAGAACGTCTTCAACTGGTCGGCGGCATCGTGCTCGCCGGTGTCCCGGCCCCAGGTGAGGGTGCCGAGCCCGATCCGGGACACGCGCAGGCCGGTCCGGCCCAGATGCCTCTGCTCCATGGCGGCGAGATTACTGGCCGCGGGGACGGCCGAAGAGGGGCTGTGGACAACGGCGGTGAGAGGGTTTTCCACAGCCTTGCCGCAGCCTCTGCCCGCGGCCACGGCCGCGGCCGTCGCCTGCCGTCGCCGCAGGCCCCCCTGACGGGACGGGGAGGGGCGCGCTAGGCTCCGCCCCCAGGACGTTACTGGTCAGTAAACGGTGTGTAAGGGGACCTGTATGCGGCTCGGCATCAACCTCGGCTACTGGGGTGCGGGCATGGACGGCGACAACCTCGCCGTCGCACAGGAGGCGGACCGCCTCGGGTACGACGTCTGCTGGGCCGCCGAGGCGTACGGCTCGGACGCGCCCACCGTGCTCTCCTGGGTCGCCGCCCAGACCGAGAACATCGACATCGGCTCGGCGATCATGCAGATCCCGGCCCGCCAGCCGGCGATGACCGCCATGACCGCGGCCACCCTGGACTCGCTCTCCGGCGGCCGCTTCCGCCTCGGCCTGGGCGTCTCCGGACCGCAGGTCTCCGAGGGCTGGTACGGGGTGAAGTTCGACAAGCCGCTCTCCCGCACCCGCGAGTACGTCGAGATCGTGCGCAAGGCGATGGCCCGGGAGCGCCTCACCCACGAGGGCGAGCACTGGACGCTGCCGCTGCCCGGCGGCCCGGGCAAGCCGATCAAGCTCACCGTGCACCCGGAGCGCGAGCACATCCCGCTCTACATCGCGGCCATCGGCCCCAGGAACCTGGAGCAGACCGGCGAGATCGCCGACGGCGCGCTCCTGATCTTCCCCTCCGCCGAGCACCTGGAGGAGACCGCGATCCGCCACCTGCGGGCCGGGCGCGAGAAGGCCGGCAAGACCATGGACGGCTTCGACGTGGTGCCCACCGTCCCGCTGGCGGTCGGCGACGACGTCACCGGCCTGGCCGACATGTTCCGCCCGTACACCGCGCTGTACGTCGGCGGCATGGGCAGCCGCAAGCAGAACTTCTACAACCAGCTCGCCCAGCGGATGGGGTACGAGAAGGAGGCCGCAGAGATCCAGGAGAAGTACCTCGGCGGCGACAAGGCCGGCGCCGCCGCGGCCGTCCCGCACACCCTGATCGACCAGACCACGCTGCTCGGCCCCGTGGAGCGGATCGCGGAGCGGATGGCCGCCTACGCCGAGGCCGGCGTCACCACGCTGACCCTCGCGCCGGCCGGCTTCACCCTGGAGGAGCGGATCGCCGCCCTGCGGGCCGGCACCGACGCCCTGGAGCGCGCCGGCCTCGCGGACTGACGGCAGCGTACTGACGGCAGCGCACTGATGACACCGGACGGCCCCCGGCGCGGGCAGCGCCGGGGGCCGGACATGTCTGCGGCCGTGGTGGGGGCTCGGGGTCATCCCCGCCACGGCCGTCGTGCTGCTCAACGCCCCACCGCCCCGCGGGTTACGCATCCGGGGTGAGCCGATCGGCGTATCCCGCTCCCCGTACTCGTCGATTCCCCTCCCGCCCGGCATGCCCGCGGGCCCGCGCGGTGACGGATGGAAGCACGCAAGGAGACCCGGGCGGCCCGGCGGTCCGGGCGCGCGCGTACGGAGGTGGCACCGATGCTGTCGGCCCGAAACCTGTTCCAGGAGATCCTCGACCACGACGAGTCCTACCGGCTGTTCTGCTCCATCGCGGCCAGCGGCGAGGCCCAGGGCGGCTGGGAGAACGGCCGGATCGCGGCGCTCGTCCCCGACGGTCTGCGCGACCTCGCCCCCAAGATCGCCCGGCACGGCGCCGACGAGGACAAGCACGGCCGGATCTTCCACGGACTGCTGAAGAAGCGCGGCCTGAAGCCCGGCCCCGTGCCCGCGGCCGCCGACTACACCATGCTGCTGGAGCGGCGCGGCATCGGTCTCACCCACGCCAAGCTCCGCCGCGACCAGACGCTCACCGAGCGGGACATCGTCGTCTACCTCTGCCACAGCCGGGTCACCGAGCAGCGCGCCGCCGACCAGATGGACATGCTCGTCCGCCACTTCGGCGACCACCCCGAGGTCGGCAAGGCCATCCGCATGATCGGCGCGGACGAGGACAACCACCTCGCCTACTGCCACGAGGAGCTGCTGCGGCTGGCCCGGGCGGGGCACGGCCGGCTCATCCAGCGCGTGCTGCGCGAGTCCGCCGTCGCCGAGACCGCCGTCTACCGCGACGTCAGCCTCGCCGTGATGGCCCACATGGGCCGCATCCTGCGCTGGCCCAAGGCCAAGTCGGCGGTGCTGGCCGCCGGCATCCGTGCCATGTACGCGTACGAGAGGGCCGGCGGCTGGCGGCGGATGGTGCAGCTCAGGATGCCGGAGCGCCTCGACGCGCTCGGCGGCCCGGCCGAGCCCGCACCCGCCTCCGCGTACTGACTGCCGGCGTACGGACTGCCGGCGGCCGGCGCCGTCCGGCCCGTACGCCCGGCGGCCGCGGGCTACAGCCAGCCGCGCCGCTTGAACAGCCGGTACAGGCCGATCACGATCAGCACCATCAGCACCACCACGCCCGGGTAGCCCCACTCCTGGTGCAGCTCCGGCATGAAGTCGAAGTTCATCCCGTAGACCCCGGCCACCATCGTCGGCACCGCCGCCATCGCCGCCCAGGCGGAGATCTTGCGCATGTCGTCGTTCTGCCGCACGCCCATCTGCGCCAGATGGGCCGACAGGATGTCCGACAGCAGCCGGTCGAGACCCTCCACCTGCTCGGTCGCCCGGGTCAGGTGGTCGGCCACGTCCCGGAAGAACGGCTGCGCCTCCTCCACGACGAACGGCACCCCGCCGCTCGCCAACCGGGTCACCGGACCGGACAGCGGATTGGTGGCCCGGCGGAACTCCAGCACCTGCCGCTTGAAGGTGTAGATCCGGGCGGCCGTGTTCTTCGCGTCGCCGCCGGACGGCTGGAACACCTCGGTCTCCAGCTCCTCCAGGTCCACCTGTAGCTCGCCCGCCACGTCGATGTAGTGGTCCACCACCGCGTCGCTGATCGCGTACAGCACCCCGGTCGGCCCCAGCCGCAGCAGGTCCGGCTCCTTCTCCAGGCGCTCCCGTACCGCCGCCAGCGGCGCGCCCGCCCCGTGCCGGACCGTCACCACGAACGAGTCGCCGACGAACACCATCAGCTCCCCGGTGGAGACGGTGTCGCCCGCCGGCTCGTACACCACCGGCTTCAGCACCATGAACAGCGAGTCGTCGTACACCTCCAGCTTGGGCCGCTGGTGCGCCTTCAGGGCGTCCTCCACCGCCAGCGGATGCAGTCCGAACTCCTCGGTGACGTGGTCGAACTCCTCCTGCGACGGCTCGTGCAGCCCGATCCACAGGAACGTGTCGCCACCCGACGCCCGCGCCCCGTCCAGCGCGTCGGAGAAGTCGGAGGCACCCTCGGTACGGTGGCCGTCCCGGTAGACGGCGCAGTCGACGATCACAGCGCGTATTCTCCTTCGATCTGCCCCGCCGGGCATCCCTCCGGCCGCCTACCCTGGCAGCCATGGCCACGTTGATCCTGGTACGGCACGGACGCTCCACCGCGAACACCGACGGCGTGCTGGCGGGCTGGACCCCCGGCGTCGCCCTCGACGAGCGGGGCGCCGCACAGGCCGCCGCGCTCCCCGGACGGCTGCGCGACATTCCGCTCGCCGCCGTCGTCACCAGCCCGCTTCAGCGCTGCCGCGAGACGCTCGCCCCGCTCCTCGCGGCGCGCCCCGAGCTCGCGGTGCACACCGACGAGCGGATCGGGGAGTGCCACTACGGCGACTGGTCCGGCCGCAAGCTCTCCGAACTGTCCGGCGAACCGCTGATGGAGGTCGTCCAGCAGCACCCCTCCGACGCCGCCTTCCCCGGCGGCGAGTCCATGCGCGCCATGCAGGCCCGCGCCGTCGACGCGGTCCGCGAGTGGAACGCCCGCGTGGAGGCCGAGCACGGCCCCGAGGCGGTGCTCCTGATGTGCTCGCACGGCGACATCATCAAGTCGGTCGTCGCCGACGCCCTCGGTATGCATCTCGACCTGTTCCAGCGCGTCCATGTGGACCCTTGTTCCGTGACCGCGATCCGCTACACCCGTCTGCGGCCGTTTCTCCTGCGGCTCGGCGACACCGGCGACCTCGCCGCGCTCGCCCCGCGCGACCGCGGCGCGGCCGATGAGGGCCCCGCGAGCGGCAGGGCGGAGGTGGGCGGCGGCGCGGGCGCACCGTGATCCTCTCGCACAGTAGGGTGGACGGGCCCAAGACGCCGACGTCCGCAGGCCGCGGCGCGCACCCCGTGCCAGGCCGCGCACCCGAGCAGCTCGCGCACGCGGTCCGCTCAGGCCGTCCGGGCACGCTGTCCCGTGAAGCCGTCCAGTCCAGCCGTCCACTCGAGCAAGGGAGAGGGAACGTGTCCCGTCAGGTGTTCCTCTACGACCCACCGGAGCGTTTCGTGGCCGGGACGGTCGGGCTGCCTGGCCGCCGTACGTTCTTCCTGCAGGCCACCGCGGCCGGCCGCACGACCAGCGTCGCCCTGGAGAAGACGCAGGTCGCCGCGCTCGCCGAACGCATCGACGAACTGCTCGACGAGGTCGTGCGCCGCACCGGGGGCAACGCGCCGGTGCCCGCCGTCGCCCCCTCCGAGACCACCGACACCGAGCCGCTGGAGAGCCCGGTGGAGGAGGAGTTCAGGGTCGGCACCATGGCGCTGGCCTGGGACGGCGACGAGGAGCGGATGATCGTCGAGGCCCAGGCCTTGGTGGAGCTGGACGCCGAGTCCGAGGAGGACCTCGCCGAGGCGGAGGAGCGGCTCCTCCAGGACGAGGAGAACGGCCCGCCGATGCTGCGGGTCCGCCTCACCGGCGCCCAGGCCCGGGCGTTCGCCAAGCGCGCCCTCGACGTGGTCAACGCCGGCCGGCCGCCGTGCCCGCTGTGCAGCCTCCCGCTCGACCCGGAAGGACACGTATGCCCGCGCCAGAACGGGTACCGGCGGGCGTGACCCCCGCCGCCGGGCCGGACGCGCCGCCGGCCCCGCAGGACCCGGCCGAACTGCTCGAACTGCTCACCCTCGGCGACCTCACCGTCCAGGGGCAGGTCCGCGAGGCGTCCAACGCGGTGCTGCTGTGCACCGTCGCCTACGAGGGGCGGACGGCCGACTGCGTGTACAAGCCGGTCGCCGGCGAACGCCCGCTGTGGGACTTCCCCGACGGCACCCTCGCCGAGCGCGAGGTCGCAGCCTACGAGGTCTCCCGGGCCACCGGCTGGGACCTGGTCCCGCCGACGGTGCTGCGCGACGGCCCGTACGGCACCGGCATGGTCCAGCTCTGGATCGACGCCGACCCCGACGCCGAACTGCTCGCCCTGGTCGAGGGCGACGAGCCGGACGACGGCTGGAAGCCCATCGGCTACGCCCAGGTCGAGGAGGACCGCACCGCGCTGCTCGTCCACGCCGACGACATCCGGCTGCGGCGGCTCGCCGTGCTCGACGCGGTCATCAACAACGCCGACCGCAAGGGCGGCCACCTGCTGCCCGCGCCCGGCGGCCGGCTGCACGCCATCGACCACGGCGTCACCTTCCACACCGACGACAAGCTGCGCACCCTGCTGTGGGGCTGGGCCGGCGAGCCGCTGCCCGCCGAGATCACCGAGACCCTGGCCGCCCTGGCCGACGCGCTCGCCCCCGGTACGCCGCTGGGCGCCCGGCTCGTCGAGCTGATCACGCCCGCCGAACTCACCGCCCTCCGCGAACGGGTCGCCACCCTGCGCGGCACCGGCCGCCACCCCGAGCCGTCGGGCCAGTGGCCCGCCATCCCCTGGCCTCCGGTGTAGCGGACGGGGGCGCTCGGGCAGTGGTGGCCCGGTCGGCGCACCGGGCGGCGGGGGCCCGGCCGCGAGCGTGCCGGTCGGGGCCGCCACCGCGGCCTCGGCCGGGTCCTTGGCCGTATCCGGTTCGTATCCGGACACCGCATCCGGTTAGGCTCGGGAGCATGCATGCCTGGCCCGCTTCCGAGGTCCCCGCCCTGCCCGGCACGGGCCGCGACCTCCGGATCCACGACACCGCGACCGACGGCCGAGTGACCCTCACCCCCGGGCCGGTCGCCCGCATCTACGTCTGCGGCATCACGCCCTATGACGCCACCCATATGGGGCACGCGGCGACGTACAACGCCTTCGACCTCGTACAGCGCGTGTGGCTGGACACCAAGCGGCAGGTCCACTACGTCCAGAACGTCACCGACGTCGACGACCCGCTGCTGGAGCGGGCCGTGCGCGACGGCATCGACTGGACCGGCCTCGCCGAGCGCGAGACCGCCCTGTTCCGCGAGGACATGACCGCCCTGCGGATGCTGCCGCCCAAGCAGTACATCGGCGCGGTGGAGGCGATACCGGGCATCGTGCCGCTGGTGGAGCGACTGCGGGACGCCGGAGCCGCCTACGACCTGGACGGCGACGTCTACTTCTCGGTCGAGTCCGACCCGCACTTCGGGGAGGTCTCGCACTACGACGCCGAGGTCATGCGCGCGCTGTCCGCCGAGCGCGGCGGCGACCCCGAGCGCCCCGGCAAGAAGAACCCGCTCGACCCGATGCTGTGGATGGCCGCCCGCGAGGGCGAGCCGAGCTGGGACGGCGGCAGCCTCGGCCGCGGCCGCCCCGGCTGGCACATCGAGTGCGTCGCCATCGCCCTGGACCACCTGGGCATGGGCTTCGACGTCCAGGGCGGCGGCTCCGACCTGGTCTTCCCGCACCACGAGATGGGCGCCTCGCACGCCCAGGCGCTCACCGGCGAGCACCCCTTCGCCAAGACCTACGTCCACGCCGGCATGGTCGGCCTGGACGGCGAGAAGATGTCCAAGTCCAAGGGCAACCTGGTCTTCGTCTCCGCGCTGCGCCGCCAGGGCGCCGACCCGGCCGCGATCCGGCTCGCCCTGCTGGCCCACCACTACCGCGCGGACTGGGAGTGGACCGACCAGGTGCTGCGGGACGCCGAGGAGCGGCTGGCCAACTGGCGTGCCGCCGTCTCCCGGCCCGACGGGCTGCCCGCCGACGCCCTGCTGGAAGAGGTGCGCGAGGCGCTCGCCGACGACCTCGACTCGCCGGCCGCGCTGGCCGCGGTGGACCGCTGGGCGGCTGCCCAGCAGGCCGACGGCGGCGCCGACGAGAGCGCGCCCGGGCTGGTCTCCCGGACCGTGGACGCGCTCCTGGGCGTCGCGCTGTAGGGCGCCCCGGACCGAGGTGACACGACAGGAGGGCGGCGCCCCGACGGGCGCCGCCCTCCTGTGCCGTCCGCGGCCGGCAGGCGGCCTGGCGCGGGGTCAGTCCTCCGACGGGCCGTCGTCCGGGTCGCCCTCGCCGCGGCTGCCCGACGCGTCGTCCGCGTCGTCCGCGTCGGCCGTGTCGTCCGCGTCGGACGACCTGCTCGTACCGGCCGTGTCGGACGAGCCGTTCCTACCGGATGAGCCGGCCGAGCCGCTCGTTTCGGCCGAGCCGCTCGCGTCGCCCGCGTCGGCCGAGCCGTCCCCGTCGGTCGTACCGGCCGCGTCAGCCGTCTCGCCGTCGTCCGGCGTCCCGGCCTCGTCCGGCGTCCCGGCCTCGTCCGGCGTCCCGGTCTCGTCCGCCGTGTCGGCCGCGTCAGCCGTCTCGGGGCCGCGCTGTTCCGGGCCCTTGGGCTTCGGGGGGCGGGTGCGGCTGCCGGAGGGGTCGCGCAGATAGCCGGAGTCACCGGACTCGGTGGCGTGCCCCTGGCCGGGGCCGCCGCCGTCGCGCCGCCGCAGATACCGCTCGAACTCGCGCGCGATGGCCTCGCCGGACGCCTCCGGCAGCTCCGCGGTGTCCCGCGCCTCCTCCAGCGTCTGCACGTACTCGGCGACCTCGCTGTCCTCCGAGGCCAACTGGTCCACGCCGACCTGCCAGGCCCGCGCGTCCTCGGTCAGCTCCCCGAGCGGGATGCGCAGCCCGATGAGGTCCTCGAGGCGGTTCAGCAGCGCCAGCGTGGCCTTGGGGTTGGGCGGCTGCGAGACGTAGTGCGGCACCGCCGCCCACAGGCTCACCGCCGGGACGCCGGCGTGCGTGCACGCCTCCTGAAGGACGCCGACGATGCCGGTGGGGCCCTCGTAGCGGGTCTCCTCCAGGTCCATGGTGCGGGCGAGCTGCGGGTCGGAGGTCGCCCCGCTGACCGGGACCGGCCGGGTGTGCGGGGTGTCGCCGAGCAGCGCGCCCAGGATCACCACCATCTCCACGCCCAGCTCGTGCGCGAAGCCGAGGATCTCGTTGCAGAACGAGCGCCAGCGCATGGACGGTTCGATGCCGCGGACCAGCACCAGGTCGCGGGGCTTGTCCCCGCCGACGCGGACCACCGACAGCCGGGTGGTGGGCCAGGTGATCTTCCGCACCCCGCCCTCCATGAACACCGTGGGCCGGTTGACCTGGAAGTCGTAGTAGTCCTCGGCGTCCAGGGCGGCGAACACCTCGCCCTTCCACTCCCGCTCCAGGTGCGCGACCGCGGTGGAGGCGGCGTCGCCGGCGTCGTTCCAGCCCTCGAACGCGGCCACCATGACCGGGTCGATCAGCTCGGGAACCCCCGCGAGCTCGATCACCCAGGCCTCCTTCCGAAGTTCCGTTCGTACGGACCAACCTTACGGGCTGCGGCGGGCCCCGCCGCCGCCCCCGTACCCGTCCGGGTGCACTTCACCAACCCTCCCCACCGGGCCCGCCACCGGCCCTCCCGCCAGCCGTTTCGCCGACCGCAAGCCACTACCCACCAGGGCGGGCGCGAATCCCCGCGGACCGGGGTGCGGACAGCGCGGCGGGGCGGGCCCCCCCCCGTCAGGGACCGCCCCGCCGCCCGATCTGCCGCCCGATCTGCCGGGCCGTCAGCTCCGTTCGCCGAGCACCGACTCGACGCCGGCCCGGACCTCGTCGGTGGCCAGGCCGCGGATGGTCAGCGTGGTGCGGCGGCGCAGCACGTCGTCCGCGGTGGCCGCCCACTCGTGGTCCCGGGCGTAGGCGACCTGCGCCCAGATCTCGGGCGCGTCGGGGTGGATCCGCTCGGCCAGCTTCGGGTTCTCCTGTGCCAGGCGGGCGATGTCGAGCGCGAGCGAGCCGTAGTGGGTGGCCAGGTGCCGGGCGGTGTCGGCGGCCATCCGGGGGCCGGGGGCGCCGCCGTCCACCAGCAGCCGGTGGGCGACCGCGTTGGGGTTGGCGATGCCGGGCAGCGGCAGCTTCTTCGGCAGGTGGGAGAGGGGCTCCATGTCCTCGCCGAGCGGGTGGCTGGGGAGGGCGGCGAGCTTGTTCATCACGGTGCGGCCGATGTGACGGAACGTCGTCCACTTGCCGCCGGCCACCGACAGCATCCCGCCGCGGCCCTCGGTGACCACCGTCTCCCGCTTGGCCTTGGAGGTGTCGCCGGGGCCGCCGGGCAGCACCCGCAGGCCCGCGAAGGAGTAGGTGATCAGGTCGCGGGAGAGCTGCTGGTCGCGTACGGAGAAGGCCGCCTCGTCCAGGATCTGGGCGGTGTCCCGCTCGGTGACCGCGACCTGGCCCGGGTCGCCGTCGTACTCCTCGTCGGTGGTGCCGAGCAGCAGCATGTCCTCCCAGGGGAGGGCGAAGGTGATGCGGTACTTGTCGATCGGGGTGGCCAGCGCCGCCTTCCACGGCGAGGTGCGCTTGAGCACCAGGTGCGCGCCCTTGGACAGCCGGATGGAGGGGGCCGCGTTCGGGTCCTCCATCTTCCGCAGGTGGTCCACCCACGGTCCGGTGGCGTTGAGGACGAGGCGGGCGTCGACGCCGAACTCCGCGCCGTCCATGCGGTCGCGCAGCTCCGCTCCCGTGACCCGTCCGTTGGTGAACCGCAGTCCGGTGACCTCGGCGTGGTTGAGGACGACGGCCCCGGAGGCGACGGCGGCGCGGACCGTCATCAGCGCCATCCGGGCGTCGTTCATCTGGTCGTCGCCGTAGACGGCGACCGCCTTGAGGTTCTCGGTGCGCAGCTCCGGCACGTCCTGCGCGGCCTTGGCGGGGCTGAGCAGGTGGCCGACGCCGTCGCCGAAGGCGGAGAGCGCCGAGTAGGCGAAGACGCCGGCGCCGAGCTTGGCCGCGCCGTGCGGGCCGCCCTTGTAGACCGGCAGGTAGAAGGTGAGCGGGTTGGCCAGGTGCGGGGCGACCTGGCGGGAGACCGCCCGGCGCTCGAAGTGGTTCTCCGCCACCAGCTTCACCGCGCCGGTCTGGAGGTAGCGCAGGCCGCCGTGGAGGAGCTTGGAGGAGGCGGAGGAGGTGGCGCCGGCGAAGTCGCCGGCGTCCACCAGGGCCACCCGCAGCCCGGACTGGGCGGCGTGCCAGGCGGTGGAGATGCCCAGGATGCCGCCGCCGATCACCAGGAGGTCGTACGTCGCCTTGTCGAGCTGCTCCCGGGTCTCGGCGCGACCGGGCAGCGAACCGGCGTCCGGGTGCGTCCCGTGCGTGGGGACGCTCTGCAGGGTGGTCATGGTGCTCCCGTTCCTACTTGTCTTCGTCGTCCAGCCAGCCCATGGAGCGCTCCACGGCCTTGAGCCAGCTCTTGTACTCGCGGTCCCGCTTGTCGGCGTCCATCCGCGGGGTCCATTCGGCGGCCCGGCGCCAGTTGGCGCGCAGGGCCTCGGTGTCCGGCCAGAAGCCGACGGCCAGGCCGGCGGCGTAGGCCGCGCCGAGGCAGGTGGTCTCGGCGACCATCGGGCGCACCACGGGCGCGTCCAGCACGTCGGCGAGGGTCTGCATCAGCAGGTTGTTGGAGGTCATGCCGCCGTCGACCTTCAGCGCGGTCAGCTCGACGCCGGAGTCCTTGGTCATGGCGTCGGTGATCTCGCGGGTCTGCCAGGCGGTGGCCTCCAGGACGGCGCGCGCGATGTGCGCCTTGGTGACGTACCGGGTCAGTCCGGCGATCACGCCGCGGGCGTCGGAGCGCCAGTACGGGGCGAACAGCCCGGAGAAGGCCGGTACGAAGTAGGCGCCGCCGTTGTCCTCGACGGAGGAGGCCAGGGTCTCGATCTCGGCGGCCGACTTGATCAGGCCCATCTGGTCGCGCATCCACTGCACGAGGGAGCCGGTGACCGCGATGGAGCCCTCCAGCGCGTACACCGGGTCCTGGTCGCCGATCCGGTAGCCGACGGTGGTCACCAGCCCGCTGTACGAGTTGATGATCTTGTCGCCGGTGTTCATCAGCATGAAGGTGCCGGTGCCGTAGGTGGACTTGGCGTCGCCCTCGGCGAAGCAGGTCTGGCCGAACAGCGCGGCCTGCTGGTCGCCGAGCGCGGAGGCGACCGGGACGCCGTCCAGCACGCCGCCCTTGACCTGCCCGTACACCTCGGCGGAGGAGCGGATCTCGGGCAGCATCGCCAGCGGCACGCCGATGGAGGAGGCGATCTTGTCATCCCACTCCATGGTGTGCAGGTTCATCAGCATGGTGCGGGAGGCGTTGGTGACGTCGGTGATGTGCACGCCGCCGTCGGTGCCGCCGGTGAGGTTCCACACGACCCAGGAGTCCATGGTGCCGAAGAGGATGTCGCCGCGTTCGGCGCGCTCGCGCAGGCCCTCGACGTTGTCCAGCAGCCAGCGGGCCTTCGGGCCGGCGAAGTAGGAGGCCAGCGGCAGGCCGGTCTCGCGGCGGAAGCGGTCCTGCCCGACGTTGCGGCCCAGCTCCTTGCAGAGCGCGTCGGTGCGGGTGTCCTGCCACACGATGGCGTTGTGGACGGGCTCGCCGGTGTTCCTGTCCCACAGCAGCGTGGTCTCGCGCTGGTTGGTGATGCCGATCGCCTTGACGTCGGCGGCGGTGATGCCGGCCTTGTCGATCGCGCCGGCCACGACCTCCTGGACGTTGGTCCAGATCTCGGCGGCGTCGTGCTCCACCCAGCCCGGCTTGGGGAAGATCTGCTCGTGCTCCTTCTGGTCGACGGCGACGATGCGCCCGTCGCGGTCGAAGACGATGCAGCGGGAGGAGGTGGTGCCCTGGTCGATGGCGGCGATGAAGGGGCCGGTGGTGTGTGCGTCGGTCACGATGGCTCCGGTGGGTGAGAGGAAGGACGGCTCGGGTGCTCGGTGGCCGCTGGACTCCGGCGTACGCGTACGAGGTCGGGTGCCGGTACGCGGTCGGGGCCCGGGCCGCGGCTCAGGCGAACGCGAGGGAGTAGATACCCGCCGCGAGGGCGCCGCCCGCCAGCGGGCCGACGACCGGGATCCAGGCGTACCCCCAGTCGGAACCGCCCTTGTTGGGCAGCGGCAGCAGGGCGTGCACGATGCGCGGGCCCAGGTCGCGGGCCGGGTTGATGGCGTAACCGGTGGGGCCGCCGAGCGAGAGGCCGATGGCGACCACGACGAGGGCGGTGATCAGGCCGCCGATGACGCCGAGGCCCTTGCCGCTGTCGTTGAGGCCCTGGGTGAGCACCGCGAGGACCAGGACCAGCGTGCCGATGACCTCGGTGGCGAGGTTCTGCCAGACGACGCGGATCTCCGGGCCGGTGGAGAAGATGCCGAGGACCGGTCCGGCGGGCTGCTTCGGCGTGCCGTCGTGCGGCCCCTCGATGGGCTCGTCCGCCAGGTCCCCGACGATCTCCGGGTCGGTGAGGTGGGCCCGGAACTGCCCGTAGTAGGCGACCCAGACCAGGGCGGCGCCGATCATCGCGCCGAGGATCTGCCCGGCGAAGTAGACCGGGACGTGCCCCCACTCGCCGTCCTTGACCGCGATGCCGACGGTGACCGCCGGGTTGAGGTGGGCGCCGGAGAGGGCCGTCGTGGTGTAGACGGCGGTCAGCACCGCGAAGCCCCACCCGAAGGTGATCGCGAGCCAGCCCGCGCCGCGGGCCTTGGAGCTCTTGAGCGTGACGGCGGCGCAGACTCCGCCGCCGAGCAGGATGAGTATGGCGGTCCCTATGGTCTCGCCGATGAAGATGTCGGAGCTGGACACCCGCGACTCCTTTGTCCTTCGTCCAGGGGAAGGCAGACCCCGGGTCCCTCCGGTGGTCCGTGCCCTCGGCTGAGGGCGTGGTCCGGTCTCCTGGCGTTGTCCCACTCTAGCGCGTATTGCCGGTAGGTGTTCGACAATGCCGACCGATGCACGGCAGTTTTGCTCCCTCGTAAACGTGACGTCAAGGCTTCGACCAGCCGAAACCCGTTCGTTACCGATGATGCGCCGACCCGGCCGGGACCGCCCGATGCGGGACCGATGAGTCCGGTCCGCGGAGGCGGTCTGCCCCTCGGGGACGTCCCGAACCGGTCCGGAGCACGTCCGGGCCACGTCCCCGGCACGTCCGGAGCACGCGCCGGCGCGCACGGCCCCGGGCGCCGACGCGAGGGAGCAGCGCCATGCCCGTCCCGATGGAGAAGATCCGCCCCTGCCTCTGGTACGACGGCGACGCCGAGGCCGCCGTCGCCTTCTACGTCTCGCTCTTCCCGGACTCCGAGGTCCAGAAGGTCACCCGCTATCCGGAAGGGGGCCCCGGCGAGCCCGGCGCGGTCCTCACGGTCGACTTCGTCATGGCCGGCCGCGAGTACACGGCCCTCAACGGCGGCCCCGAGTTCAGGTTCACCGAGGCGGTCTCGCTGTCGGTCGACTGCGACTCTCAGGAGGAGGTCGACGACCTGTGGGACCGCTTCCTCGCCGACGGCGGCGAGGAGAGCGTCTGCGGCTGGCTGAAGGACCGCTGGGGCCTGTCCTGGCAGATCGTGCCCCGCCGGCTCGTCGAACTGCTCGACGACCCCGACTCGGAGCGGGTCGCCCGGGTCTTCCAGGCCATGCTGAAGATGCGCAGACTGGACGTCGCCGCCCTCGAGGCGGCCTGAACTCCCGGGACGCCCGGGAGGGGCGGGTAAGCCCACGGGTGGGACCGCGCCCCGGCCGGTGGGCCGGACGCGGTCCGCGCCCCGGCGGCGGCCCGGCTGCGACGCGCCCCGGCCGGGGCCTAGAAGCGGCCCGCGCCCAGGTCGCGGGAGACGGCGCGGGCGCAGTCGCGCACGGCGGCCACCAGGCCGGAGCGCAGCTCGCCGGCCTCGCAGACCCGCTCCACCGCCCCGGTGATCGCCACCGCGCCCACCGGCATCCGGCGCCGGTCGTGGATCGGGGCCGCCACCGAGGCCACGCCCGCCCAGGTCTCCTCCACGTCCGCCGCCCAGCCGCGCGCCCGGGCCAGGTCCAGCAGCGACTCCACCTCGGGCAGCGCGGTGACCGTGCGCGCGGTGAACGCCTCCCGGTCCACCTCCAGCAGCTCGCTGTGCGCCACCGGGTCGTACGCGCAGAGCACCTTGCCCAGTGCGGTGGAGTGCAGCGGCTGCATGGCCCCCACCTCCAGCACCTGGCGGCTGTCGTCGGGCCGGAAGACGTGGTGCACCACCAGCACGCCCCGCTGGTGCAGCACGCCCAGGTGCACGCTCTCCCCGCTGGAGCGCGCGAGGTCGTCGGTCCACACCAGCGCCCGGGCCCGCAGCTCGTGCACGTCCAGATAGCTGTTGCCCAGCCGCAGCAGCTCCGCCCCGAGCTGGTAGCGCCCGGAGGCCGGGTCCTGCTCGACGAAGCCCTCCGCCTGCAACGTGCGCAGGATGCCGTGGGCCGTCCCCTTGGCCAGTTGCAGCGAGGACGCGATGTCCGACAGCCCGAGCCGGCGCTCGCCGCCCGCGAGCAGACGCAGCATCGCCGCCGCCCGTTCAAGCGACTGGATGTTCTTCGGCATCGCTCCGGCCCTTTCCGACTCTCCGACGGTGCTCCACCGTGGTGTGCCCACAGTTCGGCAATGCTGAACAGTATCGGCCGTTGCCGACCACCGGCCACCTGCGACAGGCGGCCGCCCCACCCTCCCACCACCGCCCGATTGCGGTGTCCGTGTCCAGCACGTGAATACGCGAGCCCCGCTCAAGGGCACATGGTTACGCTGGCCCGGTGCGTCGCCAGGCCCGGTGGCGCAAAGCCGACAGTCGTCGCACCCCAGGGAGCACTTCCATGGCATCGCTGCCGACCCCCACCGCCGACAGCGGCCGGGACTCCGACACCCGGACCCGCGCCGCCGCCCTCCGTGAAGCACTGGCCACCCGAGTGGTGGTGGCCGATGGTGCCATGGGCACGATGCTCCAGGCGCAGGACCCCTCGATGGACGACTTCCAGCAGCTCGAAGGCTGCAACGAGGTCCTCAGCGTGACCCGCCCCGACATCGTGCGCTCGGTCCACGACGAGTACTTCGCGGCCGGCGTCGACTGCGTGGAGACCAACACGTTCGGCGCCAACCACGCCGCCCTCGCCGAGTACGACATCGCCGAGCGGGTCTTCGAGCTGTCCGAGGCCGGCGCCCGGGTCGCCCGGGAGTCCGCCGACTCCTTCACCGCGAAGGACGGCCGCCCCCGCTGGGTCCTCGGCTCGGTCGGCCCCGGCACCAAGCTCCCCACCCTCGGCCACGCCCCGTACACCGTGCTGCGCGACGCCTACCAGCAGAACGCCGAGGGGCTGATCGCCGGCGGCGCCGACGCGCTGCTGGTGGAGACCACCCAGGACCTGCTCCAGACCAAGGCCGCCGTCCTGGGCGCCCGCCGCGGCCTGGACGCCCTCGGCCTGGACGTGCCCGTCATCGTCTCCGTCACCGTCGAGACCACCGGCACCATGCTCCTCGGCTCCGAGATCGGCGCCGCGCTCACCGCGCTGGAGCCGCTCGGCATCGACATGATCGGCCTGAACTGCGCCACCGGCCCCGCCGAGATGAGCGAGCACCTGCGCTACCTGGCCCGGCACTCCCGTATCCCGCTGTCCTGCATGCCCAACGCCGGTCTGCCCGTCCTCGGCAAGGACGGCGCGCACTACCCGCTGACCGCCCCCGAGCTGGCCGACGCCCAGGAGTCCTTCGTCCGCGAGTACGGGCTGTCCCTGGTCGGCGGCTGCTGCGGCACGACCCCCGAGCACCTGCGCCAGGTCGTCGAGCGGGTCCGCGACCTCACCCCCGGCGAGCGCACCCCGCGCCCCGAGCCGGGCGCCGCCTCCCTTTACCAGACCGTGCCCTTCCGCCAGGACACCTCCTACCTGGCCATCGGCGAGCGCACCAACGCCAACGGCTCCAAGAAGTTCCGCGAGGCCATGCTGGACGCCCGCTGGGACGACTGCGTGGAGATGGCCCGCGACCAGATCCGCGAGGGCGCGCACATGCTGGACCTGTGCGTCGACTACGTCGGCCGGGACGGCGTCGCCGACATGGCCGAGCTGGCCGGCCGGTTCGCCACCGCCTCCACCCTGCCCCTGGTGCTGGACTCCACCGAGGTGGACGTCATCCGGGCCGGCCTGGAGAAGCTCGGCGGCCGGGCCGTGATCAACTCGGTGAACTACGAGGACGGCGACGCGCCCGACTCCCGGTTCGCCAAGGTCGCCGGCCTCGCCCGCGAACACGGCGCCGCGCTGATCGCGCTCACCATCGACGAGAAGGGCCAGGCCCGCACCGTCGAGGACAAGGTCGCCATCGCCCAGCGGCTGATCGCCGACCTCACCGCCAACTGGGGCATCCACGAGTCCGACATCCTCGTGGACTGCCTGACCTTCACCATCTGCACCGGCCAGGAGGAGTCCCGCAAGGACGGCATCGCCACCATCGAGGCGATCCGCGAGCTCAAGCGCCGCCACCCGGACGTGCAGACCACGCTCGGCCTGTCCAACATCTCCTTCGGCCTCAACCCGGCCGCCCGCATCCTGCTCAACTCCGTCTTCTTGGACGAGTGCGTCAAGGCGGGCCTGGACTCCGCCATCGTGCACGCCTCCAAGATCCTGCCCATCGCCCGGTTCGACGACGAGCAGGTCACCACCGCGCTGGACCTCATCTACGACCGGCGTGCCGAGGGCTACGACCCGCTGCAGAAGCTCCTGGAGCTGTTCGAGGGCGTCGACACCAAGTCGATGAAGGCCGGCAAGGCCGAGGAACTGCTCGCCCTGCCGCTGGACGAGCGGCTCAAGCGCCGCATCATCGACGGCGAGCGCAACGGCCTGGAAGCCGACCTGGACGCGGCCCTGGAAGAGCGCCCCGCGCTGGACATCGTCAACGAGACCCTGCTGGACGGCATGAAGGTCGTCGGCGAGCTGTTCGGCTCCGGCCAGATGCAGCTCCCCTTCGTCCTCCAGTCCGCCGAGGTCATGAAGACCGCGGTGGCCCACCTGGAGCCGCACATGGAGAAGTCCGACGACGAGGGCAAGGGCACCATCGTGCTCGCCACCGTCCGCGGCGACGTCCACGACATCGGCAAGAACCTCGTCGACATCATCCTGTCCAACAACGGCTACAACGTCGTCAACCTCGGCATCAAGCAGCCCGTCTCCGCCATCCTGGAGGCCGCCGAGGAGCACCGCGCCGACGTCATCGGCATGTCCGGGCTGCTGGTGAAGTCCACGGTGATCATGAAGGAGAACCTGGAGGAGCTGAACCAGCGCGAGCTGGCCGCCAAGTACCCGGTGATCCTCGGCGGCGCCGCCCTCACCCGCGCCTACGTCGAGCAGGACCTCCACGAGATCTACCAGGGCGAGGTCCGCTACGCCCGGGACGCCTTCGAGGGCCTGCGCCTGATGGACGCCCTGATCGCGGTCAAGCGCGGGGTGCCCGGCGCGACGCTGCCCGAGCTGAAGCAGCGCCGGGTACGGGCGTCGGCCGGCGGCGGCGTACTGCTGGAGGAGCGCGAGCCGGAGACCGGCGTCCGCTCCGACGTGGCCGTCGACAACCGCATCCCCGAGCCGCCGTTCTGGGGCACCCGGGTGTCCAAGGGCATCCCGCTCAAGGACTACGCGTCCTGGCTGGACGAGGGCGCGCTGTTCAAGGGCCAGTGGGGCCTGAAGCAGAACCGCGCCGGCGACGGCCCGTCGTACGAGGAGCTGGTGGAGTCCGAGGGCCGGCCGCGGCTGCGCGGCTGGCTGGAGCGGCTGCACACCGACAACCTGCTGGAGGCGGCCGTCGTCCACGGCTACTTCCCGTGCGTCTCCAAGGGCGAGGACCTCATCATCCTGGACGACGCGGGCAACGAGCGCACCCGCTTCTCCTTCCCCCGCCAGCGGCGCGGCCGCCGGCTCTGCCTGGCCGACTTCTTCCGCCCCGAGGACTCCGGCGAGACCGACGTCGTCGGCCTCCAGGTCGTCACCGTCGGCTCCAGGATCGGCGAGGCGACCGCCGAACTGTTCGCCGCCGACTCCTACCGCGACTACCTGGAGCTGCACGGGCTGTCCGTCCAGCTGGCGGAGGCGCTGGCCGAGTACTGGCACGCCCGGGTCCGCGCCGAGCTGGGCTTCGCCGGGGAGGACCCGTCCGACGTCGAGGACATGTTCGCCCTGAAGTACCGGGGCGCCCGCTTCTCGCTCGGCTACGGCGCCTGCCCCGACCTGGAGGACCGGGCCAAGATCGCCGACCTGCTCCAGCCGGAGCGGATCGGGGTCAAGCTCTCCGAGGAGTTCCAGCTCCACCCCGAGCAGTCCACCGACGCCATCGTCATCCACCACCCCGAGGCCAAGTACTTCAACGCCCGCTGAGCCCCGCGCGAGGCAGGCGGCCGCCGCGGTACGGCGGC
>NZ_PVLV01000303.1:142-10244 GCF_002982015.1 Streptomyces solincola
GTCATCTGGTCCCTGTGCACCGACGACACCCCGCGCGGCGCGGGCCGGGTCGCCTAGCCCTCCCCCGGACGGCCCACCCATCGGGTTTCATGGGGCCATGACGACGAGCGAACCGACCGGACCGACCGACCCCACCGCGACCACCGCCACCCCCGCGGACCTGCCCGGAACCGTCCCCGACTGGGAGAAGCGCTTCCGGGCGCCGCGGGTGTCGCTGCCCGAGTGGGCCGAGGACGCCCCGGCCCGCTCCCTCTTCGTGTCCAACGCCACCGGCACCTACGAGCTGTACGCCTGGGACCGCGAGACCGGCCGGCAGCGCCAGGTCACCGACCGGCCCAACGGCACCACCGACGGCACGCTCTCCCCCGACGGGGAGCAGGTGTGGTGGTTCTCCGACACCGACGGCGACGAGTTCGGCGTCTGGATGCGCCAGCCTTTCCACGGCGGCGCGGACGAGCCGGCCGTCCCCGGGCTGGCCCCCTCCTACTCGGCCGGGCTGGCCATCGGCCGCGACGGCACCGTGGTCGTCGGCCGGTCCACCGACGAGGACGGCTCGACGCTGCACCTCGTCCGGCCCGGCGCGGCCGAGGCCGTGGAGATCTACCGGCACCGCGAGTCGGCGGGCGTCGGCGACCTCTCGTACGACGGCACGCTGCTCGCCGTCGAGCACACCGAGCACGGCGACGCCATGCACGCCGCGGTGCGGGTGGTCCGCCCGGACGGCGCACCGGTCGCCGAGCTGGACGACACCGAGGGCGGCACGAAGGAGCTGGGCCTGTCGGTGCTGGGCTTCGCCCCGGTGGCCGGCGACACCCGGCTCCTCCTGGCCCACCAGCGGCGCGGGCGCTGGGAGCCGCTGCTGTGGGACACCGCCACCGGCGAGCAGCGCGACCTCGCCATCGACCTGCCCGGCGACGTGTCGGCCGAGTGGTATCCGGACGGCTCCGGACTGCTCGTCGCGCACGGCTTCGAGGCGCGCGGCGAACTGTGGCGCTACGACATCGCCACCGGCTCCCTGGAGAAGGTCGACACCCCGCCCGGCACCGTCTCCTCGGCGACGCCCCGCCCGGACGGCACGGTGGAGTACCTGTGGTCCTCGGCGGCCGTCCCGCCCGCGGTGCGCTCCACGGCCGGCGGCGTGGTGCTGGAGGCGCCCGGGACGCGGGCGCCCGACTCGGTGCCGGTGGAGGACGTCTGGGTGGAGGGCCCCGGCGGCCGGATCCACGCCCTGGTGCAGCGGCCGGCCGGGGCCACCGGCCCGCTGCCCACCGTCTTCGAGGTGCACGGCGGCCCCACCTGGCACGACAGCGACGCCTTCGCCGCCGGCCCGGCCGCCTGGGTGGACCACGGCTACGCGGTGGTCCGGGTCAACTACCGCGGCTCCACCGGCTACGGCCGGGAGTGGACGGACGCCCTGAAGCACCGGATCGGCCTGATCGAGCTGGAGGACATCGCCGCGGTACGGGAGTGGGCGGTGGCCTCCGGGCTCGCCGACCCCGACCGGCTGGTGCTCTCCGGCGGCTCCTGGGGCGGCTACCTCACCCTGCTCGGCCTCGGCACCCAGCCGGAGGTGTGGGCGGTCGGCCTGGCCGCCGTGCCGGTCGCCGACTACGTCACCGCCTACCACGACGAGATGGAGGCGCTGAAGGCCCTGGACCGCACCCTGATGGGCGGCTCCCCCGAGGAGGTGCCCGAGCGCTTCGAGGCGTCCTCCCCGCTCACCTACGTCGACGCGGTGCGCGCCCCGGTCTACATCTCGGCCGGGGTCAACGACCCGCGCTGCCCGATCCGCCAGATCGACAACTACGTGGAGCGGCTCGCGGCCCGCGGCGCGGTGCACGAGGTGTACCGCTACGACGCCGGGCACGGCTCGCTGGTGGTGGAGGAGCGGATCAAGCAGGTCCGGCTGGAGCTGGAGTTCGCCGCCCGGCACCTGGAGCGCTGACGCCCCGGCGGGGCCCGGGAGGCGGCCCCGCGCACCGGCGCCCCGAGCCCGTTCCGTACCGTGGTGGTGTGTACCGGTTCCTGGCGACGCCCCGCTGGTGGGGGATCAACGTCTTCGTCGTGCTGGCGATCCCCTTCTGCGTCTTCATGGGGACGTGGCAGCTCGGCCGCTTCGAGGAGCGCGTCGACTCCCACCAGGCCGCCGAGCAGCGGCCGGACCCCTCCTCGGTGCGGGCCGAGCCGCTGGAGGAGCTGCTGCCGGTCGACCAGGAGACCTCCGGCCGCACCGCCGCGGCGAGCGGGGAGTACGGCCGCCAGTTCCTCGTGCCGGACCGGGAGCTGGACGGCCGGACCGGCGCCTATGTGCTGACCCTGCTGCGCACCGACGGCGGCCGGGAGCTTCCGGTGGTACGCGGCTGGCTGCCGGCCGGGGCCGAGGTCCCCGCCGTCCCGCGCGGCCGCACCACGGTGACCGGCGCGCTCCAGGCGTCCGAGCACGGCGGCAGCCCGGGGGTGCGCACCGGCGGGCTGCCGGACGGCCAGGTCGGCATGATCAGCGCGGCCTCCCTGGTCAATCTGGTCCCCGGGCAGGTCTACGACGCCTGGGTGACGCTCACCGACGCCCCGGCCGGGCTGACCCCGGTGCCGGCGGCGGCCGCCGAGGGCAGCGGGCTGGACCTGAAGGCCTTCCAGAACCTGGGCTACACCGGCGAGTGGTTCGTCTTCGCGGGCTTCGTGCTGTTCATGTGGTTCCGCCTGTTCCGCCGCGAGGCCGAGGCCGCCCGCGACGCCGCCCTCGGTCTCGCCCCGGCCGCTTCCGACACGGCGGGCCCCGCCGAGGACGCCGCCGGCTCCGAGGCGGCGGCCCCGGCGGGCACGGCCGCCCGGGGCTGAGGCCCCGCCCCGGGGCCGCTCACGGCGCCGGCAGCATCCCGGTGTGGTAGACCGCGCCCGCGCAGGCGCCGGAGATCGCGGCGGCCGCGGTCGGCGAGCCCCGCTCGGCGGTGTGGGTGACGGTGACCGCGCCGTCGGCCGGTCCGCCGTCCACCCGCCCGAGCTGGGTCTCGGTGTTCGCGGCCTTGTCGGCGGCGCCCTCCTCGGTGCCGCCCGGGGTCGTCGTCGGCTCCTCGGAGGGGCCGGGCGGCTCGGGCGTCGGCTCCGGCTCGCCGCCCTCGGTGGGGCAGGTCTCGCCCGGCACCCAGGCGAACTTCACCTCGTAGCTCCCGGCCGGCGGCAGCAGCAGCGGGGCGGCCGCCTCCCGCGCCGGGTCGGGCAGCGCGACCGCCGGGTCGCCGGCGGTGTGCCGCAGCAGCTTCACCTTCGCCGGGTCCGCGGCCCCCGAGGTGGTGAGCGCGACCGTCCCGGCGCCGCCGACCGCGCAGGCGGCCCGGGAGACGTTGGAGATCCGGAAGGCGCCGTACACCTTGCCCTCGGCGTCGGGCCGGCCCAGGTCCGCCAGGGCGGAGCCGAGCTGGGAGGCCTCGCAGACCGGGGTGCTCACCGGTGCGGCGCTGCCGACCGGGGCAGCGCTGTCGGCGGGCGCGCCGTCGGGGTCCTCCCCGGGGGCCGCCTTCTCCGAGGCGTCCGGGGACGGCGTACCGCTCGCGCCGGCGCCGGGGGGGCTGCCGGCGACCGCTGCGGGGCCGTCCGGTCCGACCGCGCCGCCGCGGCCGGCTTCGCCCCGCTGCTCGGTCCCGCCCGTGCCGCTCTGGGCCTGCTCGCCGTGGCCGGCCATCACCCGCCGGTCCTCGGCGGCGTCGTCGGAGGCGGCGACGTGCACGAACGCGGGCACCGCCGTGCCGAACAGCAGCGCCGCGGCAGCCGCGCCGACCACCGCCTGGCGCTTGCGGGCCCGCCGGGCGGGCACCGCGCGCCGCAGCCGGTCGAGGCTGTCCTCGGCCGGCGTCAGCCCGTCCACCGCCCCCAGCAGCATCCGCCGCAGCTCCGCCTCGCCGGCGTCGAGCGCCGATCCGTCCCGGTCGAGCGCCGGGAAGGCCCCGGGCCGGGCCCGTTCCCGCCCGTCGTCCGCCGGGCTGTCCCAGTCCAGCCGTGTCAGCCGCTGCGTCCGCGCCGACCGCTCCGACCGCTGCGGTGTGTCGTTCACCGTGTCGTTCCTGGTTCCCGTCCGGTCGTGCGGCGGTCGGTCCGGGCCGTGCCGCTCGTCCGCGCGGTCGCCGCCGCGCCCCTCACCGCGCCCGCCGCCGTGTCCGCCGCTCATGTCGCCGCTCCCATGGCGACGCGCAGGGCCGCGATGCCGCGTGAGCCGTACGCCTTCACCGAGCCGAGCGATATGCCGAGCGTCTCGGCGACCTGGGCCTCGGTCATGTCGGCGAAGTACCGCAGCACCAGCACCTCGCGCTGCCGGCGCTGGAGGCCGCGCATGGCCTTGATCAGGGCGTCCCGCTCCAACTGGTCGTAGGCGCCCTCCTCCGCGCTCGCCATGTCGGGCATCGGCTTGGAGAGCAGCTTCAGCCCCAGGATGCGGCGGCGCAGCGCGGACCGGGAGAGGTTGACCACGGTCTGGCGCAGGTACGCCAGCGTCTTCTCCGGGTCGCGGACCCGGCTGCGCGCCGAGTGCACCCGGATGAACGCCTCCTGGACGACGTCCTCGCAGGAGGCGGTGTCGTCCAGCAGCAGCGCGGCGAGTCCGAGGAGCGAGCGGTAGTGCGCCCGGTAGGTCTCGGTGAGGTGGTCGACGGTCGTCCCCGCGACGGCGGTCTCCACGGCGGCCGTCGTCCCCGCGGCGGCCGTCGTGTCCGCCCCGGCCGCCGAGCCGGACGCCGGCTGCGGCTGCGCGGCGCCCTGCGCACCGCGCTGGGAGGGGATGCCCGGCGCCGTCGGCCTAGTGGCGGGCATCGGTGCTGTCACCGGCATGCCCCCGCCCCGCCGGGGCGGGCGCCGCAGCGGCCGCACGGTGCCCGGTGCCGTGCCGGGGAGGGCCGGGACGGCTGCGACGAGCGCGGCCGGGACGGCCGAGCTCCTGACGGCGCGTCCGGCGCGGAGCGGGACCACCGCTGCGATGTCGAGTACCTCTGCCACGCCTGTTGGACACGCTTCCCCCCGTCAGGGTTGTACGCCCACCCCACCGCCGTCGGCGATGCGCCGTCTGACCTCATGCGTACCCGCTCTCCCTGATCGCCCCGGTCGGCGCGGCGGCACATGGGGCCGACCGCCAAGACGCCCGGCTCCCCCCCCGCCGGTTGCGGGCCGGCGACGGGCGTCGTGACGCCTGCGCCCGCCCCGGGTCGAGCGGCCGGGACGGGGCCGGACCGGAGGAGCTCCGCACCGGGTGTGCGCAGATCCTACAAACAGCCTCCGACAACGCCGGCGGCGCGGCGGACCGGCGCCGCCACCGCCCGTCCCGTACACCGGCCGTCCCGTGTGCACCGCCCGTCCCGTACTCCGGTCGGCAGCAGCAGCAGTGCGGCGGCGGCGGTCCGAGACCGGACCGCCGCCGCCGCACCGCGAGATGCCGCGTCAGGCGCGGCCCGGGTCTCAGCGCCCGGTGCCGCCGTAGACGACCGCCTCGTCGGACTCGCTGTCCAGCCCGAACGCGGTGTGCACCGCGCGCACGGCCTCGTTGACCTCGTCGGCGCGGGTGACGACCGAGATGCGGATCTCCGAGGTGGAGATCAGCTCGATGTTCACCCCGGCGTCGGCGAGCGCCTGGAAGAACCCGGCGGTGACGCCCGGGTTGGTCTTCATGCCCGCGCCGACCAGGGAGATCTTGGCGATCTGGTCGTCGTAGCGGAGCGACTCGAAGCCGATCAGGGACTTCTGCTTCTCCAGGGCGTCGATGGCCTTGCGGCCCTCCGCCTTGGGCAGCGTGAAGGAGATGTCGGTCAGCCCGGTCGACGCGGCGGAGACGTTCTGCACCACCATGTCGATGTTGATCTCGCTGTCCGCGATGGTGCGGAAGATCGCGGCGGCCTCGCCCGGCTTGTCGGGCACGCCGACGACGGTGATCTTCGCCTCGGAGGTGTCGTGGGCGACACCGGAGATGATGGCCTGCTCCACCTTGAGGTCCCCTCGCGGTTCGTTGCTGACCCATGTGCCCTGGAGCCCCGAGAAGGAGGAGCGCACGTGGATCGGGATGTTGTAGCGGCGTGCGTACTCCACGCACCGGTGCAGCAGCACCTTGGAGCCGGAGCTGGCCAGCTCCAGCATGTCCTCGAACGAGATCCAGTCGATCTTCCGGGCCTTCTTCACGACCCGGGGGTCGGCGGTGAAGACGCCGTCGACGTCGGTGTAGATCTCGCAGACCTCGGCGTCCAGCGCGGCGGCCAGCGCGACGGCGGTGGTGTCCGAGCCGCCGCGGCCGAGGGTGGTGATGTCCTTCTTGTCCTGGGAGACGCCCTGGAAGCCGGCGACGATGGCGATGTTGCCCTCGTCCAGCGCCGTACGGATACGGCCCGGCGTGACGTCGATGATCCGCGCCTTGTTGTGGACAGAGTCGGTGATGACCCCGGCCTGGCTTCCGGTGAACGACTGGGCCTCGTGGCCCAGGTTCTTGATCGCCATCGCCAGCAGCGCCATGGAGATCCGCTCTCCGGCGGTCAGCAGCATGTCGAACTCGCGCCCGGCAGGGATCGGGGATACCTGCTCGGCGAGATCGATCAACTCGTCCGTCGTGTCGCCCATCGCCGATACCACGACGACCACCTGGTGGCCGTTCTTCTTGGCATCGACGATTCGCTTGGCGACGCGCTTGATGCCCTCGGCATCGGCAACGGAGGAGCCTCCGTACTTCTGCACGACAAGGCCCACGTGCGCTCCTCGCTCAGTCCGTTTTGCGGTCGGCTCAGTTTAACGAGCGGCCGGGAATCGCCCCTGCTCAGTCACATCGTGAGATGTCCCGCTCACCAGGTGATCGTCGCGGGGGCCCGCGGCCGCTCGAACGGTCCCTGCCCGGGCCCGTCCGGCCTACGCGCGATTGTGGGCCGGCTCACGCGCGGCTCACGGGGACGGCCGCAGGGGACGGCCACAGGAGCCGGCCCCCTCAGGGGCCGGGCCCCGGACGCGAGGACTGCTACTTGGCCGTGCGCATGCCCAGCGGCCCGAGGATCTCGGCGGCCATCACCCGGCCCGCCTCCTCGGCCAGCGCGTCCTCGGCGAGGTCCTCGTCGGTGTCCAGGCCGTCCAGCTCGGCCAGCGGCTGGTCCAGCCGGACGTGCGAGACCAGCGACTGCAACGCCCGCAGGGTCGCGGAGGCGGTCGGCCCCCAGTTGGAGAAGTACGAGAACTGCCACCACCACAGCGCCTCGGTGGTGCGGCCCGCCTTGTAGTGGGCCAGCCCGTGCCGCAGGTCGGCCACCATGTCGGCGAGGTTGTCCGAGATCCGGCACGGCACCGGGGCCCTGCGCGGCTCGTAGGGGTCGAAGACCTCGGAGAAGACGTCCACCGGGTCCAGCATCACCGCGAAGCGCATCCGCAGCTCGTCCACGTCGTCGTCCGGACCGGCGTCCGGCTCGTACCGCTCGTCCGGGACGATGTCCACATGCGCCCCGAGCCGGCCGCCGGCCAGCAGGAGCTGCGAGACCTCCAGCAGCAGGAACGGGACGGCGCTGTCGGGCTCGTCCCCCTTGGCCACCTCCGTGGTGGCCACGATGAAGGACTCGATCGAGTCGGCGATCTGGACCGCGAAACTGTCCGGGTCCATCGCATGCGCGTGCAGTGTGGCGTCAGACATCGAGGAGTCGTCTCCCTTCGAACGCACGCCCGAGCGTGACCTCGTCGGCGTATTCCAGGTCGCCGCCAACGGGAAGCCCGCTGGCCAGGCGCGTCACCTTCAGGCCCATGGGCTTGACCATGCGCGCCAGATACGTCGCGGTGGCCTCCCCCTCCAGATTGGGGTCGGTCGCCAGGATCAGCTCGGTGACCGTGCCGTCCGCGAGCCGGGCCAGCAGCTCACGGATGCGGAGGTCGTCCGGACCGACGCCCTCGATCGGGCTGATCGCGCCGCCGAGGACGTGGTACCGCCCTCGGAACTCACGCGTCCGCTCGATCGCGACGACGTCCTTCGGTTCCTCCACCACACAGATGACCGCGTCGTCCCGCCGCGGGTCGCGGCAGATTCCGCAGCGCTCCTCCTGCGCGACGTTTCCACACACCGCGCAGAACCGCACCTTGTCCTTGACCTCCATCAGCGCCCCGGCCAGCCGCCGTACGTCGGCGGGCTCGGCCTGCAGGATGTGGAAGGCGATCCGCTGCGCGCTCTTGGGACCGACGCCGGGCAGTCTGCCCAGCTCGTCGATGAGGTCCTGAACCACGCCTTCGTACAACGGAAACGCCTCTCCTGGAGTGCTGTGGTGCTCACGGTAGTTGCTGGGTCCGGCGCTGAGAAGGCGGGGGCACGTCCGCCCCCGCCCGTCCGGCCGCCCGTTCGCTCAGTCGCGCCGGTCGCGCCGACCTGCACCGGTCGCGCCGATCAGGTCCGTCGCGTCCGTCACGTGCGTCGCGTCCATCGCGTCCGTCGTCTCAGAACGGCAGACCCGGCATGCCGCCGCCGCCCAGGCCCTCGGCCAGCGGGCCGAGCTTCTGCTGCTGGAGCGCCTGGGCGTTCTCGTTCGCCGCCTGGATCGCCGCCACCACCAGGTCGGCCAGGGTCTCGGTGTCCTCCGGATCGACCGCCTTGGGGTCGATGACCAGGTTCCGGATCTCGCCGGCGCCGGTCACCGTCGCCTTGACCAGACCGCCGCCCGCCTGGCCGTCCACCTCGGTCTGCGCCAGCTCCTCCTGGGCGCGGGCGAGGTCCTGCTGCATCTTCTGGGCCTGCTGGAGGAGCTCTTGCATGTTGGGCTGGCCGCCACCGGGGATCACGGTCACTCCTGGTGCTTTCGACGGAAACGTACTCGGTAAGCCGAGCCTACGTGGTTCCCGAGGGGTGTGCCCCCTCCGCCCGCATTCACTCGTTCGGGTGGAAGGCAGGCATGCCCGGCACCCCGTCACACCCCACGTGGGGGCGGACATCCCGGGTGCCCGGCCCGATGACCGCCATTCGGCGGTAGCGAAGCACGTGCGCTTCAGTAAGCGGTACGCGGCGGTTCCCAGCGGTACACGGCTCAGGCGGCGTGCACGGCTCACGCAGCGGTACACGGCTCACGCAGCGGTACACGGCTTCGGCGGCGGTTGCGGAAAGCCCCGCGTACGGAAACAGCAGGCACACGGAAGCGACAAGTACAGAGGAGTGCCCCGGTGAGTCAGCCGGAGATGCAGCCCGGCCGGCCCGGTCGTCGGCCCGGAAGACCCGCCCGCGGCGACGCCGACGGCCGCCGGGGACGGCGCTCGGCGTACGGCGGCCGGGGCGGCGACCCGGACGGCCCGCCGTTCCCCGGCGGCGACTGGGGGCAGCCCGCCGAGCGCCTCGACGAGGTGTACCGCTGGGTCGAGCAGGAGGCGCTGCGCACGGCCGAGTGGTACCTGGCCGACCGCGCCTGGAAGCGGCGCGGGGCCCGCGCGCTGCGCGCCGGTACGGCACTGGGCGCGGTCACCGGCGCCGCCCTGCCCCTGCTGGACCTGACCGGGGCGCTGGGCGGGGCCGCGGGCTGGGGGTACGTCTCGCTGCTGCTGGGCGCGGCCTGCCTGGGCTGCGACCGCTACTTCGGCCTCACCTCGGGCTGGATGCGGGACGTGGCCACCGCCCAGGCGGTGCACCACAGGCTGCGGGCGCTGCGCTTCGACTGGGCGGCGGAGAGCGTACGGGAGGTGCTGGGCCCGGCCGAGGGCACCGCGAGCGAGGCGGCCGAGCGGTGCCTGGGGGTGCTGCGCCGCTTCTCCGAGGAGGTCGGCGAGCTGGTGCGGGCCGAGACGGCCGAGTGGATGGCGGCGTTCGTCCCCGGCCCGGCGCCGCTGTCCGGGTACGCCGTGCCGCCGGCCGGCCCGGCGCGCGGCGGCCCCGAGGGCCATTCGCCGCCGGACCGCCGCCCGCTGCCGCCGGGCGCCCGCCCCCACATGCCGCGCCAGCGCCCGCCCGAGCCCCGCTGACCGGCGTACCGGCGTACCGGCGTACCGGCGTACCGGCGTACCATCGAGCCCTGGCCGAGGCTCCGGGTCGCTGCCGCGTGCAGTCCCAGCCAGACGTGCCGCTCGCGGGCGAACGGGCTGTCGTCCCGCGGCACCGGGCCGGCCGGCTCCTCCAGGGTGGTGGGCCGCTCCGGGG
>NZ_PVLV01000304.1 GCF_002982015.1 Streptomyces solincola
CCCTCCGGCCCCCCGCCGTGGCCTACCCCTCCTCCACCGGCGGCATCAGCCCCGTCTGCACCAGCGGGTTCCCGCGCTGGCGGGAGACGAAGATGCCGCGGCCCTTGGGCATCGGCCGCATCCGCACGCCGCCGAGGACATCGCCCTCCTGCGGGTCGCCGGAGAGCAGCACGCCCTGCGCGCCCAGCTCCATCATGCGCTGGAGGAACGCCTCGTAGGAGGCGCGCGAGGCGCCCGCCGCGCTGCGGGCGATGATGAAGCGCACGCCGACGTCGCGGGCGAACGGCAGCAGTTCGGTCAGCCTGGCCAGTGGGTTGCCGCTGGAGGTGGACACCAGGTCGTAGTCGTCGACCACCACGTACACCGTCGGGCCCTGCCACCAGCTGCGCTCGCGGAGCTGGCGGGCGGTGACGTCCGCGGACGGGGTGCGCCGCTGCATCAGGTCGTGCAGCGCGTCGACGTGGTGCTCCATCATGTTGGACATCGGCACGTACTCGGCCAGGTGGGACGCCGGGGTGGCGTCCAGCAGGGCGCGCCGGTTGTCGATGACGAAGAACTTGCAGGAGTCGCCCTCGTACCGCTCGCTGAGCTGCTTGATCAGCAGCCGCAGCAGGTTGGACTTGCCCGACTCGCTGTCGCCGAAGACCAGCAGGAACGGGTCCCGCTCGAAGTCGGCGAACACCGGCTCCAGGTTGTTCTCGTCGATGGCGAACGCCACGCCCCGCTCGGGGGCCGCGTAGCCCGCCGGGAGGCGGCCGGCCGGCAGTTCGCGCGGCAGCAGCCGTACCTCGGGCGCGCCGGGCGCCGTCCAGTGCCGGGCGCACTCGCGGGCCATCGCCGCCGTCGCCTCGGACAGCTCGCTGCCGGAGCCGACCCCGTCGATCCGCGGCACCGCCGCCATGAAGTGCAGCTTCTCCGGGGTGAGGCCGCGCCCGGGGACGCCGGTCGGCACGTTGACCGCGGCCTTGCGGTCCAGCTCGGAGTCCATGGTGTCGCCCAGCCGCAGCTCCAGGCGGTTCATCAGGTGGTCCTTGAGGTTGGCCCGCACCTCCATGGACCGCGACGCGGTCAGCACCAGGTGGATGCCGTAGCCCAGGCCGCGCGAGGCGATGTCCAGGATGATCTGGTCCAGGGCCTCGTACTCGCTGCGGAACGCGCCCCAGCCGTCGATGACCAGGAAGACGTCACCCCACGGCTGGTCCGCGACGCTGATCTCGCCGTTCGCCCGCAGCCTGCGGAAGGTGGCGATCGAGTCGACCCCGGCGCTGCGGAAGTACTCCTCGCGCCGGGCCAGGATGCCGTACACCTCGGCGACCGTGCGTCGCACCCGCTCCGGGTCCAGGCGGGACGCCACCCCGCCGACGTGCGGCAGTCCGGCGAGCGAGGCCATCGCGCCGCCGCCGAAGTCCAGCCCGTAGAACTGCACCTCGTGCGGGGTGTGGGTGAGTGCGAACGCCGCGACCAGCGAGCGCAGCAGGGTGGACTTGCCGGACTGCGGGCCGCCCACGATCTGCATGTGGCCGGCCGCGCCGGAGAAGTCCCGGTACAGCGCCTCCCGGCGCTGCTCGAACGGCTTGTCGACGACGCCGATCGGCACGACGAGCCGGCCGGCCCCCTCGTAGCCCGGCTGGGTCAGTCCGCGGCCCGGCACCGCCGCCAGGCCCGGCAGCAGGTCGTCCAGCGCCGGCGGGTTGTCCAGCGGCGGCAGCCACACCTGGTGCGCCTCCACGCCGCGGCCCTCCAGACGCCGCACGATCACGTCCAGCACGGTGTCGGCCAGTGCGTCGTCCTCGCCGCTGCGCTGCCCGGGCACCACCGGCTGCTCGGCGGGGCGCACATGGCGCACCGGCACCGGCGCGGCGGTGAACAGCACCGGCCGCCGGTCCACCGGCAGCGGCCCGCCGGGCGCGCGCACCGGCCCGCCCTCGCGGTAGGCCCCCGACACGTACGCGGCCTTGAACCGCACCATCTCGTCGGTGCCGAACTTCAGGAAGCCCGAACCGGGCACGTTGGGCAGCTCGTAGGCGTCCGGCACGCCCAGCGCCGCCCGCGACTCGCCCGCGGAGAAGGTCCGCAGACCGATCCGGTACGAGAGGTATGTCTCCAGGCCGCGCAGCCGGCCCTCCTCCAGCCGCTGGGACGCCAGCAGCAGGTGCACGCCGAGGGATCGGCCGATGCGGCCGATCTGCACGAACATCTCGATGAAGTCCGGTTTGGCGGTGAGCAGTTCGCTGAACTCGTCGATGACGAGGACGAGCGAGGGGATGGGCTGGAGGGCCGCGCCGGCGGCCCGGGCCTTCTCGTAGTCGTGGATGTTGGCGTAGTTGCCCGCGTCGCGCAGCATCTCCTGGCGGCGGTTCAGCTCACCGCGGATCGAGTCGCCCATCCGGTCGACCAGGGTCAGGTCGTCCGCCAGGTTGGTGATCACCGCCGCCACGTGCGGCATCTGCGACATCCCGGCGAACGTCGCGCCGCCCTTGAAGTCGGCCAGCACGAAGTTCAGCGTCTCCGAGGAGTGCGTGACCGCCAGGCCCAGCACCAGGGTGCGCAGCAGCTCCGACTTGCCGGAACCGGTCGCGCCCACGCACAGCCCGTGCGGGCCCATGCCCTCCTGCGCGGCCTCCTTCAGGTCCAGCATCACCGGCGCGCCGTCCTCGCCGACGCCGATCGGCACCCGCAGCCGCTCCGACTGCGAACGCGGCCGCCAGGTCCGGGCGGTGTCCACCGACGCGGCGTCCCCGAGGTTCAGCAGATCGGTGAAGTCCAGGTTGGCGAGGAGCGGTTCGTCGTCGTCCGCGCCGGACGCCATCCGCAGCGGGGCCAACTGCCCGGCCAGGGTCTCCGCCGCTTGCAGGCTGAGGCGGTCCGGCACTCCCTCGTACACCGTGCCCTGACCGGCCTCCAGCCGCAGCGAGTCCGACCCGACCAGCACCGAGAGGCCGCCGCCGCGCACCGCGCCGCCCGCGGCCGCGCCGGCCGCCACCTGCACCACCGTCACCCCCTGCAAGCCCTCCTGCGGGGCCAGCGCGGACAGCGGCGACAGGTACTGCCCGTCCAGGACCACGACGACGTGCGGCTGGTCCAGCAGGGGCTGCCCGCCGGGGTGGAAGCGCGGCCGCGACTCGATGCGGGCCGCCAGCAGTTCGTCCAGCGCCCGGGCGTCGGTGGTGATCAGCCGCCGCGAACCGGCGCCGTCACCCGCACCCGGCGCCTGGGTGTGCGGCAGCCACTTGGCGAAGTCCCAGTGCGCCGCCTCCTCCGCGCCCGCGGCCACCGCGATCACCAGGTCCTCGGGGGAGTGCAGCGCCGCCAGCGAGCACACCATCGCCCGGGCCGCCGAGCGCACCGCCTCCGCCTCACCGCCCACCGTCACCTGGTGGAAGGCGCGCAGCGACACCGCCACCGGCAACTGCTCCACCATCGCGTGCGCCTCGACGAACTGCCGCATCGCGCCCGCCGTCAGCGGCTCCAGCTCGTCCACCGGGCCGGTCTGCGGCGCGATCAGCTCGGTGGACAGCCGCTGCCCGCCGAGCCCCACCCGCACCTGGCCGAAGTCGTCGTCGCCGACCCGCCGCTCCCACACCCGGCTGCCCTCGGCCACCAGCGCCCACAACTGCTCCGGCGCCGGGTGCAGATAGAACTGCCCGTCCCGCTGGAGCCGCGCGGTGCGCCGCACCGTACGCCGGGTCTGCGCCAGGTAGGAGAGGTAGTCCCGCCGCAGACCGGCCAGTTCGCCCTGGGTGCCGCGCCGGTAGCGGACCATCATCGCGATCGCCATGCCGACCGTGGAGGCGATCATCACCATGCCCATGATCCGCATCACCGGGTTCGGCGTCATGAAGAAGAAGACCACCGAGCCGCCCATGCCCAGGGTCGGCAGGATCTGCATCAGCATGCCCTCCTGCTGCCCCTTGGGCAGTTCGGGCGGCGGCTGGAGCTGCACCGGCTCCTCCGGCACCTGGGACGGCAGGGCCCGCGGCGGGCGCTTCACGACGATCTGACTCACAGCTCACCAATTCCCTTGGCGGACGGAAACGTTCGTATCGGCGCCCCCGTGGCGGCGGGTTCCGTTCGCGGGAGGGGATCCTACTTGCGACCCCCCGCGCACCGGGGCGGTAGGGTGACGGCCGTGCCGCCGCGGCCGTGTGCCCAGGGCCCCTGCCGGGCCCCGGGAACCGACGGCCGGGAGCGCGAACACCCCGCGTCCCGCCCGGCCGTCCCGGGCCGCGCGAAAGCCACGCCCCGGCACCACTCACACGTACGAGCCACACCCGTACGAGCCACCGGCGCACCGGCGACCGGCGAGCGACGTACGAATGACGAGGGGAAGCAGCAGGTGAGCATCACCGCCTCAGCCGCGACCGCCGGAAGCGGCCACCCGGCCCCCGCGGCGCCGTCCGGCGGCGGAACGGGATTCTGCCGCGTCACCGTCGTCGCCCCCGACGGCCGGGTCGACCTCGCCCTGCCCGACGACGCCCCCGTCGCCGACCTCTACCCCGAGGTGCTGCGGCTCTCCGGGCAGAGCCCCGCCGCCGGCGCGCCCGTCGGCTACCACCTGGTCCGGCGCGACGGCACCGTCCTGGACGCCGCCCGCTCGCTGACCGCCCAGCGGGTCCTGGACGGCGAGCTGCTCTTCCTGCGCCCGTTCGCCGAGTCGCTGCCGCCGGCCGTCTTCGACGACGTCTCCGACGCCGTCGCCTCCGCCGTCTCCCGCGACCGCACCCTGTGGTCCGACGCCCTGATGCGGGCCGCGGGCCTGACCGGCGGCGCCGTCCTGCTCGTCCTGCTCGCCTTCGTGCTGTGGACCTCCGACCCCCGGCACGACATGAACGGCCTGCCCGGCGTCCTCGCCGGCGTCGCCGCCCTGGCCCTGCTCGCGCTGGCCGGCGTGCGCGCCCGGGTCTACGACGACCGCGGCGCGGCCGCCGCCTTCGGCATCGGCGCGCTGGCCAACGCGGCCGTCGCCGGCGCCGGACTGCTGCCGTTCGCCGACGGCCAGGGCGCCGGCCGTCTCCAGGCCCTGCTCGCCTGCGGCACGGTCCTGCTGCTGTCCACCGTGCTGACCCTGCTGTCCCCGCGCGGCGACAGCCCCTTCGTCGCCTTCGTCTTCGCCTCCGCCGTCGCCTCCCTCGCCGTCTTCGCCGGCATCCTCACCGGGATGACCCCGGCCGAGACCGCCGCCGTGTGCGCACCCGTCGCCGCCGGCGCCCTCGCCTTCCTGCCGGGCCTGTCCACCCGCTTCGCCAAGCTGCCCATCGGCTTCGAACCGCCCCGCCCCTCCGCCGGCGGCTACGGCGAGGCCGCCGAGCCGCCCGCCCCGGTGGACGCCGAGCGCATCACCGCCCAGGCCCGCCGCGGCCACGAACTGCTCGTCGGCCTCGTCGGCGGCTGCGCGCTGCTCGCGGTGGGCGCCAGCGCGGTCCTCGGCTTCTCCGACGGCGTCTGGCCCCGGCTGCTCGCCCTGGCCACCGGGCTGGCGATGATGACCCGCGCCCACCTCTTCCGCTACACCTCGCAGGTCGGCTGCGCGCTCGCCTCCGGCCTCGCCTCGCTGACCGTCCTCGGCATCGGCCTCAGCCTCAACCCGCCCCGGCACCTCGTCGAGGCCGCCCTGCGCGGCGACGGCGCCGGCCTGGACCTGCGCACGGTGTGGCTCGCCGCCGCCGTCGCCGTGGTCGCCGCGGTGGTCGTCTCCGTCGGCCTGATCGTCTCCCGGGCCGGCGTCACCCCCTTCTGGGGCCGCTTCCTGGAGATCGCCGAGGCGTTCGTGCTGCTCACCCTCGCCCCGCTGGCCCTGGCCGTCTTCGACGTCTACCACTCCATCCGGGCCCTGACCTCCTGAGCGGGGCCCGCTCCCGGGCGGACCCGGCCCGCGCCACGGCCGCCGCCGAGGCTGGTACGCTGTGTGACGGCCGTTCGCGTTCGCGCTCCCGGATGCACCCGGGAGCTGCGCCCATCGGACCTTCGCCCGCCGAGTCACCGAAGCTCCCCTGAGACCAAGACCAGGGGCACTCGCAGGCGTACGAACACCTCAAGGAGTACCGCGTGTCTCTCGACGCCGCCGTGAAGAAGCAGATCATCGCCGAGTTCGGCACCAAGGAGGGCGACACCGGTACCCCCGAGGTCCAGGTCGCGCTGCTCTCCCGCCGCATCTCGGACCTCACCGAGCACCTCAAGACCCACAAGCACGACCACCACTCCCGCCGGGGCCTGCTGATCCTGGTCGGCCAGCGCCGCCGCCTGCTCCAGTACCTGGCCAAGAAGGACATCCAGCGCTTCCGTGCGCTGGTCGACCGCCTCGGCATCCGCCGCGGCGCGGCCGGCGGCGCCAAGTAAGACGCCGTGAAGGGAGCGGTTCCCGATTCCAGGGGGCCGCTCCCTTCGCCGTACGTGCGTGGTGTCACTCCGGCTTTGTACGCTGGAGGGGACGACCGCACCGCAGCGGTGCGGCAGCAGTACGACAACAGCACACCGCAAGCCCCGTGCCATCGCACAGGAGAAGCCCCCGCCGCCGGTCCTCGGTAGTGGCCCCCGGGAGCACGCCCCCGGGTGCTTCGATCGAAGACCGGCCCGCACAGACGGTTTCTCCCCTCGTCCCCGCCGCACGGGCGCCCGGGCCCGCCGAAGGGCCCGAGCGGGGACACGACGCGAAGCAAAGACGACAACGTAAACGGAGAAATCACTGGTGGAGAACGAGACCCACTACGCCGAGGCCGTCATCGACAACGGCGCCTTCGGCACCCGCACCATCCGCTTCGAGACCGGCCGCCTCGCCCGCCAGGCCGCCGGCTCCGCCGTGGCGTACCTGGACGACGACACCATGGTGCTGTCGGCCACCACCGCCTCGAAGAAGCCCAAGGACCAGCTCGACTTCTTCCCCCTCACGGTGGACGTCGAGGAGCGGATGTACGCGGCCGGCAAGATCCCCGGCTCCTTCTTCCGCCGGGAGGGCCGCCCCTCCGAGGACGCCATCCTCACCTGCCGCCTGATCGACCGCCCGCTGCGCCCGTCCTTCAAGAAGGGCCTGCGCAACGAGATCCAGGTCGTCGAGACGATCATGGCGCTCAACCCCGACCACCTCTACGACGTGGTCGCCATCAACGCCGCCTCCTGCTCCACGCAGCTCGCCGGCCTGCCCTTCTCCGGCCCGATCGGCGGCACCCGGGTCGCCCTGATCAAGGGCCAGTGGGTCGCCTTCCCGACGCACACCGAGCTGGAGGACGCCGTCTTCGACATGGTCGTCGCCGGCCGTGTCCTGGAGGACGGCGACGTCGCGATCATGATGGTCGAGGCGGAGGCCACCGACCAGACGATCCAGCTCGTCAAGGGCGGCGCCGAGGCCCCCACCGAGGAGGTCGTCGCCGCCGGCCTGGAGGCCGCCAAGCCCTTCATCAAGGTGCTCTGCAAGGCCCAGTCCGACCTCGCCGCCAAGGCCGCCAAGCCCACCGGCGAGTTCCCCGTCTTCCTCGACTACGAGGACGACGTGCTGGAGGCGCTCACCGCCGCCGTCCGCACCGAGCTGGCCCAGGCGCTCACCATCGGCGGCAAGCAGGACCGCGAGGCCGAGCTGGACCGCGTCAAGGCGCTCGCCGCCGAGAAGCTGCTCCCGCAGTTCGAGGGCCGCGAGAAGGAGATCTCCGCCGCCTACCGGTCGCTGACCAAGTCCCTGGTGCGCGAGCGCGTCATCAAGGACAAGGTCCGCATCGACGGCCGCGGCGTCACCGACATCCGCACCCTGGCCGCCGAGGTCGAGGCCATCCCGCGGGTGCACGGCTCCGCCCTGTTCGAGCGTGGCGAGACCCAGATCCTGGGCGTCACCACCCTCAACATGCTCCGCATGGAGCAGCAGCTCGACACCCTCTCCCCGGTGACGCGCAAGCGCTACATGCACAACTACAACTTCCCGCCGTACTCCACCGGCGAGACCGGCCGCGTCGGCTCCCCCAAGCGCCGCGAGATCGGCCACGGCGCCCTCGCCGAGCGCGCCCTGCTGCCGGTGCTCCCGACCCGCGAGGAGTTCCCCTACGCGATCCGCCAGGTGTCCGAGGCCCTCGGCTCCAACGGCTCGACGTCCATGGGCTCCGTCTGCGCCTCCACCATGTCCCTGCTGAACGCCGGTGTGCCGCTCAAGGCCCCGGTCGCCGGCATCGCCATGGGCCTGATCTCCCAGGAGATCGACGGCGAGACGCACTACGTCACCCTCACCGACATCCTCGGTGCGGAGGACGCCTTCGGCGACATGGACTTCAAGGTCGCCGGCACCAAGGAGTTCGTCACCGCCCTCCAGCTCGACACCAAGCTGGACGGCATCCCGGCCTCCGTCCTGGCCGCGGCCCTCAAGCAGGCCCGCGACGCCCGCCTCCACATCCTCGACGTGATGATGGAAGCGATCGACACCCCGGACGAGATGTCCCCCAACGCCCCGCGGATCATCACCGTCAAGATCCCCGTGGACAAGATCGGCGAGGTCATCGGCCCCAAGGGCAAGATGATCAACCAGATCCAGGAGGACACCGGCGCCGAGATCACCATCGAGGACGACGGCACCATCTACATCGGCGCCGCCGACGGCCCGGCCGCCGAGGCCGCCCGCGCCACGATCAACGGCATCGCCAACCCGACCATGCCGGAGGTCGGCGAGCGGTACCTGGGCACAGTCGTCAAGACCACCACCTTCGGTGCGTTCGTCTCCCTGATGCCCGGCAAGGACGGCCTGCTGCACATCTCGCAGATCCGCAAGCTCGCCGGCGGCAAGCGCGTGGAGAACGTCGAGGACGTGCTCGCGGTCGGCGCCAAGGTGCAGGTGGAGATCGCCGAGATCGACCAGCGCGGCAAGCTCTCCCTGATCCCCGTCCTCGCGGACGAGGACGGCTCCGACGACGACAAGAAGGCCGACGCCGACAAGTGACGTCCCGCAGCCCGAAGACGACGGCCCGCACCTCCCCGGAGGCGCGGGCCGTCGCCCGTACCCAAACGCTCCTCAAGGGCGCCGGCGGCGTCGGCACCGTCCGCCGCACCACCCTGCCCGGGGGGCTGCGGGTCATCACCGAGACCCTGCCCTCCGTCCGCTCCGCCACCTTCGGCATCTGGGCGCACGTCGGCTCCCGCGACGAGACGCCCTCCCTCGGCGGCGCCACCCACTACCTGGAGCACCTCCTCTTCAAGGGCACCGCCACCCGCAGCGCCCTGGACATCTCCTCCGCCATCGACGCCGTCGGCGGCGAGATGAACGCCTTCACGGCGAAGGAGTACACCTGCTACTACGCGCGGGTCCTCGACACCGACCTGCCGCTCGCCATCGACGTGGTCTGCGACATGCTCACCGGCTCGCTGATCCGCCAGGAGGACGTGGACGCCGAACGCGGCGTCATCCTGGAGGAGATCGCGATGACCGAGGACGACCCGGGAGACGTCGTCCACGACCTGTTCGCCAAGACCATGTTCGGCGACACCCCGCTCGGCCGCCCCGTGCTCGGCACCGTCGACACCATCGAGGCGCTCACCGCCGACCGCATCCGCCGCTTCTACACCAAGCACTACGACCCCACCCACCTGGTCGTCGCCGCCGCGGGCAACGTCGACCACGCCGACGTGGTACGCCGGGTCCGCCGCGCCTTCGACCGGGCCGGCGCCCTGGACCGCACCGACGCCGTCCCGCTCGCCCCGCGCACCGGCGCCCGCGCCCTGCGCACCGCCGGCCGGGTCGAGGTGATCGGCCGCCGCACCGAGCAGACCCACCTGGTCCTCGGCGTCCCCGGCCTGCCGCGCACCGACGAGCGGCGCTGGGCGCTGAGCGTGCTCAACACCGCGCTCGGCGGCGGCATGTCCTCCCGCCTCTTCCAGGAGGTCCGGGAGAAGCGGGGCCTGGCCTACAGCGTCTACTCGTACACCTCCGGCTTCGCCGACTGCGGCCTGTTCGGCGTCTACGCCGGCTGCCGGCCCAGCCAGGTCCACGACGTGCTGAAGATCTGCCGGGCCGAGCTGGACCGGGTCGCCGCCGAGGGCCTGCCCGAGGACGAGATCGCCCGCGCCGTCGGCCAGCTCAAGGGTTCCACCGTGCTCGGCCTGGAGGACACCGGCGCCCTGATGAACCGCATCGGCAAGAGCGAGCTGTGCTGGGGCGACCACATGTCGGTCGACGACATGCTGGCGAAGATCGCCGCCGTCACCCCCGACGACGTCCGCGCCGTCGCCGCCGACCTCCTGACCCGGCGCCCCTCGCTGTCGGTGATCGGCCCGCTGAAGGACCAGCAGGCCGACCGCCTCCACCAGGCCGTCGCCTGAGAACCCCTGATCACTGGAGAGACATGAGCAGCAAGCTGCGGGTCGCCGTCCTCGGCGCCAAGGGCCGTATCGGCTCCGAGGCGGTCCGCGCCGTCGAGGCCGCCGACGACATGGAGCTGGTCGCCGCCCTCGGCCGCGGCGACTCCCTGGACGCCCTCGCCGACAGCGGCGCCCAGGTCGCCGTCGAGCTGACCACCCCCGACTCGGTGATGGCCAACCTCGACTACTGCGTCGCCCGCGGCATCCACGCCGTGGTCGGCACCACCGGCTGGACCGAGGAGCGCCTGGCGACCCTCACCGGATGGCTGGACGAGTCCCCGGAGACCGGGGTCCTCATCGCCCCGAACTTCTCCATCGGCGCCGTCCTCACCATGAGGTTCGCCCAGCTCGCCGCCCCCTACTTCGAGTCCGTCGAGGTCGTCGAGCTGCACCACCCGAACAAGGTGGACGCCCCCTCCGGCACCGCCGCCCGCACCGCCCAGTTGATCGCCGCCGCCCGCGCCCAGGCCGGCTCCGCCCCCCAGCCGGACGCCACCGCCACCGCACTGGACGGCGCCCGCGGCGCCGACGTGGACGGCGTCCGCGTGCACTCGGTGCGGCTGCGCGGCCTGCTGGCCCACCAGGAGGTGCTGCTCGGCGGCGAGGGCGAGACCCTCACCGTCCGGCACGACTCGCTGCACCACTCCAGCTTCATGCCGGGCATCCTGCTCGGTGCCCGCCGCGTCGGCGCCGCCCCGGGCCTCACCTTCGGGCTGGAACACTTCCTGGACCTGGGCTGACACCACCCATGCGCGCCAAGATCAGTTACCTCGTCACGGCTGCCGTCCTGGTCGTCTTCTTCGTCCTGGTCGGCGGCCGTGCCGTCGCCCTCATCGGCGTCGGCACCCCGATCGCCGTCGCCATAGGGCTCGCCGCCCTCACCCTGCCGCTCATCGGCGTCTGGTTCCTCTGGCAGAACACCCGCTTCGTCACCCGCGCCAACAGGCTCGCGGTCGAGCTGGAGGCCGAGGGCGGGCTGCCCATCGACGAGCTGGAGCGCACCGCCGGCGGCCGGATCGACCGCGACTCCGCCGACGCCGTCTTCGCCCGCCGCCGTGCCGAGACCGAGGACGCCCCCGACGACTGGCGCTGCTGGTTCCGGCTCGCCGTCGCCTACCAGGACGCCCGCGACACCCCGCGCGCCCGCAAGGCCATGCAGCGCGCCATCGCCCTGCACGACGGACGCCGCCCGGCCGCCTCCTGAGGAAGGCGGACCGGACGGCGTCCCGTCCGTGTCCTGTCCTACGGCGTCAGCGGGCCGCGTCGTCGGCGTACTCGGCGCTCCACGCCTCCACGGTGTCCGCGGCCCGGTCGAAGGCCTCCACCCGCGACAGGAAGTCCGCGCTGTGGTCGGTCAGCAGCACGAGCTGCTCACCCTTCTCCCGCGGTACGAGGACCAGCGCCTGCCCCTGCACCGTCCGCGGCAGTCCCAGCCAGCGCACCGGCTGCTGCACCGTGCGCACCGTCCGGGCCCGCGCCCACGGCAGCGTCGAGGTGCGCAGGAAGCCCACCCGCCGCACGCCGTGCCGGCTCACCCAGGTGCCCATCCGCAGCAGTCGCAGCGCCGCCGCCAGTACCAGACCGGCCAGCACCAGGCACAGCAGCGCCGCCCCGCCCGCCCCGGCGAACGCGATGATCACGGTCGCCAGCAGCATGAACGACGCCACCAGCAGCGCCAGCGCCGCGGCCCCGACCCTCCAGGGGCCGGGACGGTAGGGGCGGCGCCACTGGTCATGGTCGTCGTCGAAGGGGAGCGCGACGTCCTCGTCGCTGTCGAAACCGCGGTCGGCCGTCAGAAAAGGCAGGGGCACGACAGATCCTCACTCATACACATGCTCGATGGGGCTGTGCGGGGTGAGGCTACCCAGCGTCGCGGCGACCGGCCACTCCAGGGTGCCCGCCGGGCCGGACCGGGAGGTCAGCGCCCGTCGGATGCCTCGGACTGCTGACTGTGCCCGGTCGTCGCCGGACCCGCTTCCATGGCCGGCAGGCCGAAGAGCAGCGACCCGGCCAGAGCGGCCACCACCGTCAGCCCGACCAATGTACGGCTCGCCACCTGCGAAAGGCTCGGACGCTGCCGCGCCGGAGGGGTGACGTTGCTGCGGAAGCGCTCGGCGTCCGCGACGAACTGGAAGGGGACGGCCTCGCTGCGGGAGCTGCCCAGCGGAAGCTGGGAGGAAGTCATCGGTGAACACTCCTTGCGGTCGGTGCTTCTCGTGTGGCGTACGTCGCCACCGCGCTCAACCGGTCAGACGCACGGCACGACGTTTCGGTGCCCGATTGCCCGATATCGATCCGACAATGTGTCCGCGTCCCCTTCCGGCCGCTTCCCGCACCCGGGCGGTCACCTTCCGCCCGTGCGCCGCGACCCTCCGTACGCCCGTAGAGTGGTCGCCGCCCCGAGCGAAGACAGTGGAAGGACCGCCGGTGACCGACACCCCCGCCGACACCCCGAAGAAGCCCGACTTCCGCAGTGACGTCACCGTCGACCTGGTGCGCAGCGCCGCCGGCGACTCCGACGTCCTGTGGGCGGCCCGGGTCTCCACGGCCGGCGAGCAGTCCCTGGAGGAGCTGACCAAGGACCCTGAGCGCTCCAGGGGCCTGATCAACTACCTGATGCGGGACCGGCACGGCAGCCCCTTCGAGCACAACTCGATGACGTTCTTCATCAGCGCCCCGATCTTCGTCTTTCGCGAGTTCATGCGGCACCGGGTCGGCTGGTCCTACAACGAGGAGTCCGGCCGCTATCGGGAGCTCCAGCCTGTCTTCTACGTCCCGGACGCCTCCCGCAAGCTCGTCCAGCAGGGCCGCCCCGGCAAGTACGTCTTCGTCGAGGGCACCGAGGACCAGCACCGCACGGTGACCGAGGCCATGGAGGAGTCGTACGTCCAGGCGTACGAGGCGTACCAGCGGATGCTCGCCGACGGCGTGGCCCGCGAGGTGGCCCGCTCCGTCCTGCCCGTCGGCCTCTACTCCTCCATGTACGCCACCTGCAACGCCCGCTCGCTGATGCACTTCCTCGGCCTGCGCACCCAGCACGAGCTGGCCAAGGTGCCGTCCTTCCCGCAGCGGGAGATCGAGATGGTCGGCGAGAAGATGGAGGAGCAGTGGGCCCGGCTGATGCCGCTGACCCACGCCGCCTTCAACGCCAACGGCCGCGTCGCGCCCTGACCGCTGCGCGGCACCGCCCGCCGAGCGCCCCGGCGCACGCGGGAGCGGGAGTCCGGGCCCTTCACCACCCACCCGAAGTGTCCGGATTGCGGCGTTTCAAGAAGTTCATCTAGGCTGATCAAACGGACCCGGCACTGCCTGAACCCCCGAGCAGGCAGTGCCGGGCTCCACCTCCCTACGTCCCCCGAGGGGACCCCGCGCGCTGAGCAGCGAGTAGCGTGTTACCCATGGCTCCGATCTCCACTCCGCAGACCCCCTTCGGACGGGTCCTCACCGCCATGGTCACGCCCTTCACGGCGGACGGCGCACTCGACCTCGACGGCGCGCAGCGACTCGCCGCCCACCTGGTGGACGCAGGCAACGACGGCCTCGTCGTCAACGGCACCACCGGCGAGTCCCCGACCACCAGCGACGCGGAGAAAGACCAGCTCGTACGGGCGGTCCTGGAAGCGGTCGGCGACCGCGCCCACGTCATCGCCGGCATCGGCACCAACGACACCCGCCACTCCGTCGAGCTGGCCCGCACCGCCGAACGCTCCGGCGCGCACGGCCTGCTCGCCGTCACGCCGTACTACAACAAGCCCCCACAGGAGGGCCTGTACCGGCACTTCTCGGCCATCGCCGACGCCACCGGCCTCCCCGTGATGCTCTACGACATCCCCGGCCGCAGCGGCGTCCCCATCGACACCGAGACCATCGTCCGGCTCGCCGCCCACCCGCGGATCGTCGCCAACAAGGACGCCAAGGGCGACCTCGGCCGCGCGAGCTGGGCCATCGCCCGCTCCGGCCTCGCCTGGTACTCCGGGGACGACATGCTCAACCTCCCGCTGCTCTCCGTCGGCGCGGTCGGCTTCGTCTCCGTCGTGAGCCACGTCGTCACCCCCGAGCTGCGCGCACTGCTCGAAGCCCACCTGGCCGGCGACGTCCAGAAGGCCACCGAGGTCCACCAGCGGCTGCTGCCCGTCTTCACCGGCATGTTCCGCACCCAGGGCGTGATCACCACCAAGGCCGCCCTCACCCTCCAGGGCCACCCGGCCGGCCCGCTGCGCCTGCCGCTCGTCGAGCTCAGCCCCGACGAGACGGCCCAGCTCAAGATCGACCTCGCCGCCGGCGGGGTACAGCTCTGACACCAGACTTCACAACTGAACACCACAACCGAAAACGGCAGCACACCACACAGCACGTGTACGAATGTCACGCGCGCCACGTGCCCGCACGGGTCCGTGGCGCGCGTGGTGAGGAGAGTCTTTTGAGTCATCCGCATCCCGAACTGGGCGCACCCCCGAAGCTCGCCAAGGGCGGCCTGCGCGTCACCCCGCTCGGCGGTCTCGGCGAGATCGGCCGGAACATGACCGTCTTCGAGTTCGACGGCAGGCTGCTGATCGTCGACTGCGGCGTGCTCTTCCCCGAGGAGGAGCAGCCCGGCATCGACCTGATCCTGCCGGACTTCACGAGCATCAGGGACCGCCTGGACAAGGTCGAGGGCATCGTCCTCACCCACGGTCACGAGGACCACATCGGCGGCGTCCCCTACCTGCTGCGCCTGAAGCCGGACATCCCGCTGATCGGTTCCAAGCTGACCCTCGCGCTCATCGAGGCGAAGCTCCAGGAGCACCGCATCCGCCCCTACACCCTTGAGGTGGCGGAGGGCGACCGCGAGCGGCTCGGCCCCTTCGACTGCGAGTTCGTCGCGGTCAACCACTCCATCCCGGACGCCCTGGCCGTGGCCATCCGCACTCCCGCCGGCATGGTCGTGCACACCGGCGACTTCAAGATGGACCAGCTCCCGCTGGACAACCGCCTCACCGACCTGCACGCCTTCGCGCGGCTGAGCGAGGAGGGCATCGACCTCCTCCTCTCGGACTCCACCAACGCCGAGGTGCCGGGCTTCGTCCCGCCCGAGCGCGACATCTCCAACGTCATGCGCTCGGTGTTCGCCGGGGCCCGCAAGCGGATCATCGTGGCCAGCTTCGCCAGCCACGTCCACCGCATCCAGCAGATCCTGGACGCCGCCCACGAGTACGGCCGCCGGGTCGCCTTCGTCGGCCGCTCGATGGTCCGCAACATGGGCATCGCCCGGGACCTCGGCTACCTCCGGGTGCCGGCCGGCCTCGTCGTCGACGTCCGCGCGCTGGACGACCTCCCCGACGAGGAGGTGGTGCTCGTCTGCACCGGCTCCCAGGGCGAGCCGATGGCGGCACTGTCCCGGATGGCCAACCGCGACCACCAGATCCGCATCGTCCAGGGCGACACCGTCATCCTGGCGTCGTCCCTGATCCCCGGGAACGAGAACGCGGTCTACCGGGTCATCAACGGCCTCACCCGCTGGGGCGCCAACGTCGTCCACAAGGGCAACGCCAAGGTCCACGTCTCCGGACACGCCTCGGCCGGCGAACTGCTGTACTTCTACAACATCTGCCGCCCGCGGAACCTGATGCCGGTGCACGGCGAGTGGCGCCACCTCCGGGCCAACGCCGAGCTGGGAGCGCTGACCGGCGTTCCCAAGGACCGGATCGTCATCGCCGAGGACGGCGTGGTCGTCGACCTGATCGACGGCCGGGCCAAGATCACCGGCAAGGTCCAGGCCGGTTACGTCTACGTCGACGGGCTCTCCGTCGGCGACGTCACCGAGTCCTCCCTCAAGGACCGCCGGATCCTCGGCGACGAGGGCATCATCTCGGTCTTCGTCGTGGTGGACTCCACCACCGGCAAGATCACCGGCGGTCCGCACATCCACGCACGCGGCTCCGGCATCGAGGACAACGCCTTCGACGCGGTGGTGCCCCGGATCCAGGACGCCCTGTCCCGCTCGGCCGCCGACGGCGTCGCCGAACCCCACCAGCTCCAGCAGCTCATCCGCCGCACGGTGGGCAAGTGGGTCTCGGACACCTACCGCCGGCGCCCGATGATCCTCCCGGTGGTCGTCGAGGTCTGACGCCCCCGACGGACCGTCACCAGGAGCGGGCCGCCCCGATTTGCATCGGGGCGGCCCGCTCCAGTACGTTGACGACTCCTCCCGCACGGACCCCCGAGGCGCTGCCATGCGCTCGCAGGGTTCCACCGCGGAGGGAAATCCCGACTCAGAACTTCTGATAAAGTTCGGGAGCGCCGAAAGGCAAAGGCCCTCCAACGGCCACCGGATTCACATTCCAGACCGGAAACGGAACGGAAAGCGAATATGGTAAGGTTGGAAACACGAAGTACCGAAGGGAAACTGCCCGGAGGAAAGCCCGAGAGGGTGAGTACGAAGGAAGCGTCCGTTCCTTGAGAACTCAACAGCGTGCCAAAAGTCAACGCCAGATATGTTGATACCCCGTCCAAGGGCCGTCATGGTCTGCGGATGAGGTTCCTTTGAAACACACACAGCGAGGACGCTGTGAACGGTCGAGGGACTATTCCTCCTTCTTCCGTTCCACTCTTCACGTGATGTGTCACCGGATTACC
>NZ_PVLV01000306.1 GCF_002982015.1 Streptomyces solincola
ATCAAACTCTCCGTGAATGTTTACCGGTAATCCGGTGACACATCACGTGAAGAGTGGAACGGAAGAAGGAGGAATAGTCCCTCTACCGTTCACAGCGTCCTCGCTGTGTGTGTTTCAAAGGAACCTCATCCGCAGACCATGACGGCCCTTGGACGGGGTATCAACATATCTGGCGTTGACTTTTGGCACGCTGTTGAGTTCTCAAGGAACGGACGCTTCCTTCGTACTCACCCTCTCGGGCTTTCCTCCGGGCAGTTTCCCTTCGGTACTTCGTGTTTCCAGCCTAGCAGATCCGATTTCCCGTCTCCGCCACCCGCTGGAGCGGGCTGCCGGTTTCAGATCCGGCGCTTTCGCGCTTTTTCCTTTCCGGCGGTTCCGACTCTATCAGATCCTTTCGGGCCTGATTCCCATTCGGACTGGGATTCGCCGTTCAGGCCTTGCGGCCCTTCCGGCGTTTCCGACTCTAGCGGATTTCCCGGAGTGCTCATAATCGAGCTTTCGAACCGAATTCCGGCATGCCGAAATTCGCTCCACTTCGGGAGTGCGTGCTGAGTTGGGGTGCCGCTGCTGCGGCGGGATGTGCTGCCGGGACGACGAAGCGCCCCCGTGGCAACCCGAAGAACTTTACGGATCGGGGCCGCGCGTGTCAACTCCGGGCCCCGCCCCTGCCACCCGGGGCCAACGCGGGGGTCAGTCCAGGCCGTTGAGCCGGCCGCCGGCGTCCGGCTGGGCGTGCTCGACCCGGCGCAGTACGCGGATCAGGAGCTCCCCGAGGACGCCGCGCTCGGCTGGGGACAGGTCCCGGAGGAGTTCCTCCTCGAAGGAGGTCGCCATGCGCATCGCCTCCATCCACTTGGTCCGCCCCTCGTCGGTGAGCTCGACGATGACCCGCACCCGGTTGTTCTCGTCGCGGTCTCGGGTGACCAGCCCGTCGGCCGCCATGCGGTCGATGCGGTGCGTCATGGCCGCGGGCGTGAGGCCGAGTCGCTTGGCCAGCTCGCCCGGTCCGAGGCGGTAGGGCTCACCGGAGAGGACGAGGTGCTTGAGGACCTCCCACTCGGCGTTGCTGATGCCGAGGTCGGAGACCTGGCGGCCGTAGGCCACGTTCATCCGCCGGTTCAGCCGGCCGAGGGCGGACACCACCTGCTCGACCTGCGGGTCGAGGTCCCGGTACTCGCGCTGATAGGCCGCGACCTGCTCGTCGAGGCTCGGCTCCTGCGTCTCGGACATGGATCGGAGTATCGCACGGAAGGGGTTGGCGTTGAAGTCCTTGGATGTGTAGAGTTAAGCATTGAACTTTAGAAGTGAAGTCTTCGATGTGGAAGAAGGTGGGTGTGTCCCAGGCGATGGGCGCGGCGATGCGCCGGATCCAGGCGGGGAACGTGCTGAGCGCGTTCGGGCTCGGGTTCACCGTTCCCTATCTGTATGTGTACGTGGCCCAGGTGCGGGACCTGGGAGCCGGCACGGCGGGCGCCGTGCTGGCGGCGTTCGCGATGGCCGCGCTGGTGGTGCTGCCGTTCACCGGGCGGACCATCGACCGGCGCGGGCCGATACCGGTGCTGGTCGGCGCGGCGCTGCTGGCGGCGGCGGGCGCGCTGGCCCTCGGGCTGTCGTCGTCCGTGGCGGCCGTGGTGCTGTCCGCGGTGCTGCTCGGTTCGGGGACGGCGGTGATGCAGCCGGCGCTGGCGACGATGATCGTGTGGTGTTCCACCACGACGACCCGGACCCGGGCGTTCGCGACGCAGTTCTTCCTACAGAACCTCGGCCTGGGCGTCGGCGGTCTGATCGGCGGGCAGCTCGTGGACGAGGACCGGCCGGGCAGCTTCCTGCTGTTGTTCGGCATCGAGGCCGCCATGTTCCTGGTGCTGGCCGGCATCGCGGCCGGTGTGCGGATACCGGCGGCCCCCTCCATAGCCGACGCCCGGCCGGTGGACGCCCAGGCCAAGGCGCGCGGCGGTATGCGGGCGCTGCTGTCCCACCGGGCGATGGTGCAGCTCTGTGTGCTGGGCTTCGTGCTCTTCTTCGCCTGCTACGGACAGTTCGAGTCCGGGCTGGCGGCCTACGGCACCGAGGCCGCGGGGCTCGCTCCGTCCACCCTCGGGGTGGCGCTGGCGGCGAACACGGCGGTCATCGTGGTGGCCCAGTTCGTGGTGCTGCGCTTCGTGGAGCGCAGCCGGCGCAGCAGGGTGATCGCGCTGGTCGGACTGATATGGACGGCAGCGTGGCTGCTGGCCGGGGTCGCGGGTCTGGGGCAGGTGGGCCAGGCGATGGCGACGGCGGCGTTCGTGGGCACGTACGCGCTGTTCGGGCTGGGTGAGGCGATGCTGTCGCCGACCGTGGCCCCGCTGGTGGCCGATCTGGCACCGGAGGCGATGGTGGGCCAGTACAACTCGGCGTTCGCGCTGGTCAAGCAGCTCGCGTTGGCGATCGGTCCGGCGGTGGGCGGGCCGATGGGCGCGGCGCTGCACGGCCCGTACGTGCTGACCTTCGTGCTGTTCTCGCTGGGCATCACGGTGCTGGCGCTGCGGCTGGGCGGGAAGCTCACCCAGGCGCAGGACCACCCGTTCTCGGTGCTGGCGAAGTCCCGGGTGGTGGCGCGGCACACCCCGGGCGAGGACGGGCCCGGCGGGCTGCCGGGGCAGCGGGACCGGGCGGCGGACGCCCGGGCCTGAGCGCTCCGGCTCAGCCGGCCGGGCGGTCGGGGAGCGCCGGGCGGTCGGGCAGGGCGAACTCGCACCAGACGGCCTTGCCGCCGCCGGGGGTGCGGCGGCTGCCCCAGGAGGAGGCGATGGTGGCGATGATCGAGATGCCGCGGCCGGCCTCGTCCTCGGTCTCGGCGCGACGGCGGCGCGGCAGGTGGTCGTCGCCGTCGGTGACCTCGATGATCAGGCGGCGGTCGGTGCGGCGCAGCCGCAGCCGCATCGGCGGGGTGCCGTGCTGGAGGGAGTTGGCGACGAGTTCGCTGGTGGCCAGGACGCCGAGGTCGCGCAGTTCGACCGGGAAGCGCCAGCTCGAGAGGACTCCGGAGGCGAAGGCGCGGGCGCGGGGCGCGGCTTCGACGCCGCCGAGCAGGTCGAGTGCGGCGTTGTGGAACAGCTCGGCGTCCGGCCCGGTGCGGGCCGGGTGCTGGAGCACGAGCACGGCGACGTCGTCGTCGTGTTCGGCGGTGACGCCGAGGGAGCGCAGCAGCCGGTCGCAGACCACCTGGGGGCTGCCGGTGGCGCCGGAGAGGGCGCGTTCGAGGGCGGAGACGCCTTCGTCGATGTCCTCGCGGCGGCGTTCGACCAGTCCGTCGGTGTAGAGGACGGCGGTGGAGCCGGGCGGGAGGGCGATGGAACCGGAGGAGTGCAGCCAGCCGCCGGTGCCGAGCGGCGGGCCGGTGGGGTCGGCGGCGCGGTGGACGGTGCCGTCCTCGGAGCGGACGAGGATCGGGAGGTGCCCGGCGGAGGCGTAGAGGAGGCGGCCCTCGTTGGGGTCGTGGACGGCGTAGACGCAGGTGGCGATCTGGCTGGCGTCGATCTCGGCGGCGAGGCCGTCGAGGAGCTGGAGCACCTCGTGCGGGGGCAGGTCGAGGCGGGCGTAGGCCCGGACGGCGGTGCGGAGCTGGCCCATCACGGCGGCGGCGCGCACGCCGCGGCCCATGACGTCGCCGATGACGAGGGCGGTGCGGCCGGCGCCGAGGGTGATGACGTCGTACCAGTCGCCGCCGACGGCGGCGTCGGTGACGCCGGGCTGGTAGGTGGCGGCGACGCGCAGGTCGTCGGGCTGCTCCAGTTCCTGGGGGAGCAGGGAGCGCTGGAGGGTGACGGCCGTCTCGCGGTGCCGGCGTTCGCTGGCGCGCAGCCGTTCGGCGGCCTCGGCGTGGTCGGTGACGTCGGTGGCGTGCACGAGCACACCCGCACCGCCCGCACCGGTGGTGTCGCTGCCGTCGGGTCCGGCGCCGGCGCGGGTCTCCACGGGCAGGCAGGTGACGGTGTAGGAGCCGCCGGCCTGGGTGCGGCGAGACTTGACGGTGCGGGGTTTGCCGCTGCGCAGCACCTGGTCCATCAGCGGCAGCAGGCCGAGTTCGGCGAGCTCGGGGCAGCCGGCGGCGACGGCGGTGCCGGATCGGCGCGGTCCGAAGGCGGCGGCGTAGGCGTCGTTGACGTAGGCGATGCGGTGCCGGGGGCCGTAGGTCAGGGCGACGAGGCCGGGGAGGCGGCCGAGGATCTCGCGTACGGAGAAGTCCTCCAGGGCGGGGGCGTCGTCGGTGGGCCGGTCCAGCGGCGGGTGGGGC
>NZ_PVLV01000307.1 GCF_002982015.1 Streptomyces solincola
GTCCCCGTACGCCCCTCCCGTCATCCGCCCCCCGTCCCGGAGGCCGCACGCCATGACCCGCAGAACCATCCGTATCGCCATGAACGGCGTCACCGGCCGCATGGGCTACCGCCAGCACCTGGTCCGCTCGATCCTCGCGCTGCGCGAGCAGGGCGGCCTCGACCTCGGCGACGGCGAGGTGCTGTGGCCGGAGCCGGTCCTCGTCGGCCGGCGCGAGCACGCCCTGCGCGCGCTCGCCCAGCGGCACGGGCTGACCGAGTGGTCCACCGACCTCGACGCCGTCCTCGCCGACGAGCGCACCGAGGTCTACTTCGACGCCCAGGTCACCGCCGCCCGCCCGGACGCGCTGAAGAGGGCCGTCGCGGCCGGCAAGCACGTCTACACCGAGAAGCCGACCGCCTCCGGCACGGCCGGCGCCCTCGAACTGGCCCGGCTCGCGCGCGACGCCGGCGTGAAGCACGGCGTGGTCCAGGACAAGCTGTTCCTTCCCGGCCTGCTCAAGCTGAAGCGGCTGATCGACGGCGGCTTCTTCGGCCGGATCCTGTCCGTACGCGGCGAGTTCGGCTACTGGGTCTTCGAGGGCGACTGGCAGGAGGCCCAGCGCCCCTCCTGGAACTACCGCGCCGAGGACGGCGGCGGCATCGCCGTCGACATGTTCCCGCACTGGGAGTACGTGCTGCACGAGCTGTTCGGGCCGGTCACCTCCGTCACCGCGCAGGTCGCCACGCACCTGCCCGAGCGCTGGGACGAACACGGCAAGCCGTACGCCGCCACCGCCGACGACGCCGCGTACGGCATCTTCACCCTCGCCGGCCCCGACGGCCCGGTCACCGCCCAGATCAACTCCTCCTGGACGGTCCGCGTCCACCGCGACGAACTGGTCGAGTTCCAGGTGGACGGCACCCACGGCTCGGCCGTCGCAGGGCTGCGCGGCTGCCGGGCGCAGCACCGCTCGGCCACCCCCAAGCCGGTCTGGAACCCGGACCTCCCCGCCACCGGCTCCTTCCGGGACCAGTGGCAGGAGATCCCCGACAACGCCGACTTCGACAACGGCTTCAAGGCCCAGTGGGAGCTGTTCCTGCGGCACGTCGTCCGCGACGAGCCCTACCGCTGGGACCTGCTGGCCGGCGCCCGCGGCGTGCAACTCGCCGAGCTGGGCCTGAGGTCCTCCGCCGAGGGCCGCCGCCTCGACGTCCCGGAGTTGTCCCTGTGACCACCGCGACCACCCTCCGCCTTCCCCACGGCGACTACCGCCCGCGCACCGAGCCCCGTACCGCCGGCCCCGGTGCACCGGCCACCTCCCGCACCGTCCTCTCCGCCGCGCACGTCGTCGCCGACCCGTACGCCGACACCACCCCCGACGGCCCGGCCGCCGCCCTCGACTGGGACGCCACCCTCGCCTTCCGCCGCCACCTGTGGGCGCACGGGCTCGGCGTCGCCGAGGCCATGGACACCGCCCAGCGCGGCATGGGCCTGGACTGGCCCGCGGCCGCCGAGCTGATCACCCGCTCCGCCGCCGAGGCGCGGGCCTGCGGCGGGCGCATCGCCGCCGGCGCCGGCACCGACCAGCTGCCACCCGGACCCGCCACCCTCACCGACGTCCGCACCGCCTACGAGCAGCAACTCGCCCACGTCGAGTCGGCCGGCGCCCAGCCCGTCCTGATGGCCTCCCGCGCCCTGGCCGCCACCGCCGCCACCGCCGACGACTACCTCACCCTCTACACCGACCTCCTGCGCCAGGCCCGCGAGCCGGTCATCCTGCACTGGCTGGGGCCGATGTTCGACCCGGCCCTGACCGGCTACTGGGGCTCACCCGACCTCGACGCCGCCACCGGCACCTTCCTCCGGATCATCGCCGCGCACCCGGACAAGGTCGACGGAGTGAAGGTCTCCCTCCTGGACGCCGGCCGCGAGGCGGCCCTGCGCCGCCGCCTCCCTCCCGCCGTCCGCTGCTACACCGGCGACGACTTCCACTATCCCGAACTCATCGCGGGCGACGACCCCGCCACCCCCGGCGCCCGCTTCAGCGACGCCCTCCTCGGCGTCTTCGACCCCCTCGCGCCCCTGGCCGCCGAGGCCCTGCGCCTCCTCGACACCGGCGACCGCGCCGCCTTCCGCGCCGTCCTCGACCCCACCGTCGAGCTCGCCCGGCACCTCTTCGCCGCGCCCACCCGCCACTACAAGACCGGAGTGGTGCTGCTCGCCTGGCTGGCCGGCCACCAGGACCACTTCACCATGGTCGGCGGCCTCCACTCGGCCCGCTCCCTCCCGCACCTGGCCCGCGCCTACGAACTGGCCGACCGCCTCGCCCTGTTCCCCGACCCCGCCTTGGCCGCCCACCGCATGCGCGCCCTCCTCACCGTCCACGGAGTCCCCCAGTGACGACCAGCCCCGCCGACGGCCTCGCCCGCCTCAGCATCAACCAGATGACGGTGAGACAGCTCCCCCTGCCGTCCCTGGTGGACGCCTGCGCCCGCCTCGGCGTCCCCGGCATCGGCCTCTGGCGCGAACCGGTCCGGGCCTACGGCCTCAAGGCCGCCGCCGAACTGGTCCAGGACGCCGGCCTCACCGTCACCACCCTCTGCCGCGCCGGCTTCTTCACCGCCTCGGACTCCTCGGCCGACAACCGCGCCGCCGTCGCAGAGGCCGCCGCCCTCGGCACCGACACCCTCGTCCTGGTCTGCGGCGGTCTGCCCCCCCGGCAGCCGCGACCTCACCCGCGCCCGCGAGCGCATCGCCGACGCCCTCGCCGAACTCGTCCCGTACGCCGCCGACCACGGCGTCCGCCTCGCCATCGAACCGCTCCACCCCATGTACGCGGCCGACCGCTGCGCCGTCTCCACTCTCGACCAGGCCCTCGCGCTCGCCGAACCCTTCCCCGCGACCCAGGTCGGCGTGGTCGTGGACACCTACCACGTCTGGTGGGACGACCGGGCCCCCGCCGCCGTGGCCCGCGCCGGCGCCGCGGGCCGCCTGCACTCCCTCCAGCTCGCCGACTGGACCGTCCCGCTCCCGGCCGGCGTCCTCACCGGCCGCGGCCAGCTCGGCGACGGCTGCGTGGACCTGCGCGCCTGGCGCCGCCTCACCGACGCCGCCGGCTACACCGGCCCCATCGAGGTCGAGCTGTTCAACGAGGACCTCTGGGCCCGCGACGGCGCCGAAGTGATCGCAGAGACCGTACGCCGCTACCGGCGCGAGGTGTGCGAGCACCCGTCACCCGGGCCCCGGGAAAACCCCGCGCACCCCAGCCCGCGGCCCGCCTAGTCTCCGCCCATGACATCCCGCCCTCGGCTCGAAGTGCTCACCCCCGCCAACCTGGACGCCGCCCTGGCCGTGCGGGTCCGCCCCGACCAGGAGGTCGCGGTGGCACCGGTCGCCAAGTCCCTGGCCGAGGCCTACGTCCACGGCGAGACCGCCTGGCCGCGCCTCATCATGGACGGCGACCAGGCGGTCGGCTTCCTGATGGTCTTCCTGGACATCGACTGGAAGGGCGACGGTTCGGGCGACGTGCGCTCCGGCCTCTGGCGCCTCAACATCGCAGCCGACCACCAGGGCAAGGGCTACGGCCGCTTCGCCGTCGCGGCCGTCACCGCCGAACTCCGCCGCCGCGGCGCCGACCGCCTCCACGTCACCTGGCACCCGGGCCCCCACGGCCCCGAGCCCTTCTACCTCGGCCTCGGCTTCCACAAGACCGGCGAACAGGTAGAAGACCAGACCGTAGGCGTCCTCGCCCTCTGACTCCCCCCGGGCCCGGTCATCCCGAGGACCGTTCCCTCGGTCGTCCGTCGGCGTCCTGTCGTCTCCTGGCCGGCCGCGTCCCCCTCGCAGGTCCGGCCCGTGGCGGCGTCCGTGCACGGACCACTCGGTCGCGCTCCCGCTCATGGCGGGGCGGTGTGGTCAAGGGCGATGGTGCGGGACAGCAGACGGCCGGCCGTCTCGCGTCTGCAACCCAGGGTCCGTCCGTCGATCCCGGTCGACCGAGTGGAGGGCCGTCCCTGCGCCGCCCTCGAATCGACCCATCATTCAGTCGAGCCAGGCAAGGGGATCTTCGGCCGGCTCGTTGTCCGGAGTGAGCACCGTGAACGACACGGGCAGGTCCAGTGTCGCCAGTTGGGCGGCAGACCGCGGGGAGAGAGTGAGCTGGGTCCAAGGGAGCCACCACTCGGGGCCCGGTTCGACGACGCCGGAAACAGCGATCTGCACCGTATGACCCTGGTGGACGAGAGCACGGAGCCCGTCGAGGGCGAGCGAGACATCCGCGACGAGCGCCGTCACGCTCCCTTCCAGGCCGTCGGGCCGGCGAGGGTCCACCGAGTAGGCCCACCAATTCGGCCCGGTATGGACGCTGCCCCCGGCACCGGTATCCGCGAACCGGATGCCGCTCAGTGTCTGCTCTACTGCGGATGGTGAAAGGCCGGGCTTGGTCACCGCCAGCGAGACGGTGATCTCCCGCCACTGCCCGCTCGCGCCAGCGGCATCCGGGGCTGTCTTCTCGCTCATTGACCTCACCTCTCGCTGAGGCTGGGCGCGAGAACCAAGGGCACTCCCAGCCGGGCCAACCGGAGTACTTCGGCGGCGGACAACATGATCTGCGCGTCGTTCTCCGCATATCCGCTGATGCGGATGACCGCGCGTACTCCCGGCTCGGCCAGTAGGGAGTGGACGAGGCCGCTTCGGGCCTCGACCGGCGTGAGCACCGTGTCGAGCTGCTCCGACAGGTCGCGGGTGGACCACTCATCGCATCCCAGTACCCACCGCCCGTCCTGCCTGCCGGGCGGCCCCCAGGGGTCGTCGCCGGGTGGGTTGGCCTTCGTGGGCTCGATTCCCAAGAATGCTGTCACGTGGTCCGGGTTGAGTTCGGACCCTTGAATGATGAAATCCGTGGCCGGGACGGCCCAGGGCTTGGCGGCGCCATCTTGGTCGCGTGTCATCTCTATCGCCATCTCTTTGGTCAGGCAATTGATGTTACTTGAATTCCCTGCAGGCAGCCCAGTGCACGTTCCCCATGTTCTCCGTAAGGAGTTCTGCGAGCTTTGTCCGCTGCGCCACGGTCGAAGAGTTCTCGTAGACGGTGAAGCCACCTGGGCCTTTGGCCTCGGGAGGGGCGAGTGTGTAGTTGGGAATCCGGTCCCCCGGCCCGAAAGTCTCCACAGCGTGGCCGGGGTAGGAACCGCCCTCGACAGCTACGCCGTTGAGGCCCGGTATGCGCTCGCCGTGCGGGATGTAGAAGGAGACGGTGGTGCCCTCGGGCACGGTGACCTCGCCTGCCATGTGCTCGTAGTAACCGTGTCCCGCGAGGACCGTCTCGCCGTCGGGCCTTCCGCCCTCCAGAACTCTGGTGGCGTAGTAACGTCCGTCATCGTCAGGCCATTTGCGCTCGACGACTTGAGGGCTGCTCTCCATGACTGCCCTCTTGACCTCCTCGAAGGCGGGGAGCTCGCCACCGGCGCCTCGACTCGTCAGGTTGTCCAACGGGTCGCCCGTATGGCTGCTCGACTTGCCGGTTGACGGTAGAAGCGGTCTGGTCGGCGGCTGACCAGCGGGCGCTCTGGCCATGCCCGCCCGCCCGGCGGTGCGGACCAGTCCGACGCCCTTGGGCCCGACGGCCTCGGGAAGCAGGCGCCCGAAGAACTCCATCGGGTCGCCCTTGGCGGCCTCCCAGGTGTTCTGCGCCACACGGTCGGGGTTGGCGGCCGACGAGACCAGTCCGGCGAGCGTGGTGTTGACGCCCTTGGTGTACTCAGCGGGGTGGGTGATGTTGTAGGGGTCGACCGGGAGGAGTGAGCGGACGAAGCCGACCAGTCCGGCCGTGCCCTTCACCACCCCGCCGGCCAGGTGCGTGCCCTCGACGCCGAGGTTGAGGCTGTGGTCGATGAAGTCTCGCTTCAGCTTCTCGCGTCCGGTCGGCTCCCGGGGAGCGTGCGCCATCGCCGCGATGAGCATCGACGTGGCGGTTTCGGCCATCCCGTCGCGGGCGCGCCGGGCAGCGGCCAGCACCGCGTGCGCCCGCTTCACCTTCGCCGTGCCGGGGTCGGAGAACTCACCGGGGTGGGGCAGCGGATCGTCACCGTTGCGCGCTGCGTTGTAGGCGTCGACCTTCTTGTTGTAGGCGGTGACCGCGGCCTCACTCTGTACGGTGCCCTCCTGGTACAGCGCGATGGCCTCCCGGGCCTTGCCCTGGGCGGCGGCGAGCGCCAGCGCGTAGGACTCCAGAGCCTTGGCCGCGTCCTCGAAGGCGTCGGCGGCGTGCAGCCAGTCGGCGGGCAGGGGGCGCAGCTTGTCCCGGAAGGCCTCGGCCGCCTCGCCCTTCCACGGGCTGGAGTCGATCCGTCTCAGCCCGGCACCGACCAGGTCGTAGGCGCGCTGGAAGTCCCGGAGGTTCCTCACCGTCGCGCCGATCTCACCCGGCTTGCCGTGGATCAGCTCTTCGGCGTCGTCGGTCTGGCCCAGTTCCTTCTCGCCGACCTCGGCGCCGAGTGAGGAGGCGGTCTCGTCGCCCCAGTCCTCGACGGTTTCCGCCAGCCCCGCGTGGCCGGCCGTGCGCAGCCCGCCGCCGACCTTGTCCGTGGTCCAGTCGACGCCCTCGCCGACGAACTCCTTGCCCTTGTCGATCCCGTGGTCGACGGTGTCGACGACCTGGTCCGTGACCTCGCCGGCGAGGTCCTTGAAGCCTTCCCAGCCCGCCATCAACGGCCCTCTCCCCACCGGGGCTGCTCGGCCTGCTCGACGGTCGCCTGGTCCGGTGCCAGTGTCTCCTTGAGCTCGCCGTCCAGTTCCGCCCGCAGCCGCGGGTCGACGGTGCCGGAGTGCTCCATCGAGTCCAGCAGCGAGTCCTCGACGTCGTACGCGGTGTTGCGCCAGGTCTGCACCACCTCGGCTTCCGCCTCGCGCATCGACTCGGCGCTCCAGTCGGCGCCGTCCGTGGGGCTCTGGTCGCGGACGGTCCGCCAACTCATCCGCGTGACCTCCTCCTCGGACAGGTGCGGGTTGCCACGGATCGAGTGCACGCCGATCTTGATGGTGTCCTCGACGTACTGCTCCTGCTCGGCGAAGGAGCCGGCCGACAGCCCGAGGGAGTGCGCGAGGAGGCTGCCGCTGAGGGAGAGCGCGCGCACACCCCACTCCCAGCGCTCACAGAAGGTGCCGAACTCGGCCGCCAGTCCACCGTGCCCCAGCTCCAGGGCGGACAGGGCCAGGCCGGAGAAGCCCCGGCCGACCGACGCCTGTCCGAGCGTGCCGAGGTCCTTCAGCTCGGAGTGGGCCAGGTCGATCCCCCGGGCGATCGCCGTCAGCACCTCCTGGGACGCCGCCAGGTCCGGTTCACCACCGCTCACTTCGTGCCCCCGTTCACCGTCGTCCCCCGAGATCCACCGCTACCGTGTCGGGCACCACGCCCGCCACCGGCGGGAAGAGCATCCCGTCGTGGCTTCCGGCGTCCAGTGCCACCCCGCCCGGGCCGGGGAGCGCCGGGACGACCGCGTCCAGCAGCCGCGCCCCGAGGAGCGAGCGGTAGGCCCATTCCCGGTCCGACTCGCCGCGGGCGTAGGCGAACCGGGCCAGGGCGGGCGCGTCGGAGAAGGCGCAGATCCAGCGCACGCCGCCGAAGTCCGCCGTCCACAGGCTGTCCCGCTCGTCGAGCGGCACCAGCACGGCGGTGCGCCGGAACTCGCCGAGCAGGCGCGCGAACCGCCGCCGGGCTTCCGTCACTTCGGCCGGTCCAGCGAGTGGCCCTGAGTCATGGTCCCCCGTGTCGAACACGCTCGGAATGCTGTCAAATGACGATCAGCCAAGCAACGTGGACAATCAGCCGTACGCGGCGGATGGCGCGAACGAGTGCCCCGTCCGTGTCCTCTTCGGTGGCCAGGCCGTCCACAGGCCCCCACCCGCTGTCCGAGGCGGGCGCTACCGTCGGGGCATGTCGTCATCGTCCTCATCGTCCACGGCGGGAGCGGGTCCGGCGGGCGCGCCGGGGGCCGGGTCGCGTCCCGCCGTGGTCGAGGGTGTGCTGGAGCGGATCACGTACGCCAACGAGGAGAGCGGCTACACGGTCGCGCGGGTGGACACCGGGCGGGGCGGGGGCGAACTGCTCACGGTGGTGGGGGCGTTGCTCGGGGCGC
>NZ_PVLV01000308.1 GCF_002982015.1 Streptomyces solincola
GGTAATCCGGTGACACATCACGTGAAGAGTGGAACGGAAGAAGGTGGAATAGTCCCTCTACCGTTCACAGCGTCCTCGCTGTGTGTGTTTCAAAGGAACCTCATCCGCAGACCATGACGGTCCTTGGACGGGGTATCAACATATCTGGCGTTGACTTTTGGCACGCTGTTGAGTTCTCAAGGAACGGACGCTTCCTTCGTACTCACCCTCTCGGGCTTTCCTCCGGGCAGTTTCCCTTCGGTACTTCTTTTCATTCGGTACTTCGTGTTTCCAACCTTACCATATTCGCTTTCCGTTCCGTTTCCGGTCTGGAATGTGAATCCGGTGGCCGTTGGAGGGCCTTTGCCTTTCGGCGTGTTCACTACGTTAGACCATTTCCCCCGCCGATTCATAATCGAGCCGGCCGGAGCGAAATCCGTGCACGGCAAGGCATGACGGAAGTCGTCCTCAATGAAGAGGAGGAAGATCGCTGTGGTGGGTTTTGTCGCTCCCGGGGTGCTCGAACGGCACGCCCGGCTCTTGCGGCTCGGTCGACATTAGGCGGTCGGGACAGCGAAGTCAAGCCTCGTCAAGACCTCCGCCGCCGCGGCGTGTGCGCCCGGTAGGGGCTGACGGTGGGGTCGCCGTCGATCCAGTAGCGCCAGGGGTGGGTGGCGCCGTCGCCGCCGACGCCGGTGCGTGGTCCGCTGCTGACCTGGTCAGCGGGCACGGAGCCGCCGGTGAGGACGGCGAGCGGGGCGTGCGGGCCGGCGCAGGCGTCGGCGCCGTCGAGGGTGCGGTCGACGTCCAGGGCGGTCGCCAGACGGGCCGGCCCTTTGGCCAGTTCCTTGTCGGATCGGGCCGAAAGCCTGCGCCTGCGGGCGAGTTCGTGGCCTTCCCGTACCTCCCCCGCGCGCAGGAGGACACCGCTCGCGCTGCCCTCGGGGCCGCAGACCAGGTTCAGGCAGTGCCACATGCCGTAGGTGAAGTAGACGTAGGCGTGCCCGGGCGGTCCGAACATCACGGCGTTGCGGGCGGTGCGTCCCCGGTAGGCGTGCGAGCCGGGGTCGGTCTCGCCGGCGTACGCCTCTACCTCGGTGATCCTCAGTTCGATGGGGCCGTCGTCGGTGCGGCGGACCAGCGTGCGTCCGAGCAGGTCGGGGGCCACGTCCAGGACGGGGCGGTCGAAGAAGTCCCGCGGCAGCGGCGTACGGTCGGGGCGTTCGGGGCTCTCGATCATGTCGTCCGAGCGTACTGGCGGCGTGCGGTGGGCAGTGGCTGCTCGGCGCGGCCCGGCGCCGGCCCGCGCGGGAACCGGTCGGGAGTCTGGTGCGTATGCGCCTGTGAAGGACTGACGAGAGAGGGAGTGGAGATGGCGTTCAGGAAGCTGCTCGCGAGCCTGGGGGCCGGCGGCGCGTCGGTGGAGACGGTGCTGACCGAGTCGAACGTGGTGCCCGGCGGTGTGGTGCAGGGCGAGGTGCGCATTCAGGGCGGTTCGGTGGAGCAGCGCGTCGAGGCGCTGTCCGTGGGTTTGCAGGCGCGGGTCGAGGTCGAGGGCGGTGACCAGGAGGTCAAGCAGGACATCGAGTTCGCCAAGGTGAGGCTGGGCGGGGCGTTCGATCTCCAGGCGGGCGCGGTGCACGTGGTGCCGTTCGGGCTGGACATCCCGTGGGAGACGCCGGTCACCGCGGTGGCGGGGCAGCACCTGCGCGGTATGGACATCGGGGTGCGCACCGAGCTGGAGATCGCCCGGGCGGTGGACTCGGGCGACCTGGACCCGATCACCGTGCACCCGCTGCCGGCGCAGCAGGCGATCCTGGACGCCTTCATCCAGCTCGGTTTCCGCTTCAAGGCGGCGGACATGGAGCGGGGGCACATCCGCGGGACGCGGCAGCGGCTGCCGTTCTACCAGGAGATCGAGTTCTTCGCGCCGCAGCAGTACCGGGGGCTGAACGAGGTCGAGGTCACGTTCGTCGCGGACGGCCGCGAGATGGACGTGGTGCTGGAGATGGACAAGAAGCCGGGGCTGTTCGCCGAGGGCAGCGACTCCTACCGGGCGTTCCAGGTGGGGTTGGAGGACTTCCGGGGCACCGACTGGGTGGCGTACCTGAACCAGTGGCTCGCCGACGTCGGCGGTCGTCGTAACTGGTTCTGATTCCGGTCATCCTGGGTACCGGGGGCCGGGTGCCGGGTCGGCCGTGACGGTCCGACCCGGCGGCAGTCGATCGATTACGGAGGTTCACACGTGGCCGAGGGGCAGAGGGCTCCGCTCCCTCACGACTTCCATCCGTCCGTGCCGTCGTTCACGGTGGTGAGCGATGACCTGGCGCACGGGGGCGAACTGGCCGACGCCCAGGTGCAGGCGGCCGGGGACACCTCGCCGCATCTGCGCTGGGAGGGTTTCCCGGCGGAGACCAAGAGCTTCGCCGTGACCTGCTTCGACCCGGACGCGCCGACGGGCAGCGGCTTCTGGCACTGGGTGGTGTTCGACATCCCGGCGTCGGTGACGGAGCTGCCGGCCGGTGCGGGCGGCGGGAAGTTCGAGGGGCTGCCGGAGGGCGCGGTGCACGCGCGCAACGACTACGGCTCCCGGGAGTTCGGGGGCGCGGCTCCGCCGCCGGGTGACCCGGCGCACCGGTATGTCTTCACGGTGTACGCGGTGGACGAGGAGAAGCTGGGTCCGGACACCGAGGCGTCGCCGGCGGCGGTCGGGTTCAACCTGCGTTTCCACACGCTGGGCAGGGCGCAGCTCGTGGCGGAGTACGCGGCTCCGGCGGAGGGCTGACGCCGGTCCGGTCCGGTTCCGGGCCGGGTCCCGTCCACTTTCGCGTCGGGTCCGGGTTCGGGCCGGTTGTTCTCCCGTTGTTTGCCCGCTTCTGGTCTTGGAGAGATCAGAAGCGGGCATTTTTCGTTGTCGTGGGCCCGGTCGGTCGCGTTATGGGCCGGCGGGGGCGGGACGGGAATATTGCGTTGTCCTGCTTTCGGGCCCCGGCCAGAGTTGGTCCGAGTCCGCCGGGGGGCGGACCGGCACACGGGAGGTGGGCAGGATGCGGGACACTCTGGTACTCAATGCGAGCTTCGAGCCGCTGTCGACGGTGACGCTGAACCGTGCGGTGGTGCTGGTGCTCACGGACAAGGCCGTGGTGGAGCAGGAGCACCCGCGGCTGCGGATGCGTGCGGCCGCCGTGGAGTTGCCGGTGCCGCGGGTGATCAGGCTGTGCCGCTACGTACGGGTGCCGTTCCGAAGACAGGCTCCGTGGTCGAGGCGGGGGGTGCTGGTGCGGGACCAGCACCGGTGCGCGTACTGCGGGCGGCGGGCGACGACGGTGGACCACGTGGTGCCGCGGGCGCAGGGCGGCGGGGACACCTGGCTGAACACGGTGGCGTCGTGTGCGGAGGACAACCACCGCAAGGCGGACCGGACGCCGGAGCAGGCGGGGATGCCGCTGCTGCACCAGCCGTTCGTGCCGTCCCCGGCGGAGGCGATGCTGCTGGGGCTGCGGAACGCCGAGCGGGTGCTGCTGCCGGAGTGGCTGGCGGCCGGCGGGGCCCCGGTGGCGGGGGCCGGCGGGGTGGCGACGGCGGCGGCCTGAGGTGTGCGGGGGTCGGCGGGTGACCGCGGGCCCCTTCCTCGTACGACGTCAGCCCTTGTACGACGTCAGCGCAGCAGGAGCTGGACGATGGCGAGGGTGCCGACGACGAGGATGATGCCGCGCAGGACGGTGGGCGGCAGGCGGCGGCCGACGGTGGCGCCGATCTGGCCGCCGATCGTGGAGCCGACGGCGATGAGCACGACGGCGGTCCAGTCGAAGTGGGCGACGAAGAGGAAGAACAGCGCGGCGATGCTGTTGACGATGGCCGCGAGGACGTTCTTGACGGCGTTGAGGCGCTGGAGGGTGTCGTCGAGCAGCATGCCCATGAGGGAGAGGTAGATGATCCCCTGGGCGGCGGTGAAGTAGCCGCCGTAGACGCTGGCCAGGAGCAGGGCGGTGAACAGCAGCGGGCCGCCGGTCTGGGTGCTCTCGGTCTCGCGGAGCTCGCGGCGGCGCTGGACGGCCCGGCTGATGCGGGGCTGGAGGATGACCAGGACCAGGGCGAGGGCGACGAGGACGGGGACGATCGTCTCGAAGGCGGTGGAGGGCAGCAGCAGGAGCAGGACCGCTCCGCCGAGTCCGCCGATGGCGGCGGCGATGCCCAGGCGCAGGATGCGGCGGCGCTGGCCGGCGAGTTCGGCGCGGTAGCCGATGGCGCCGCTGATGGAGCCGGGGATGAGGCCGAGGGCGTTGGAGACGGTGGCGGTGACCGGGGGCAGTCCGGTGGCCAGGAGCACCGGGAAGGTGATGAGCGTTCCGGAGCCGACGATGGTGTTGATGGTGCCGGCTCCGATGCCCGCGGCGAAGACCGCGAGCATCTCCCAGATGGTCAAGGTGGGCCCTTCGTTCGTACGTGATCGGTGCCGGTCGCGTCCGGCACCGATCATGCACGAAGGGCGGGTGGGTCAGTCGACCGGGGGTTCCTCGCGGCGCTGCGCCGGGGGGCCGGCCTTGCCGCTGCCGCCGCCGGTGTTGAAGCCGGCGGCGCCGTTGCCGAGGTTGCCGAAGGCGCCGGAGAGGCCCTTGAGTGCGTCGCCGATCTCGCTGGGCACGATCCAGAGCTTGTTGGCGTCGCCTTCGGCGATCTTGGGGAGCATCTGGAGGTACTGGTAGGAGAGGAGCTTCTGGTCCGGGTCGCCGGCGTGGATGGCCTCGAAGACGGTGCGGACGGCCTGGGCCTCGCCCTCGGCGCGCAGGGCGGCGGCCTTGGCCTCGCCCTCGGCGCGGAGGATGGCGGACTGCTTCTCGCCCTCGGCGGTGAGGATCTGGGACTGGCGGATGCCCTCGGCGGTGAGGATGGCGGCGCGCTTGTCGCGGTCGGCGCGCATCTGCTTCTCCATCGAGTCCTGGATGGAGGTGGGCGGTTCGATGGCCTTCAGCTCGACGCGGTTGACGCGGATGCCCCATTTGCCGGTGGCTTCGTCGAGGACGCCGCGCAGGGCCGCGTTGATCTCCTCGCGGGAGGTGAGGGTGCGCTCCAGGTCCATGCCGCCGATGATGTTGCGCAGGGTGGTGACGGTGAGCTGCTCGATGGCCTGGATGTAGCTGGCTACCTCGTAGGTGGCGGCCCGGGCGTCGGTCACCTGGTAGTAGATGACGGTGTCGATGTTGACGACCAGGTTGTCCTGGGTGATGACGGGCTGGGGCGGGAAGGGGACGACCTGTTCGCGCAGGTCGATGCGGTTGCGGATGGAGTCGATGAACGGGACGACGATGTTGAGGCCCGCGTTGAGGGTGCGGGTGTAGCGTCCGAAGCGCTCCACGATGGCCGCGCTGGCCTGTGGGATGACCTGGATGGTCTTGATCAGGGCGATGAAGACAAGCACCACCAGAATGACCAGGACGATGATGACCGATGGCATCGTGCTTCCCGTGCCCCTTCGCTGCCGGTTGCCGGTCGCTGCCGGTTGGCTCTGACTCGTGATCGAGGACTCTTCTTGATCGAGATCGAGTTTCCCAGATGCGCGGGCGTGCGTGTGCCCCTTCGGCCGAAGGGGTGTCAGGCGGCCGTCAGATGACGACGGCGGTGGCTCCGTCGATCTCGGCGACGTCGACCTTCTGGCCGGGCTCGTAGACCGCGTCGGCGTCCAGGGCGCGGGCGGACCAGATCTCGCCGGCGAGCTTGATGCGGCCGCCGTCGCCGTCGACCCGTTCCAGGACGACGGCCTGGCGGCCTCTCAGGGCGTCGACGCCGGTGGCGTGCTGGGGGCGGGCGTCGCGGTGGCGGGCGGCGATGGGCCGCACCACGGCGATGAGCGCCACGGAGACGACGACGAAGACCAGTACCTGCGCGACGACGCCGAAGCCGAGGGCCGCGGTGACGGCCCCGGCTATCGCGCCGAGGGAAAACATCCCGAACTCCGGCATCGCGGTGAGCACGAGCGGGATGCCGAGCCCCACCGCGCCGATCAGCCACCACACCCATGCGTCGATGTCCACCAGGTCATGGTAGGTGGCCGGGGCGGGGCGGGACAGGGCGCGGTGGGCTCCCGCCGGTGTGCGACGCCCCGTCAAGGGGTGCGCGGTGAACGGCTGTTCGGTGCCGGGAGTCCGGTCAGGAGAGCGGGAGGCCCTGGGCGGTGTAGCGCTCGCCGACGTGCTCGACCACCAGGGGCAGACCGAAGCAGAGGGAGAGGTTGCGGGAGGTCAGCTCCATCTCCATGGGGCCGGCGGCGAGGACCTTGCCCTGGCGGATCATCAGGACGTGGGTGAAGCCCGGGGGGATCTCTTCGACGTGGTGGGTGACCATCAGCATGGAGGGGGCGTAGGGGTCGCGGGCGAGCCGGCCGAGGCGGCGCACCAGGTCCTCGCGGCCGCCGAGGTCGAGGCCGGCGGCGGGCTCGTCGAGGAGCAGCAGTTCGGGGTCGGTCATCATGGCGCGGGCGATGAGGGTGCGCTTGCGCTCGCCCTCGGAGAGGGTGCCGAAGCGGCGGTCGAGGTACTCGGTCATGCCGAGCCGGTCGAGGAAGGCGCGGGCCCGCTCCTCGTCGACGGTGTCGTAGTCCTCGTTCCAGGTGGCGGTCATGCCGTACGCGGCGGTCAGCACCGTCTCCAGGACGGTCTGGCGCCTGGGCAGCTTGTCGGCCATGGCGATGCCGGCCATGCCGATGCGGGGGCGCAGGTCGAAGACGTCGACCCGGCCGAGCTGCTCGCCGAGGATGCGGGCGGTGCCGCGGCTGGGGAAGAGGTAGCTGGAGGCGACGTTGAGGAGGGTGGTCTTGCCGGCGCCGTTGGGGCCGAGGATCACCCAGCGCTCGCCTTCCTTGACCGACCAGGAGACGTCGTCCACCAGAGCGCGTCCGTCGCGGACCACGGATACGTCCACCAGCTCCAGTACATCGCTCATGAGCGCGTTGTCTCCCCTTTGCGGTCGGGTCTCTCGTCGGCGCGTGCGCCGGTGGGCGCGGCGTCCAGGGAAAACCTACGCCACCGGTGGAGCGGCCCGGGCGCGAGGGCCGGATCCGGCCATCGGATCCGGCCATGGGCGGCCTGGGTCGGGGGGCGGGGCCGGGATCTAGGCTGGGGGGATGCTCTCGGAAC
>NZ_PVLV01000309.1 GCF_002982015.1 Streptomyces solincola
GGACGCCTTCATCACCGAGCTGTTCGCCACCCTGCCGGCCGGGCCGCAGAACTGGATGCGCGCGTCGTCGGCGAGCCCGGCCGGCAGGGTGGCGAACAGCTCGGTGATGAAGGCGTCCTTCACCGGGGTGGCGAGGTCCAGTACGTGCAGGGGAGCGCCGGAGTCGATGACCTTCCTGATGGCTTCGAGCACCACCGGGTGGTTGTGGCCGAGCGCGAGGGTGCCGGCGCCGGAGAGGCAGTCCAGGTAGCGCCGGCCGTCCGCGCCCTCGATCGTCAGCCCGCGGGCCCGCACCGGCACGATCGGCAGCGAGCGCGCGTAGGTCCGGGCGGCCGACTCGCGCTGCGACTGGCGGCGCAGGATGCCCTCGTGTGCGGACGTGGGTGCCACCGGAGATTCGGTCACGGCCACGGCTTCGGTCCTCCCGGTCACGATCGCGCCGCGCGCGTCGGTGTCGTCGGTGTCGGCGCCGCCGCGGGCGGCGGTGGACGCCGTCCTCAAGTCCCCGGTACGTAACAACGACCGCGTGCGTTCAGGATCACGGCTCCTCCGAAGATCATCGTCCTGCCGGGCGGGGTGGACGGCTGACGCTCCGTCACCCGGCCGGGTCGCCGCCCCGTGTGGGCAGCGTGCTGGCGCGCATACCCGGACGCAGGGCGCATCAGGCGGGCGCGGACGCCCAGTTCGCCGGGTTGGTCGCGGCCTTGGACGGAACCGCGGCCCTGCCGGAGGCCGTCTCCAGCGACACGGCATAGTGGGGGCCGCACCCCCTGCCGTGGGTGCGACGCGACACACGACGACACCGAGCCCGCTCCTTGAAGCTCATGGGGGATCACCACATGCGACCCATACGTCCGCTGCTCGCCGCGGCCTCCGCCGCGGCGGTGCTGGCGCTGACCGCCACCGCCTGCGGGCCGGGCGAGGACAACGCGGGCGGCGACCCGTCCGCGGCCGCCTCGCCGACCGCGACCGCCGCGTCCGGCGGGTTCACGATCCCGGAGGACCTGAAGGACCGCCTCAAGGAGCACGGGATCGACCTGGACGAGTGGCGCGGCGGCGAGTGGAAGAACTGGGACCGGGACCGGTGGCTGCGCGAGGCGCAGGACTACGTCAACCCGATCATCGAGGACCTGTGGGACCCGGACCGCATGCGGGAGGCCGAGGAGCCGCAGCGCCCGGTCGAGGAGGGGGACATCTCCGGTGACACCGGGGTGACCGACCCCGAGCCGGCGGCGGTCGAGGCGCAGGCCGTGGACACCCCGTACCACTCGGCCGCCCCGGCCTCCGGCAAGGTGCTGTTCGACGGCCCGCAGGGGTCGATGGTGTGCTCGGCGACCGTGGTGAAGGACCCGGCCAACCCGGGTAGGTCCAACCTGGTCTGGACGGCGGGCCACTGCGTGCACGCGGGCAAGGACGGCGGCTGGTACCGGAACATCGCCTTCGTCCCCTCGTACAACGACTCCGGTGAGTCCGAGGCCGGTCTGGAGGACGCGACCCGCGAGGAGATCGCGCCCTACGGCGTGTGGTGGGGCGACTGGGCGCAGACCTCCGAGCAGTGGATCGACCAGGGCGCGTCCACGGGCGGCCAGGGCGCCCCGTACGACTACGCCGTCATCCACGTGACGCCGGAGAAGGGCGGCGACGGCAAGTCGCTGGAGGAGACGGTCGGCTCGGCGCTGCCGGTGGAGTTCGGCGCCCCGGCCGTGCCCGAGGCGGGCGGCCTGGAGGCGACCGGCTACCCGGCCGCCCCGCCGTTCGACGGGCAGAAGATGTTCGCCTGCGAGGGCGAGCCGGGCCGGCTGTCGATCGAGGCCGACCAGCCCACGATGTACCGGATCGGCTGCACGATGACCGGCGGCGCGTCCGGCGGCGGCTGGGTCGGCGCCGGACGTGACGGGAAGCCGGCGCTGGTGTCCAACACCTCGATCGGCCCGGTCACCGGCGGCTGGCTGGCCGGCCCCCGGCTGGACGACGGCGCCAAGGGCGTCTACGACGCGGTCAGCCGGAAGTTCGCCGGCCGCTGAGCGCTGTCCCACGAGCCGAAGGCCCGTTTCCCCGGATCGGTCGTCCGGGGAAACGGGCCTTCAGCCGTGACGCGTGAGGGGAGGGGCTCGGTGCCGAGCCCCTCCCCTCCTCGGCGCCTCAGTGCGCGGTCGGCACGTACGGGGCGAGGGCCGCGGCCAGCTCCTCGTGGACCCGTGCCTTGAGCTGGGTGCCCTCCGGGGTGTGCTCCTCGGTGAGGACCTCGCCCTCGTTGTGCACCCGGGAGATCAGCGCGCCCTCGGTGAACGGCACCAGCACCTCGATCTCGACCTTCGGCCGGGGCAGCTCGGCGTCGATCAGGGCGAGCAGCTCGGCGATGCCGGCGCCGGTGCGCGCGGACACCGCGATGGCGTTGCGCTCCACCCGCAGCAGCCGCTGGAGCTCGACCGGGTCGGCCGCGTCCGCCTTGTTGATCACCACGATCTCCGGTACGTCGGTGGCGCCGACGTCCCGGATCACCTCGCGCACGGCGGCGAGCTGCTCCTCCGGCGCCGGGTGTGCGCCGTCCACCACGTGCAGGATGAGGTCGGAGTCGCCGACCTCCTCCATGGTGGAGCGGAACGCCTCGACCAGGTGGTGCGGCAGGTGCCGGACGAAGCCGACGGTGTCCGCCAGGGTGTACAGCCGGCCGCTGGGCGTCTCCGCCCGGCGCACGGTCGGGTCCAGGGTGGCGAACAGGGCGTTCTCCACCAGGACGCCGGCCCCGGTGAGCCGGTTGAGCAGCGAGGACTTGCCGGCGTTGGTGTAGCCGGCGATGGCGACCGACGGCACCTTGTTGCGGCGCCGCTCCTGCCGCTTGATGTCGCGGCCGGTCTTCATCTCCGCGATCTCGCGGCGCATCTTCGCCATCTTCTCGCGAATCCGGCGCCGGTCGGTCTCGATCTTGGTCTCACCGGGACCTCGGGTGGCCATGCCGCCGCCCCCGCCGCCGCCCATCTGCCGGGAGAGCGACTGGCCCCAGCCGCGCAGCCTCGGCAGCATGTACTGCATCTGCGCGAGCGCGACCTGCGCCTTGCCCTCACGGCTCTTGGCGTGCTGGGCGAAGATGTCGAGGATCAGCGCGGTCCGGTCGACCACCTTCACCTTGACGACGTCTTCGAGGTGGATGAGCTGGCCGGGGCTCAGCTCACCGTCGCAGACGACGGTGTCGGCGCCGGTCTCCAGCACGATGTCGCGGAGCTCGCCGGCCTTGCCCGAGCCGATGTAGGTGGCCGGGTCCGGCTTGTCGCGGCGCTGGATGACGCCGTCGAGCACCACCGCACCCGCGGTCTCGGCGAGTGCGGCCAGCTCCGCGAGGGAGTTGTCCGCGTCCTGGGCCGTACCGGAGGTCCAGACACCGACCAGCACCACGCGCTCCAGGCGCAACTGGCGGTACTCGACCTCGGTCACGTCCTCCAGCTCGGTGGACAGACCGGCCACCCGGCGCAGCGCGGCACGGTCGGACCGGTCGTACTGGTCGCCGTCCCGCACTCCGTCGATGTCGTGGCTCCAGGCGACGTCCTCTTCCATCAGGGCATCGGCCCGGCGGCCTTCGGTGCGGCTCGTGGCCGCGAAAGTCTGTGCGTCCTGGGAAGGGGTCGAAGAGGAGGTCATTGGGTCCTTTACCTGGTCGGGAATACGGATGGCCGGGGCGAAACCGCCGCCCGGGACCGCTGCGGCGGCCGGGACCTCGGACCGTGGACCGGTCCGGTGGCACCCGTGTGCCGCGTCAAGCAGAACGTCCGGGCGTTCCGGATCATTCCCGGACGGCCCTGCGTCCGCGTGCCGCGGCGCCGCCGACCCTTCGATGGTGGCACGGGCCGCGCGGCGCGTCACCGGCTTTTCCGACGGCTCGACCGCTCCTCGACCATCCGCCGAGTGACCCTTGAGGAACGTTCGAGGACGGCGAGCCGTCGGAAGCCCGGGCCGTCGGCGGCGTGCGACGCCCGGGCGGCCGCGAGCGCACCCGTACCGCGGTCCGAGTCCGCCCGGTCAGCGCTTGGCGACGGCGGCCGGCGGGGCGTGCCGCGCCTCCGCCGGCGCGCCCTCGGGCTTCTTGGCGCCCTTGGCCCTCACCGGCGCGGCGCTGCGCCAGTCCGGGTGGCCCGGCATCGGCGGCGTCTTCTCGCCGTACAGCCAGCCGTGCAGGAAGCCGCCGAGGTCCCGGCCGGCGACCTCCGAGGCGAGCCGGACGAAGTCGTCGGTGCTCGCCGTGGCGTGCGCGTACTCCGCCACCCAGCGCCGCTCCAGCTGCTCGAAGGCTGCCGTGCCGATCTGCTGCCGCAGGGCGTAGAGGACCAGCGCGCTGCCGTCGTAGACGACCGGCCGGAACAGGCTGATCTGCTGCCCGGCGGCGGGCGGGCGGGGCGCCGCCGGGGGGCCGCCCGCCTTCCGCCAGCCGTCGGACTCGGCGTACGCCTGGCGCATCCGGGCGGTCATGGTGACGCCCGCCTCCTCCTCGGCCCACAGCATCTCGTACCAGGTGGCGTGGCCCTCGTTGAGCCAGAGGTCGGCCCAGCGGCGCGGCGAGACGCTGTTGCCGAACCAGTGGTGCGCCAGCTCGTGCACCATGATCGACTCGACGTACCAGTCGGGCAGTCCGGAGCCGGCGAAGAGCGAGCGCTCGAACAGGGAGAGCGTCTGGGTCTCCAGTTGGAAACCGGTGTCGGCGGAGGCGACGAGCACCCCGTAGGTCTCGAAGGGGTAGCGGCCGGTCTTCCGCTCCATCCACTCCAGGTGGGCGGGGGTCTTCTTCAGCCAGGGCGTCATCAGGGAGACGTCCGCGGCCGGGACCACGTCGCGGACCGGCAGCCCGTGCGGGCCGGTGCGCTCCAGCACGGCGGAGCGGCCGACGGAGACCTGGGCCAGCTCGGTGGCCATCGGGTCGGCGCTCCGGTAGACCCAGGTGCGGGTGGCGCCGCTGAGCACCCGGGCGACGCGGCTGCCGTTGGCGACGACCGTGAGGTCCTTGGGCGCGGTGACCCGGAAGGTGAACAGCGCCTTGTCGGAGGGGTGGTCGTTGCTCGGGAAGACGCGGCGGGCGGCGTCGGCCTGGTTGGCCATGGCCAGCCCGTCGGCGGTGCGCACCCAGCCGCCGGCGCCCCTGGGGCCGGTGGGGTCGCTGGTGTGGGAGACCGTGATGCGCACCCGCTCGCCGGGGCCGAAGGCGCGGCCCGGGTCGACGACCAGGTCCTCGCCGCTGCGGACGTACGAGGCGGGGGCGCCGTCCACCGCGACGGAGCGCACGGCGCCGTGGGTGAGGTCGAGGTTGACCCGTTCCAGTCGGTCGGTGATCCGGGCGTCGATGGTGGTGACGGCGTCCAGCGGCTTGGTGTTGTCACCGCCGTAGGAGAAGGCGATGTCGTAGGCGAGGACGTCGTAGCCGGGGTTGCCCAGGTGCGGGAAGAGCGGGTCGCCGATGCCCAGCGGCTCGGGCGCGGGCAACGCGGCGCCCATCAGTCCGGCGGAGGCGAGCACCGCCAGGGCGATACGGGTGAGGCGCGAGCGGCGGGCGGGCCGGCGGTCGGACGGGACGCGGGGTGCGGGCGGAGGCGTGGTGTGGGACATGGGCAACCGCTACCAGGGCGACCGGTGACCGCCGGGGCGGCGCGCGCCCCGCGCACCCGAACGGCCCCGGCACCGCGTCGCCCGGTACCGACGCCGGACCCCGCGGACGCGGTCCCGGGCCCTGCCCTCAGGCGCGGGCGACGTCGTAGACCCCGGCGACCTGGCGCATCGCCCGCATCAGCGCCGGGAGCTCGGCGGCGTCGGCCAGGCGGAGCGTGTAGGTGTGGCGGACCCGCTGCTCGCTGGGCGGTTCGACGGTCGCCGACACGATCGCCGCCCCGGCGGTGGCGATGGCGTCGGTGAGGTCGGCGAGGAGCCGGGGGCGGCCGAAGGCCTCGGCGACCAGCGTCACCCGGCAGCCGGCGCTCTCGCCCCAGCCGACCGGCACCGCTTCGCGCCCGGCCGCCGCCATCCGGGTCACCGCGGAGCAGGCGGCCCGGTGCACGGTGACGTACCCGCCGCGTACCGCGAAGCCGGTCACCGCGTCCGGCGGTACGGGGGTGCAGCAGCGGGCCAGCTTGGCCTGCGCCTCCGGCAGCCCGGCGACGATCGCGCTGCCGCCGCTGTGCCGGTCGGACCGTCCGGGCCGGCCGGC
>NZ_PVLV01000030.1 GCF_002982015.1 Streptomyces solincola
AGGTGTGTCCCGCGGGCCGCCCGGGCGGCCCGCGGGACACACCTTCAGTTCCTCGACCCGGCGGCCGACCGGCTCCCGCCCGGGGCCGCCGCCGCGCTCCTCGACGCCCTCACCGGTGGCCCCGACGTGCTGCTGTGCGACCACCGGACCGCCCACTGGTGGGACGACGGCGTGCCCAGCGGCACCACCGACCTGCTCACCGCCGCGCCCGGCGTCACCACGCTCGCCGCGCACCCCGCCCTGCTCGCCCTGGACCCGCTGCCCGGCACCCGGATCGTGCGCGCCGGGCTGCTCGCCGAGCACCCCGGCCTGCTCGGCACCGACGGGCACGACGCGCTCTACCTCTCCCTCGCGGTGCTGCTGCTCGCCCGCACCGTCGCCCGCCGCGGCGTGGTCGCACTGGTCCACCACCGCGACCGGCCCGCGCAGCGGCGCGCCGCCCCCGCCCCCGAGCCGGACCTCTTCGACCAGTACGAGGCGCTGCACCGGCTCGCCGGGGCGGCCGACGCGCCCGCCGCCGTCCGGGCCGCGCTCTACGACCGGATGACCGGTGACTACCTGACCGCACTGGCCCGCCGGGAGGAGCTGCCGGCCGCGCGGATCGGCGAGTTCTTCCGCCGCGCCGCCCGCCACACCGCCGCCTACCGGCCCGCCGGCCACCCCCGCCCGGCCGGGCTCGACGGCGTACGCCACCTGCTGCTCGCGCACGGCGCGCACCTCGGCTACCGGCTGCTGCGCACCGCCAACGACCGCCGCCGGGCCGCCGGTTCGGCGGCCGGGGCGATCGGCTCCCGGGCCGCCGCCGCCCGCGCCCGGCTCCGCCGGCGGACCGCGCTGGCCCGGCCGCTCGACCCCGACCTGGCCGTCTTCTCCGCCTACTGGGGGCGCGGCGTCGCCTGCAACCCGGCCGCCATCGCCGCCGAGCTGGCCGAACTCGCCCCGGACATCCGCCGGGTGTGGATGGTCGAGCCCGAGCACGCCGAGCTGCTGCCGCCCGGCACCGAGCACGTCCTGTCCGGCACCCGCCGCTGCACCGAGGCGCTGGCGCGCGCCACGTACCTGGTCAACAACGTCAACTTCCCCGACCACATGGTCAAGCGGGCGGGCAGCGTCCACCTCCAGACCCACCACGGCACCCCGCTCAAGCACATGGGCGTCGACCTGCGCGACCGCCCGGCCGCCGCCCGCGGCCTGGACTTCGACCGGCTGCTGGAGCGGGTGGACCGCTGGGACTTCAGCCTCTCCGCCAACCCGCACTCCACCGAGACGTGGCAGCGCGCCTACCCGGCCGGCTACCGCACCCTCGACTACGGCTACCCCCGCAACGACGTCTACCACCGGGCCACCGCCGCCGACGTCCGCGCCGCCCGCGCCCGCCTCGGCCTCGCCCCCGGCACCCGCGCCCTGCTCTACGCGCCCTCCC
>NZ_PVLV01000310.1 GCF_002982015.1 Streptomyces solincola
GCTCCCCGCCCTCCCCGACGCGGACCGCCGGAGGCCGGGCGGGGCCGCCGGAGGCCGGGCGGGGGCACCGGAGGCCGGCGTGGGGGCACCCGCTAGCCCAGCACCACGACCTCCTGCGCCGTGAAGACCGCGCCCACCTCGGCGCCCTCCTCCGGGGTGTCGCGCAGGGCGCAGACCGCCTCCAGGGGCGGGCCGGTCTCCGGGCGCAGGCGGACGGCGACGTGGTGGCCGCGGAAGGTGCGGGTCTCGACGGTGCAGCGCAGCCCGTCGGCGGGGGCGGTGAGCCGTACGCCGGCGGGGCGGACGAGCAGGGGGTGCTCGCCCTGGGCCGAGCCGGCCGGCACCGGGAGCCTGCCCCAGGCGGTGTCGGCGGCCTCACCGCGTACCGTCGCCGCGGTCACGTTCTCGAAGCCGAGGAAGCGGGCGGTGAACTCGTCGGCGGGGCGCTGCCACACCTCGCGGGGGGTGCCGGACTGGGCGATCCGGCCGTCGCGCATGACGACCACCCGGTCGGCGAGGGCGAACGCCTCGCCCTGGTCGTGGGTGACGGCCAGCACGGTGGTGCCGAGCCGGCCGAAGAGCCGCCGCAGTTCGGCCACCAGGCGCTCGCGCAGGCCCCGGTCGAGCTGGCCGAGGGGCTCGTCCAGCATCAGCAGCCGCGGACTGGGGGCGAGCGCCCGGGCCAGGGCGACGCGCTGCTGCTCGCCGCCGGAGAGCGCGGCGACGGCGCGGCGCTGGGCGCCGGGCAGGCCCACCAGTTCGAGCAACTCGGCCACCCGGGCGGTGCGTTCGGGTCTGGCCGCGCCGCGTACCCGCAGCCCGAAGGCGACGTTCCCGGCGACGTCGCGCTGCGGGAAGAGCTGGTGGTCCTGGAACATCAGGCCCACCCCGCGGCGGTGCGCGGGCACCCCGGCCTGGTCGGCGCCGTCCAGCAGCACCCGCCCGCCGTCCACCGGCGTCAGCCCGGCGACCGCCCGCAGCAAGGTGGACTTGCCGCTGCCGCTCGGGCCGAGCACGCACACGATCTCGTGCTCGGCGACGTCGAGGTCGACCGCGTCCAGCGCGGCCCGGCCGCCGAAGCGCACGGTGGCCTGCTCCAGGGTCAGCAGGCCGCTCACAGCTCACCCGCCCGGTTGACGCGGACGCGTTCCAGGAGCAGCAGGGACACCGCGCACACCACCATCAGGATCGTGGACAGGGCCATCGCCTGCCCGTAGTTGAGGTCGCCGGGCCGGCCGATCAGCCGGGCGACGGCGACCGGCAGGGTGGGACTGTCGGGCCGGGCGATGAACACCGTCGCACCGAACTCGCCCAGCGAGACGGCGAACGCGAACCCGGCGGCCACCAGCAGCGCCCGGCCGACCAGCGGCAGGTCCACCTCCCGCCAGGCCCGCCAGGGGGACGCCCCGAGCACGGCGGCCGCCTCCCGCAGCCGTACGTCGACGGCGCGCAGCACCGGCAGCATGGTCCGCACCACGAACGGCACCCCCACCAGCGCCTGTGCCAGCGGCACCAGCCACCACGAGGAGCGCAGGTCCAGCGGCGGTTCGTCCAGCGCGATGAGGAAGCCGAAGCCGACGGTGACCGCGGACACCCCGAGCGGCAGCATCAGCAGGGCGTCGAAGCCGCGCACGAGACGGCCGGCGCGCCGGGTGAGGGCGGCCGCGGCCAGGCCGCCGACCAGGACGGCGATCGCGGTGGCGGCCAGCGCGTAGGTCAGCGAGGTGGAGACGGCGGTGAGCGGGGCGACCAGGAAGGTGCCGCCGGAGGCGTCGGCGTCCTGAAGGGCCCGGTAGTACAGCAGCCCGTCCGGGCCGCCGAAGGAGCGGGCGACCAGCACCCCGAGCGGCAGCAGGAGCAGCGTGATGGAGGCGAGCACGGCGGCCAGCAGCGTCCACTGGGCGGCGCCGCGCGGCCGGCGGGCGGTGGTGGCCGGGTCCACCAGCTTCAGCGCGGTCTCCCGGCGGCGTACCGTCCGGGCGTGCACGGCGAGCACCGCGCCGACGGCGGCGAACTGCACCAGGGTGAGGACCGCGGCGGTCGGCAGGTCGAGCAGTTGCGCGGTCTGCCGGTAGACCTCGGCCTCCAGCGTGGTGTAGGCGGGTCCGCCGAGGATCTGCACGATGCCGAAGGAGGTGTACGTGAAGAGGAAGACCATCAGCGCGGCGGCGGCCACCGCGGGGGTGAGCGCCGGCAGCGTCACCCGGCGGAAGGCGCCGAGCCGGGAGGCGCCCAGCACCCGGGCGGCCTCCTCCTGGCGCGGGTCGAGCTGGGACCAGAGCCCGCCGACGGTGCGGACCACGACGGCGTAGTTGAAGAAGAGGTGGGCGAGCAGGATGGCCCACACGGTGGTGTCGAGGCGCACGCCCCACAGCTCGTCGAGCAGCCCGCGCCGGCCCATCACGGCGAGGAACGCGGTGCCGACCACGACGGTGGGCAGCACGAACGGCACGGTGACCACGGCCCGCAGCAGCTTCCGGCCGGGGAAGTCGAAGCGGGCCAGCACATAGGCGCCGGGCAGCGCCACCAGCAGGGTCAGCGCGGTGGAGGCGAGCGCCTGCCAGGTGGTGAACCACAGCACGTCGAGGATCTCTGGGCGGCCCAGCACCTCGGCGATCCGGCCGGGGTCGAAGCCGCCCCCGCCGGTGCCGGTGGCGCCGGGCCCGTCGCTCAGGCCGAGGCCGCGGGCGGTGATGGCGGCCACCGGGTAGGCGAAGAAGACCGCGAAGAAGACCACCGGCAGCGCCATCAGCCCGGCCCGCAGCGCGCCCGCGCGCCGCGCCCGCCGCCGCGCGGACGGCGTGGGCGCGGCGGTCTTCCCGGGCGCCGCCTCGCGGCGCGCTACCTCAGGACGAGGGAGGACCACGTCTGGATCCACTGGTCGCGGTTGTCGGCGATCTTCTTCGGGTCGAGCGCGTGCGGGTCGTCGGCGGTCGCGCCGTGCTCGGTGAACAGCGCCGGCAGCGCGGCGTCCTTCGCGACCGGGTTGACGAACATCTGCAGCGGCACGTCCTCCTGGAAGTCCTTGGAGATCAGGAAGTCCAGGAGCGCCTTGCCGCCCTCGGGGTTCTTCGCCCCCGCCAGCAGGCCGGCGAACTCGGTCTGCCGGAAGCAGGTGCCGGTGGAGACGCCGGTGGGCGCCTCCTCGGGCTGCGGCTCGGCGTACAGCACCTCGACGGGCGGGCTGGAGGCGTAGGAGACGACCAGCGGCCGGTCGCCCTTGGCCTTCTTGCCGCCGGCCGATCCGGAGAACTCCTGGTTGTAGGCGATCTCCCAACTGTCGGCGACCTTGACGCCGTTGGCCTTCAGCTTCTTCCAGTAGCCCGGCCAGCCGCCGTCGCCGTACTCGGCGGCGGTGCCGAGCAGGAAGCCCAGGCCGGGCGAGGAGCGCTCGGGGTTCTCCACCACCAGCATGTCCTTATAGGCGGGCTTGGCGAGGTCGTCGAAGTTCTTCGGCGGTGCGAGCTTCCGGTCCGCGAAGAACTTCTTGTCGTAGTTGACGCAGATGTCGCCGGTGTCGACCGGGGTGACCCGGTGCTCGGCCTTGTCGAGCTGGACGTCCTCGGGCACCCGGTCCAGGCCCTTGGCCCGGTATGACTGGAAGACGCCGTTGTCCAGGGCGCGGGAGAGCAGGGTGTTGTCGACGCCGAAGAAGACGTCGCCCTGCGGGGCGCCCTTGGTGAGCACCGCCTTGTTGACGGCCTCGCCCGCGTCGCCGCTCTTGAGGACCTTGACGGTGTAGCCGGTCCGCTCGGTGAACTCCTTGAGCACCTCCGGGGAGGCGTTGAACGAGTCGTGGCTGACCAGGGTGACGGTCTTGGACGCCGTGGCGCCCTGGTCCTTGCCGGACCCGCCGTCGCCGCCGCACGCGGTGAGCGCCGTGACGCCCAGCGCGCCGGCCAGCACACCGGCCGCGACCTTGGTGGTGGTGGTGGACACTGATTCCTCCTGGGGGTGACCAGGAAGAGACGCGGCCCCGCCCGCCGGCGGCCGCAGGGGGCGCGCGGGCGGGCAGGGCGCAACAGCTTGAGTGGTGACCGAACTCCCTACCCAGAATGACCTGGGCGAGGTTCAGAGGGTCTGCGGCCTGACGGTGCCGCACTCTCAGCGCTGTGGCGCTCCCCTGTCGGATGGTGATGTTGTGGAGTTGTGGCGCGCGGAACGGACCGCGCGCCCCCAGAGTACTAGGTCGCTTTTCGGCCGCCCCGGGGGACGGGGCTCAGCGCTCGGCGGCGGCGAGCTGCCCGCAGGCCCCGTCGATCTCCTGGCCCCGGGTGTCCCGCACGGTCACCGGGACCCCGTGCGCGGCGATGGCCTCGACGAACGCCTTCTCGTCCTCCGGCCGGGAGGCGGTCCACTTGGACCCGGGCGTCGGGTTGAGCGGGATGAGGTTGACGTGCACGCGCTTGCCCTTGAGGAGGCGGCCCAGCAGGTCGCCGCGCCACGCCTGGTCGTTGATGTCGCGGATCAGCGCGTACTCGATGGAGACCCGGCGGCCGGACTTCTCCGCGTACTCCCAGGCCGCGTCGAGCACCTCGCGGACCTTCCAGCGGGTGTTGACCGGCACCAGGGTGTCGCGCAGCTCGTCGTCGGGGGCGTGCAGGGAGACCGCGAGCCGGCACTTGAAGCCCTCGTCGGCGAACCGCAGCATCGCCGGCACCAGGCCGACGGTGGAGACGGTGATGCCGCGCTGGGACAGCCCCAGGCCGTCCGGCTCGGGGTCGGTCAGCCGGCGGATCGCGCCGACCACCCGCTTGTAGTTGGCCAGCGGCTCGCCCATGCCCATGAAGACGATGTTGGACAGCCGGGCCGGGCCGCCGGGCACCTCGCCGTCGCGCAGCGCCCGCATGCCGTCGACGATCTGGTGGACGATCTCGGCGGTGGAGAGGTTGCGGTCGAGGCCGGCCTGGCCGGTGGCGCAGAACGGGCAGTTCATGCCGCAGCCGGCCTGCGAGGAGATGCACATGGTGACCCGGTCCGGGTAGCGCATCAGCACCGACTCGACCAGGGTGCCGTCGTGCAGCCGCCACAGCGTCTTGCGGGTGGTGTCGTCGTCGCAGGAGATGTGCCGCACCACGCTCATCAGCTCGGGCAGCAGCTCGGCGGCGAGCTTCTCCCGCGCGGCGGCCGGGATGTCGGTCCACTGCGCCGGGTCGTGCGCGTAGCGGGCGAAGTAGTGCTGGGAGAGCTGCTTGGCGCGGAACGGCTTCTCGCCGATCGCCGCCACGGCCTCCTTGCGCTCGGCGGGCGACAGGTCGGCGAGGTGCCGCGGCGGCTTCTTGGCGCCGCGGGGCGCGACGAACGTCAGTTCTCCCGGGGCGGGGGGTGCCATGGCGTGCTGCTCCTAGCTGCGTCACGTGCGCCGGTGCGGATACGGCGATCGCTGTACGTCGGTGGGCGTCCGTGCCGGAAGGGCGCGGGCTCCGGCCCGGCGGGCGGCCCGGCCGGTACGGCCGAAAGGGCCCGCCGCGCGAAGCGGCGAGCCCTTCCAGGGTAACGGTCCGGGAGTCCGGCCCTCTTCCCGTACGGGAAGTGCGGCAGGTCACCCCGCCGCGTACGGCGGCGGCGGGTGTCGACCCCGGCCGCGGGTGTCAGCCCCGGCCGCGGGTCAGCCCGCCCCCACGAACACCACCAGCAGCAGCCACACCACCGGCGCGGTCGGCAGCAGCGAGTCCAGCCGGTCCATGATGCCGCCGTGGCCGGGCAGCAGGGTGCCCATGTCCTTGATGCCGAGGTCCCGCTTGATCATGGACTCGCCGAGGTCGCCCAGGGTGGCGCTGACCGCGACGGCCAGCCCCATCAGCAGCCCCTGCCACCAGGTGCCGCCGTCGACGGCGAACTCCATGCACAGCGCGCCCGCGCCCATCGCGAAGCCGACCGCGCCCAGCAGGCCCTCGCGGGTCTTGCCGGGGCTGATCCGCGGGGCGAGCTTGTGGGTGCCGAAGCGCCAGCCCACCGCGTACGCCCCGGTGTCGCTGACCACGGTGAGGATCAGGAAGGTCAGCACCCGCCAGGGCCCGTCGCCGGCGGCGAGCATCAACGCCACGAAGGTGGCGAGGAAGGGCACGTAGAAGGCGGCGAACACGCCCGCGGTGACGTCCTTGAGGTAGCCCTCGGGCGGTTCGGTCATCCGCCAGACCAGCACCGCCAGCGCGGTCAGCGCCATGGCGACCCAGGCCCCCTCGGCGCCCCGCAGATAGCCGGCGACGACCATGGCGGCGCCGCCGACGGCCAGCGGGACGAGCGGGGCCTTGATGGCCTTGCGCTCCCGGAGCCGGGAGGTCAGCTCCCACAGGCCCACCACCACGGCGGCGGCCACGACCCCGACGAACGCGGCCTTCCAGACGAACAGCGACGCGATGATCACCGCGCCGAGTCCGACGCCGACCCCTATGGCCGCCCGCAGGTCGCGGCCGGCCCGCTTCTTGACGGCGGCCGCGGGCAGCGGCGCGGCCGGCCCGCCGGCCGCCTGCGCGGACGCGTGGCCGGGCAGGTGACCGGCAGCGCGGCCGCCGGCGTACGGCTGCCCGCCGGCGGGCGGCTGCCCGTGCGGCGCCGCCGCACGGAACGGGGGACCGCCCTGCGCGGCGGCCCCCCGGTCACGGCCGTGGTCGAGGTCGTCCTGGTCTCCGTGGTCGCCGCCGGACGGTGGGCCGGCGGGAGAGTCGGGCACGATGGGCATGGGGCGAGTCTGCTGTGCCTCATGCCCGTCGTGGGCGGGACCCGCCGGGGCGGCCGGGGCGAGCCCGGTGTCGAGCCCCTGGTCGGGCGGACCCCAGTAACCGCCTTTCGGCGGGGCCCCCCAGGATGCGTCGTTCATCAGACCTCGAGCAGCTCGGATTCCTTGTGCTTGAGCAGCTCGTCCACCTGCGCGACGTACTTCGCGGTGGTGTCGTCGAGCTCCTTCTCGGCGCGGCGGCCCTCGTCCTCGCCGACCTCGCCGTCCTTGATCGCCTTGTCGATGGTCTCCTTGGCCTTGCGGCGCACGGAGCGGATCGAGATCTTGGCGTCCTCGCCCTTGCCCTTGGCGACCTTGATGTACTCGCGGCGGCGCTCCTCGGTCAGCTCGGGGAACACCACGCGGATGATGTTGCCGTCGTTGCTGGGGTTGACCCCCAGGTCCGAGTCGCGGATGGCCTGCTCGATGTTGCGCAGCGCGCTCTTGTCGAACGGGGTGACCACGGCCATGCGCGGCTCCGGCACGGAGAACGAGGCCAACTGGTTGATCGGGGTGAGCGCGCCGTAGTAGTCGGCGACGATCTTGTTGAACATGGCCGGGTGGGCGCGCCCGGTGCGGATCGCGGCGAAGTCCTCCTTCGCGACCACGACGGCCTTCTCCATCTTCTCCTCGGCTTCGAGGAGGGTCTCTTCGATCACCACTTGCTCCTGCGTGTCGTCTGTGGATCGTCTGGTGGATAGGCGTCCGTCGGTGGCGCCTGCGAGTCCCCGGGCGGGGTGCGTCCGGCGTACCCACCGCGTACCGGGGATCGTCCGTGGTACGCGGCGCCCGCGTGGCTCTTGCGTCCCTGAACGGTGTCCGACCGGCAGGGCTTTGTCCATCCCCTCCCGGAGCGACCCCGCCAGGCGTCGGCGACGCGCGCGGGCGACCCGGTCCGGGAGGCCCGGCAGGGTCTCAGCGCCGGGTGCCCTCGTCGCTGACGAGCGTGCCGATCTTCTCACCCTTCACGGCCCGCGCGATATTGCCCGCCGCGAGCAGCTCGAAGACCAGGATCGGGAGGTTGTTGTCCCGGCACAGGGTGATGGCGGTGGCGTCGGCGACCTTCAGGTCCCGGGCCAGCACCTCCCCGTACTCCAGCGCGTCGAACTTCACCGCGTCCGGGTTGGTCTTCGGGTCGGAGTCGTACACCCCGTCGACGCCGTTCTTGCCCATCAGCAGGGCCTCGGCGTCGATCTCCAGGGCCCGCTGGGCGGCGGTGGTGTCGGTGGAGAAGTACGGCATGCCCATGCCCGCGCCGAAGATGACCACGCGGCCCTTCTCCAGGTGGCGCGCGGCCCGCAGCGGCAGGTACGGCTCGGCGACCTGGCCCATGGTGATGGCGGTCTGGACCCGGGTCTCGATGCCCTCCTTCTCCAGGAAGTCCTGGAGGGCGAGGCAGTTCATCACCGTGCCGAGCATGCCCATGTAGTCGGAGCGGGCCCGGTCCATGCCGCGGACCTGGAGTTCGGCGCCCCGGAAGAAGTTGCCGCCGCCGATGACGACGGCGATCTGGGCGCCGCCGCGTACGACCGCGGCGATCTCACGCGCGATGGCGTGGACCACGTCGGGGTCGACGCCGAGGCCCCCGCCGCCGGAGAACGCCTCCCCGGACAGCTTCAGCATGAAGCGGCCGGACTTGTTGCCGGATGTGTCGTCGCCCTGTGCGGCGCCCTGGTTCATGGAGATCTCCTCGTGCACATACGAAGAAGGCCACTGCCGGTGAGTGCGGTGTCCCTCACGGCAATGGCCTCCTCGTCAGATCTGCGGCCGTCCGGCGCTCACGCGGCCGACGTCCACGTGGGAAACCCTAGCGGGATCCCGAGTCGAGCGCGTACCGGCTCAGATGCCGACCTTGATGCGGGCGAAGCGCTTCAGGGTGACACCGGCCTCGTCCAGGATCTGCTGGACGGACTTCTTGTTGTCCAGCGCGTACGGCTGGCCCAGCAGGGTGGCGTCCTTGAAGAAGCCGTTCAGCCGACCCTCGACGATCTTGGCGATCGCGGCCTCGGGCTTGCCCTCGGCGCGGGTGGTCTCCTCGGCGACGCGGCGCTCGGTCTCGACGACCTCGGCCGGGACGTCCTCGCGGGCCAGGTACTTCGGCGCGAAGGCGGCGATGTGCTGCGCGACGCCCTTGGCGACCTCGGCGTTCTCCTTGTCCAGCTCGACCAGGACACCGATCTGCGGGGGCAGGTCGGGCATGGTGCGGTGCATGTACGCGGAGACGTAGCCGCCGGAGAACTGCGCGAAGCGGTCCAGGACGATCTTCTCGCCCAGGTTGGCGTTGGCCTCGTCCACGTACGCCTGGACGGTCTTGCCGGACTCGATCTCCGAGCCGAGCAGGCCCTCGAGGTCGGCCGGGGAGGTGGCGGCGACGTGCGCGGCGAGCGCGTTGGCGACGACCAGGAACTTCTCGCTCTTGGCGACGAAGTCCGTCTCGCACTTCAGCTCCAGGACGACACCGGAGGTGTTGTCGCCGGCGATCAGGGAGACGACCGCGCCGTTCTCGGCCGAGCGGCCCTCGCGCTTGGCGACGCCCTTCTGGCCCTTGATGCGCAGCGCCTCGACGGCCTTGTCGACGTTGCCGTCGGCCTCGTCCAGCGCCTTCTTGCAGTCCATCATGCCGGCGCCGGTGAGCTCGCGGAGCTTTTTGACGTCAGCGGCGGTGTAGTTCGCCATGATCTGTGAATCTCTCTCGAAGTCTGGAAGATCTACGAAGATCTACGGGTGGACGGCGGAGGCTTCGTGGGCCTCCGCCGTCTTCGCCGAATCCACGGGACCGCACCCGGCGGCAGCCGCCGTCCGGTCCCCCCGGGCGCGCGGGCCGGCTCGCACCGGCCCGGCGCCCTCGACTCAGGGCCGCAGCCCCGGGGTTCAGGCCTGCTCGGCGGCCGGAGCGTCGGCGGCCGGGGCCTCGGCGGCGGGCGCCTCGGTCTCGGCGGCGGCCTCGGCCGGCTTCTCGGCCTCGGCGGCGGGGGCCTCGGCGGGCTTCTCGGCCTCGTCGGCCTTCTTGTCGCCCTCCAGCAGGTCCCGCTCCCACTCGGCGAGCGGCTCGCCCTGGGCCTTCTCGCCCGGCTTCGAGTCACCGGTGGCGACGCCGGAACGGGCGATGAGGCCCTCGGCGACGGCGTCGGCGATCACGCGGGTGAGCAGGGTGACGGAGCGGATCGCGTCGTCGTTGCCCGGGATCTTGTAGTCGACCTCGTCGGGGTCGCAGTTGGTGTCCAGGATCGCGACGACCGGGATGTGGAGCTTGCGCGCCTCACCGACGGCGATGTGCTCCTTCTTGGTGTCGACGATCCAGACGGCGCTCGGCACCTTCTGCATCTCGCGGATGCCGCCGAGGGTCTTCTCCAGCTTGGCCTTCTCGCGCGAGAGGACCAGCAGCTCCTTCTTGGTCAGGCCGGAGGCGGCCACGTCCTCGAAGTCGATCGCCTCAAGCTCCTTCAGACGCTGAAGGCGCTTGTAGACGGTGGAGAAGTTGGTGAGCATGCCACCCAGCCAGCGCTGGTTGACGTACGGCATCCCGACCCGGGTCGCCTGCTCGGCGATGGCCTCCTGGGCCTGCTTCTTGGTGCCGACGAACATGATGGAACCGCCGTGGGCGACGGTCTCCTTGACGAACTCGTAGGCGCGGTCGATGTACGACAGCGACTGGAGCAGGTCGATGATGTAGATGCCGTTGCGCTCGGTGAAGATGAAGCGCTTCATCTTCGGGTTCCAGCGACGGGTCTGGTGACCGAAGTGGACGCCGCTCTCCAGCAGCTCCCGCATCGTGACGACGGCCATGGCCGTATCTCCTTGATTTCTCGGTTTGTCCTGACGCCCCGGCGCGCTGCGCCACGAAGGACCGAAGAGCGCTACCACGACTTCTGACAGTGGTGGCGGGGCGTGCGAAGTCGACCCGGTGACCCGGATCGCCAGAAGAAGTGTACGGGACCCCGACACCGCCGGGTGACGGCGATGTCCACAACGGGTGGCCTGTCCACAGCCGACCACCAAGATCAGCGCGGACGGCCCCCGTTGCGTCACAGTGCGTACATGCACACCACGACGACGCACCTCATCGCCCTCCTCCTGACCACCGCCACCCCGACCACACCCCCGTCCCCATCCCCGACCACACCCCCGTCCGCACTCCAGGAT
>NZ_PVLV01000311.1 GCF_002982015.1 Streptomyces solincola
CTTGAAGCCGGATCGACTGGGGAGGGGGAGGGGGGCGGGGTCCCCCACCAGCGGCGGAACCGGACAGCATCTACGGAAGGAACCTCATGCAGCGCTTCGTCGACGTGGCACCCGATGTGCGCCTCTGGGTGGAGGAGCGCGGACCGGCCGACACGCCGGCGCTGTTGCTGATCATGGGGGCGCAGGCATCGGGGCTGGCCTGGCCGGAGGAGCTGGTGGACCTGCTCGCCGCCCGCCACCGCATCATCCGCTACGACCACCGCGACACCGGCCGGTCCACCTGGTCCTACGACCGCAGGCCCTACGCCCTGCCCGAGTTGGCGGGGGACGCGCTCGCGGTGCTGGACGCCCTGGGGGTGGACCGCGCACATGTGGTGGGGATGTCCATGGGCGGCATGCTCACCCAACTCCTCCTCGCCGACCACCCGAAGCGGCTGCTGACCGCCACGCTGATGGGCACCGGCGCGCTGAGCGTCCGGCCCTATACCGGCCCCGACGGCGCCCAGACCCCGGCCGCCGAGCTGCCCGGGGTCGACCCGGAGCTGGTGCGGCTGTGGTCCGAGCCCGCCGAGGAGCGCGGCCTGGAGGAGGAGTTGGACCGGCGCGTCGAGCACTGGCGGCTGCTGAGCGGCGACCTCATCCCGTTCGACGCCGAGGCCGCCCGCGCCCTGGAGCGCCGGATCGTCGAGCACACCGGGCACCACCGCACCAGCACCGCGCACGCCCGCGCCGACACCGCGGGGATGGAGCGCACCGGGGAGCTGGCGGTCAACCGCGTGCCCACCCTGGTCGTGTCCGCGCCGGCCGAGCCGGTCTACCCGCCGCCGCACGCCGACCACCTGGCGCAGGTCATCGGCGGCGCGCGTCTGGTCACCGTACCGGGCATGGGCCACGCCCTGCCGCGGGAGGTCCACCAGCCGCTGTCCGCCGCGATCCTGGAGCACACCGCCGGCCGGTGACCGGAGCCCACTGTGCAGCGGGCCGGGCCCCGGACGCGCCGAGGGCGGTGCGGGAGCCCCTTTCGGGCTCCCGCACCGCCCTCACGCGGCACTCGGGGTCAGGCGTCGCCGCCCGCGGCGCCCGGGTCGGCGGCCGAGACGTCGAGGAGCTGGTAGCGGTCCACCGCCTGCTTCAGCGCGGAGCGGTCCACCTTGCCCTCGCGGGCCAGCTCGGTCAGCACCGCCAGCACGATCGACTGGGCGTCGATGTGGAAGTACCGGCGGGCGGCGCCCCGGGTGTCGGCGAAGCCGAAGCCGTCGGCGCCCAGCGAGGTGTAGGTGCCGGGGACCCAGCGCGAGATCTGGTCCGGGACCGAGCGCATCCAGTCGGAGACCGCGACGAACGGGCCCTCCGCGCCGGACAGCTTCTGCGTCACGTACGGCACCCGCTGCTCCTCCTCCGGGTGGAGGAGGTTGTGGCGGTCGACGTCCACGGCCTCGCGGCGCAGCTCGTTCCAGGAGGTGGCGGACCAGACGTCGGCCCGGACGTCCCACTCCTCGGCGAGGATCCTCTGCGCCTCCAGGGCCCACGGGACGGCCACGCCGGAGGCGAGGATCTGCGCGGGGATCTGGCCGTTCTCGCCCCTGCCGACCCGGTGGATGCCCTTGACGATGCCCTCGGCGTCCACGTCGGCCGGCTCGGCCGGGTGCCGGATCGGCTCGTTGTAGACGGTGAGGTAGTAGAAGACGTCCTCGCTGTCCTCGCCGTACATCCGGCGCAGGCCGTCCTGGACGATGTGCGCGATCTCGAAGCCGTACGCCGGGTCGTAGGAGACGCAGGCCGGGTTGGTCGAGGCGAGGAGCTGGGAGTGCCCGTCGGCGTGCTGGAGGCCCTCACCGGTCAGGGTCGTACGACCGGCGGTCGCACCCAGCACGAAGCCGCGCGCCAACTGGTCGGACATCTGCCAGAACTGGTCGCCGGTGCGCTGGAAACCGAACATCGAGTAGAAGACGTACACCGGGATCAGCGGCTCGCCGTGGGTGGCGTACGCCGATCCGGCGGCGATCAGCGAGGCGGTGCAGCCCGCCTCGGAGATGCCGTCGTGCAGCATCTGGCCGGTCGGCGACTCCTTGTAGGCGAGCAGCAGTTCGCGGTCCACCGCCTCGTACTGCTGGCCGAGCGGGTTGTAGATCTTGGCGCTCGGGAAGAACGAGTCCATGCCGAAGGTGCGGTACTCGTCCGGCGCGATCAGCACGAACCGCTTGCCGATCTCCTTGTCCCGCATCAGGTCCTTCAGCAGCCGGACGAACGCCATCGTGGTGGCGATCGACTGCTGCCCGGAGCCCTTCTTCACCGCCGCGTAGGTCTTGTCCTCCGGCAGCGGCAGCGGCTTCGCGCGCACGACCCGGGTCGGCACATAGCCGCCCAGCGCCTGGCGGCGGTCGTGCATGTACTGGATCTCCTCGGAGTCCCGGCCGGGGTGGTAGTACGGCGGGAGGCCGCTCTCCAGCTCCTTGTCGGAGATCGGCAGGTGCAGCCGGTCCCGGAAGCCCTTCAGGTCGTCGACCGTCAGCTTCTTCATCTGGTGGGTGGCGTTGCGGCCCTCGAAGTTCGGGCCCAGCGTCCAGCCCTTGACCGTCTGCGCCAGGATCACCGTCGGCTGGCCCTTGTGGGCGCGGGCCGCCTCGTACGCGGCGTAGATCTTCTTGTGGTCGTGACCGCCGCGCCCCAGGTGAAGGATCTGGTCGTCGGTCATGTTCTCGACCATGGCGCGCAGCCGCTGGTCGCCGCCGAAGAAGTGGTCGCGGATGTACGAACCGGTCTCGGTGGCGTACGTCTGGAACTGGCCGTCCGGGGTGGTGTTCAGCTTGTTGACCAGGATGCCGTCGCGGTCCTGGGCGAGCAGCGGGTCCCAGGAGCGGTCCCACACCAGCTTGATCACGTTCCAGCCGGCGCCGCGGAACTGCGACTCCAGCTCCTGGATGATCTTGCCGTTGCCGCGCACCGGGCCGTCGAGCCGCTGGAGGTTGCAGTTGACGACGAAGGTGAGGTTGTCCAGGCCCTCGCGGGCGGCGATGGACAACTGGCCGAGCGACTCGGGCTCGTCCATCTCGCCGTCGCCGAGGAACGCCCAGACGTGCGACTTGGACGTGTCGGCGATGCCGCGCGCCTCCATGTAGCGGTTCATCCGCGCCTGGAAGATCGCGCCCAGCGGGCCCAGGCCCATGGAGACGGTCGGGAACTCCCAGAAGTCCGGCATCAGCCGCGGGTGCGGGTAGGACGACAGGCCGTCGGGGAACTTCGACTTCTCCTGGCGGAAGGCGTCGAGCTGCGTCTCGTTCAGCCGGTCGAGGAGGAAGGCGCGGGCGTAGATGCCGGGGGAGGCGTGGCCCTGGAAGAAGATCTGGTCGCCGCCGTCGCCCTCGTCCTTGCCGCGGAAGAAGTGGTTGAAGCCCACGTCGTACAGGGACGCGGAGGAGGCGAAGGTGGCGATGTGCCCGCCGACGCCGATCCCGGGGCGCTGTGCGCGGGAGACCATCACCGCGGCGTTCCAGCGGGTGGCGTTGAGGACCTTGCGCTCGATCTCCTCGTTGCCGGGGAAGAACGGCTCGTCCCTGGTCGCGATCGTGTTGACGTAGTCCGTGCTGCGCATCTCGGGCACGGCCACGCGCTTCTCGCGGGCCCGCTCGATGAGGCGGAGCATCAGGTAGCGGGCCCGTTCCCGGCCGCGTTCGTCGACGGCGGCGTCGAGGGAGTCGAGCCATTCCTGGGTCTCTTCGGGATCGAAGTCCGGGACCTGGCTGGGAAGGCCGCCAATGATGATCGGGTTGCGATCGGATCCGGAAGCCACGCTGTTCCTTCTGGTCGGTGGAGCCTACGGGGGTGCTGGGTGGTCGTCGGTACGTCGCGCCGCCACCATCGTCTACCCCGTCGACGCGGACGTCATCTTTACCAGGAGGTAACCCGTACGGGCCCCTCCCGGCGTCCCCGGGCCGTGGAGCCCGGTTCCCAGGCCGTGCGGCCGGGGCGGTGGGCCCCCCGGTCCGCGGCCGGGACGGTTCGGTCGACGCGAGGTCGGTCAAATCGCAACCATACGCCCAAGGCGTCCAGGCGTTTCGTCCGGCCGTTCGCCCGGCTCGTCCACCCGTTCCCGGCCCGCTGCCCCGGAGATCGTCCGGCGCGGAGGCACGGATGGAGTGGAAGCACCTAAAGTGGGTCAAGAGGCGTGGTGTGTAGCCCGGCCACGGGCGGGCAGATGCCAGGAACTGTGGCGGGACGGACCCAAAAGTCACCGTTTCGGCGGTCTCGATCGCCGGGTACTTGCGCGATCCGCCCGGCACGTGTGGACTACGCCCCAAGCCGCGCGTACGCGCGCGGCCGACGCACTTTCCAGAAGACATGATCAGGAGGCAAGCCGTGAGCGCGACCGCGGACCACGCGGAGGAGCGGACCAACCCGGCGTCGAAGCTGGGGTTCGAGCCCGGACAGGTGGTCCAGGAGATCGGCTACGACGAGGATGTCGAGCAGGAGCTCCGTGAAGGCATCGAGGCCGTCATCGGCCAGGAACTCGTCGACGAGGACTACGACGACGTCGCCGACGTCGTCGTGCTGTGGTTCCGTGACGACGACGGCGACCTCACGGACGCACTGGTCGACGCCATCGGCCTGATCGACGAGGGCGGCCAGATCTGGCTCATGACGCCCAAGACCGGTCGTGACGGCTACATCGAGCCCAGCGACATCAACGAGGCCGCCCAGACCGCCGGGCTCTCCCAGACCCGCAGCGTCACCGTGGGCAAGGACTGGACCGGCACCCGTCTGGTGACCCCCAAGACCGGCAAGCGCTGACCGCGCCGAGCCCCCGGGCCCCGGGCCCCCGCCGACCTCCGTCGGCGGGGGCCCGCTGCGTGCGCCCTGCCAGGTGCGGGGCCCCGCGCGCGGCCCGCTCGGCGGCGACCGGGCCGGCGTGCGGGTCCGGTGCGTAGGGTGGGCGGGGACGGGGGCGCCCGACAGGGTCCCCGCCCCGGACGAGCCGGCGGCCCCCACCGGAGCACGCCGGCCACCAGCCCACCGAAGGGAAACGCGCTGCCATGGCGATCGAGGCGGACACCACCGGCACCCCGGCCCCGGCGGCCGGCGACCCGGCCCCGGACCTCACCCTGAAGGACAACCACGGGCGCACCGTCTCGCTCGCCGACTTCCGCGGCGAGAAGAACGTGGTGCTCCTCTTCTACCCGTTCGCCTTCACCGGCGTGTGCACCGGCGAGCTGTGCGCGCTCCGCGACGAGCTGCCCCGCTTCGTCAACGACGACGTCCAGCTCCTGGCCGTCTCCACCGACTCCATGCACACCCTGCGCGTCTTCGCCGAGCAGGAGGGCCTGGAGTACCCGCTGCTGTCCGACTTCTGGCCGCACGGCGCCGCGGCCCGCGCCTACGGGGTCTTCGACGAGGAGAAGGGCTGCGCGGTCCGCGGCACCTTCATCATCGACAGGACCGGCACGGTGCGCTGGTCGGTGGTCAACGACCTGCCGGACGCCCGCGACCTGAACGACTACCTGAAGGTCCTCGACGCCCTCTGACGTCCCGGCCGCGCCCCGCCGCCCCGGGCCGGGCCGCCCGGCGGTCTCCCGACACCGGTGAAACCCCGGCGCAAGTGCCTGCCCGTCCCGGGAACCGCTCACTAGGATCGATACGTTGATCCGAATGCCATGTACGACGGGGGCGCTGCCCCTGGAAACCAATGGAGGGACTCGTGGGAGTCAGCCTCAGCAAGGGCGGCAACGTCTCGCTGACCAAGGAGGCCCCGGGCCTGACGGCCGTCACCGTCGGTCTCGGCTGGGACGTCCGCACCACCACCGGCACGGACTTCGACCTGGACGCCAGCGCCATTCTGGTGAACGCCGAGGGCAAGGTCCGCAACGACCAGGACTTCGTCTTCTTCAACAACTTGAAGAGCGCGGACGGCTCGGTCGAGCACACCGGTGACAACCTCACCGGCGAGGGCGAGGGCGACGACGAGCAGGTGAAGGTCGACCTGGCCGGCGTCCCGGCCGACGTCGCCAAGATCGTCTTCCCGGTCTCGATCTACGACGCCGACAGCCGCCAGCAGTCCTTCGGCCAGGTCCGCAACGCCTTCATCCGCGTGGTGAACCAGGCCGGCGGCGCCGAGATCGCCCGCTACGACCTCAGCGAGGACGCGTCGACCGAGACCGCCATGGTCTTCGGCGAGCTGTACCGGAACGGCGCGGAGTGGAAGTTCCGCGCGGTCGGCCAGGGGTACGCCTCCGGCCTGTCGGGCATCGCTCGCGACTTCGGCGTCAACGTCTGAGACGCAGCCGTCCAGGGCGGCGACGCCCCGGACGCACTCCGTGCGGCGCCGGCGCCCGCGGGCCCCTCACCGCCCGCTCAGCCGCGGGCGGGCCGTACCGTTCGCACACCGCGGTCCGCCGTACGCGGCGCCGCACACCGTGCACGTCACCGCGCACGCACCGCACGC
>NZ_PVLV01000312.1 GCF_002982015.1 Streptomyces solincola
CACTCGCCCCGCCGCGACCCCCCGACGCCCATCCCGCCGGTCCCGGGCCTTCCGACCTGCGGGCCCTCGCCCTGCGCCACGGGCTCACCGTCAGCGGCGCCCGTCCACCGCTCGCCGCCTACCTGCGGGACCTGTGGGCGCGGCGGCACTTCATCACCGCCTTCGCCACCGCCAGGCTCACCGCCCAGTACAGCCAGGCCCGGCTCGGGCAGCTCTGGCAGGTGGCGACCCCGCTGCTCAACGCGGCCGTGTACTACCTGATCTTCGGCGAGCTGATGAACACCCGCGAGGGCATCCCCGACTTCATCCCGTACCTGGTCACCGGGGTCTTCGTATGGTCCTTCACCGCCGGGACGATCACCGCCGGCACCCGGGCGATCAGCGGGAACCTCGGGCTGGTCCGCGCCCTGCACTTCCCCCGGGCGAGCCTGCCGCTGGCCCTGGCGCTCCAGCAGCTCCAGCAGCTGGCGTTCTCGCTGGCCGCGCTGGCCGGCATCCTGCTCTGCTGCGGGATCACCCCCCGGCCGTCCTGGCTGCTCGCCCTGCCCGCCCTCGCCCTCCAGGCGCTCTTCTCCACCGGCGTGTCGATGGCGATGGCCCGGCTGGCCGCCCGCACCCCGGACATCGCGCAGCTGCTGCCGTTCGTGCTGCGGACCTGGATGTACGCCTCGGGGGTGATGTGGAGCGTGCAGCAGGTGGTGCACGGCGGGCGGGTGCCGTACGCGGTCGGGCTGGCCCTGGAGCTGAACCCCGCGGCCGTCTACATCGACCTGGTGCGCTTCGCGCTCGTCGACAGCTTCACCGCCGAGCAGCTCCCGCCGCACGTCTGGGCGATCGCGGCAGGCTGGGCGGTGCTGGCGGCGGTGGGCGGCTTCGTGTGGTTCTGGCGCGCGGAGGAGGCGTACGGCCGTGGCTGAGCGACAAGACGAGCGCACCCCCACCGTGGTGGTGGACGGCGTCCACGTCAGCTACCCGGTGCCGGCCCGCCGGGAGACGGTGCACGCGGTCCGGGGCGTGAGCTTCGCGGCGTACGAGGGCGAGGCGATCGGGCTGGTCGGCACCAACGGCTCCGGCAAGTCCACTCTGCTCCGGGCGATCGCCGGCCTCCAGCCGCCGACCCGGGGCCGGGTGTACACCCGCAGCAACCCCTCACTCCTCGGGGTGAACGCCGCCCTGATGGGCGACCTGACCGGCGAGCGGAACGTGATCCTCGGCGGCCTGGCCATGGGGATGTCCCGGCGGGAGATCCGGGCCCGGTACGCCGACATCGTGGCGTTCTCCGGCATCGACGAGAAGGGCGACTTCGCCTCGCTGCCGATGCGCACCTACTCCTCTGGGATGGGCGCCCGGCTGCGGTTCGCCATCGCCGCCGCCCGTTCGCATGACGTGCTGCTCATCGACGAGGCGCTGGCCACCGGGGACGCCCGCTTCCAGCGGCGCAGCCGCGAGCGGATCGCCGAGCTGCGGGCCCAGGCCGGCACGGTCTTCCTGGTCAGCCACGGAAACGCCGCCATCCGCGCCAGCTGCGACCGGGTGCTCTGGCTGGAGGCCGGGGAGCTGCTGATGGACGGGCCCGCGGACGAGGTGCTCGACGCCTACGAGGCGCACACCGGCAAGCCGTAGCCCCCGCATCCGCAGGGCGGCCGCACACAAAGGGCGCATATAGGACCATCAGGCTAGATTTTCCTCTGATGGCTACGAACCGTGCAGAACAGGACCCGGAGCGTACGCAGGGCGAGGCGGCCCCTCCTCCGGAGCCGGCCCCTCCCCTGGAACCGGCGCCTTCCCCGGAGCCGGCGGGCCCGCCGGACCGGGCGGCCTCCGCGCCCGCACGCCGCCGCTCCCGCGGCCCCGACGGCCGCCCGGTCGCCGAGCACACCGACCGCGGCAAGCGGGTGCCGCCCCGCCGCACCCCGCTGTTCACCGACCGCACCGCCGTGCTGCCGCTGGCCCTGGTCTGGCTGCTCACCCGCGGGCTGATGGTCGTGCTGCTGCTGCGGGACAACCTCGGCATCGGCGGCGTCTCCCGCGAGGTGTACGCGCTCTACCAGCACTGGTACGAGGTGCTGGCCGACCGCACCTTCCCGCCGGGCGACGTCACCTGGCAGTACCCGCCCGGCGCCGGGCTGGTGATCCTGGCCCCCGGTTCGGCGTCGCAGCTTTTGAGCTATTTCCAGGCGTTCGTCGCCCTCGCCCTGCTGGCCGACGCCGCCATCGCGTTCGCCCTGCTGCGCCGGGGCGGCGGCGGGGCCTGGCTCTGGGTGGCCGGGCTGCCGCTGCTGCTGCATCTGCCGCTGGCCCGCTACGACCTGTTCCCCACCGCGCTGGCGGTCTTCGGGCTGCTGGCTCTGCTGGCCGGGCGCAACCGGCTCGGCGGCGCGCTGGCCGGGCTCGGCGCGATGGTGAAGGTGTGGCCGCTGCTGATCCTGGCCGGGCTGCCGCGCGGCCGCCCCTCCCGGCGCGGCTGGACCTCGGCGCTGCTGGCGGCGGGCGCGCTGCTGCTGGTGCTGCTCTGGGGCTACTCCCACGTCGGCGACTTCGCCGAGCAGCAGGGCGGCCGGGGGCTCCAGATCGAGTCGCTGGGCGGCAGCGCGCTGGCGCTGGCCGGCCTGGCGGGCTGGTGGGACGGCGAGGTCCGCTACCGGTTCGGGGCGTTCGAGCTGGCCGGCCCGTACACCGAGACCGCCGCGCACGCGGCGCTGGCGCTGTCGGCGGTGGCGCTGGGCTGGCTGCTGCTGTGGCGCTGGCGGTCCTGGGCGTGGAGCCCGGCGACCCCGGCGGACGCGGCGCTGACCGCGGTGCTGCTGTTCACGGTGACCAGCCGGGTGATCAGCCCGCAGTACCTGGTGTGGCTGCTGGCGCTGGCGGCGGTCTGCCTGACCTGCCGGGACAGCGTGATGCGGCGGCCGGCGCTGCTGATGGCGCCGGCCGCCGCGCTCACCTCGCTGGGCTATCCGATCCTGTACGAGGACGTGATCGCGCTCGGTCCGCTGGGCACCGTGGTGGTGGCCCTGCGCAACCTGGTGCTGCTGGCGGCGACCGCCGTGGCGTGCCGCCGCCTGTGGCTCCAGACCGTGCCGGGCCCGCCCTCCCTCAAGGGGCTGTGAGCGGGCCCGGACGGCCGTGTGCGGCGTACCGGCTCACCGACGCGCCGGAGGGGAGGGCGGCCCCGCGGGGGCGCCCTCCCTTCCCGTATCCGCTGCTCAGACGTGCGTACGCAGCAGGGTGCGCATGGTGCGCATGGCCACCGAGAGGTTCGCCAGGTCGAAGGTGTCGGAGCTCTGGATCTCCTCAAGGGTGGACCGGGCGCGGCCCAGAAGGGCGGCGTTCTTCCGCTCCCAGGCGTCGAACCGCTCCTCCGGGGTGGAGGTGCCGTTGCCGGCCGCGAGGACTTCGGCGGTCAGGGCCGCGTGGGCGGCGTAGAGGTCCTCGCGGATGGAGGCGCGGGCCATGGACTGCCAGCGGTCGGAGCGGGGCAACTCGATGATGCGGTCCATGAGCTGGGTGATGGACAGCCGGTCGGCAAGGTCGTAGTAGACCTCTGCGACGGCCAGCGGATCCTTGCCGGTCCGGTCGGCGATCGCCACGATGTCCAGCGTCGGGAAGGCCGAGGAGAAGCCGGCCACCCGCAGCGCCAGCTCCTCGGGGACGCCGGCGCCGGTCAGCTCGGCGACGATCCCCTCGTACCACTCCTGGTCCGCGCCGCGCAGCAACTGCGGGAGCTTGGCCCACACCTGCTCGACGCGCTCGGCGAAGAAGGAGATGGTCTCGGCCAACTGCAACGGCTGCGGGCGGTTGCCGAGCAGCCAGCGGGTGCCGCGCTCGACCAGCCGGCGCGAGTGCAGCCGGACGCGGGTCTGCACCTCGGCGGCGACCCGGTTGTCCAGGCCCTCGACCGCGTCCCAGACCTCGCCGAGGCCGAAGATCACCCGTGCCGCGGTGTGGGCCCGGACGATCTCCTCCATGGAGGCGCCGGTCTCCTCGCGCAGGCGGTGCAGGAAGGTCGAGCCGCCGGTGTTCACGGTGTCGTTGACCAGCACCGTGGTGATGATCTCCCGCCGCAGCGCGTGGGCGTCGATCTGGTCGCCGAACTCCTCCCGCAGCCGGGTCGGGAAGTAGGCGTGCAGCAGCTGCGTCAGATACGGGTCGTCGGGCAGCCCGGTGTGCACCAGCTCCTCGGCGATCGTGATCTTGGTGTACGCGAGGAGGACGGCCAGCTCGGGCTGGCTGAGCCCCTTGCCGCCGTTCAGCAGCTCGCGGATCTGCCGGTCGTTGGGCAGGAACTCCAGGGCCCGGTCCAGCCTGCTCTCGCGGCCCAGGCGGCGCATGAACCGCTGGTGGGCGTGGAGCAGTGAGGGGGACTGGGCGACGGCGTTGGCGAGCGCGGTGTTCTGCGCGTAGTTGTTGCGCAGCACCAGCGAGCCCACCTCGTCGGTCATCTCGGCGAGGATCCGGTTGCGCTGCTTGACGGTCATGTCGCCGTCGGTGACCAGCGCGTTGAGCAGGATCTTGATGTTCACCTCGTGGTCGGAGGTGTCCACGCCGGCGCTGTTGTCGATGGCGTCGGTGTTGACCCGGCCGCCCGCGTGGGCGAACTCGATCCGGCCGAGCTGGGTCAGGCCCAGGTTGCCGCCCTCGCCGACGACCTTGACCCGCAGGTCCTCGCCGTTGACGCGGATGGCGTCGTTGGCCTTGTCGCCGACGTCGGCGTGCGACTCGCTCGCGGCCTTGACGTAGGTGCCGATGCCGCCGTTCCACAGCAGGTCGACCGGGGCGGAGAGGATGGCCCGCATCAGGTCGGCCGGCGTCATCTTGGTGACGCCCTCGGCGATGCCGAGCGCGGTGCGCAGGTGCGCGTTGACCGGGATGGACTTGGCGCTGCGGGGGTGGATGCCGCCGCCCGGGGAGAGCAGGGTGGCGTCGTAGTCGGCCCAGGAGCTGCGGGGCAGCTCGAACAGCCGGCGCCGCTCGGCGTAGGAGGTGGCGGCGTCGGGGGTGGGATCGATGAAGATGTGCCGGTGGTCGAAGGCGGCGACCAGCCGGATGTGCTCGCTGAGCAGCATGCCGTTGCCGAAGACGTCGCCGGACATGTCGCCGACGCCGACGACGGTGAAGTCCTCGCTCTGGGTGTCGTGGCCCAGCTCGCGGAAGTGCCGCTTGACCGACTCCCAGGCGCCGCGGGCGGTGATGCCCATGCCCTTGTGGTCGTAGCCCGCCGAGCCGCCGGAGGCGAAGGCGTCGCCCAGCCAGAAGCCGTAGGCGACGGCGACCTCGTTGGCGATGTCGGAGAAGGTGGCGGTGCCCTTGTCGGCGGCGACGACGAGGTAGGTGTCGTCCTCGTCGTGGCGGACCACGTCGGCCGGGGGCACGACCTCGCCGGCGACCAGGTTGTCGGTGATGTCCAGCAGCGCCGAGATGAACGTCTTGTAGCTGGCGACGCCCTCGGCCAGCCAGGCGTCGCGGTCGGCGGCCGGGTCGGGGAGCTGCTTGGCGACGAAGCCGCCCTTGGCGCCGACCGGCACGATGACGGTGTTCTTCACCATCTGCGCCTTGACCAGGCCGAGGATCTCGGTGCGGAAGTCCTCGCGCCGGTCGGACCAGCGCAGACCGCCGCGGGCGACCTTGCCGAAGCGCAGGTGGACGCCCTCGACGCGCGGGGAGTACACCCAGATCTCGAACGCCGGGCGGGGCGCGGGCAGGTCCGGGATGGCCTGCGGGTCGAACTTCATCGAGACGTACGCGTGCGGCTCGCCGTCCTGCGCCTTCTGGAAGAAGTTGGTGCGCAGGGTGGCCTTGATGACGGTGAGGAAGGAGCGCAGGATGCGGTCCTCGTCCAGCGAGGCGACCTGGTCCAGGGCCCCGTCCAGCTCCTCCAGCAGCCCGTCGGTCAGCTCGGTGCCCGCGCTCTGCCGGCCCGGGGACATCCGGGCCTCGAAGAGGGAGACCAGCAGCCGGGTGGTGTGGACGTTGTGGCGGAGGGTGTCCTCCATGTAGTCCTGGCTGAAGGTGGCGCCGGCCTGCCGCAGGTACTTGGCGTAGGCGCGCAGCACCATGGCTTGCCGCCAGTTCAGCCCGGCGGCCAGCACCAACTGGTTGAAGTTGTCGTTCTCGGCGCGGCCGGTCCAGGTGGCGGCGAACGCCTCCTGGAACCGCTCGCGGGCGTCGTCGGCGAGGTAGTCGCCGTTGCCGACGGCGCCCTCGGGGAGCCTCAGCCCGAAGTCGTAGATCCAGGCCTGGGTCCGGTCGGCGCAGCGCAGCTCGTAGGGGCGCTCGTCGACGACCTCGACGCCGAGCCGGTTGAGCACCGGGAGCACGGCGGACAGCGAGATCTGCGGGCCGGTCCTGTAGATCTTGAAGCGGCGCTCGCCGGGGGCGGAGCCGACCGCCTCGTACAGCGAGAGCGCGAACTCCTTCTTCGCCCCGTCGTCGCCCACGAGCTGTTCGAGGTGGGCGAGGTCGGAGACGGCGGCCCGCGGCGGGTGGTCGGCCTTGTAGCCCTCGGGGAAGGCGCCGGCGTAGCGGCGCAGCAGCTCGGCGGCGCGCTCCTCGCCGAACTCGGCGTTCAGCGCCTCGCCGAAGCCGTCGGACCAGGAGCGGGCGGCCTCCACCAGCCGGGCTTCGATCCGCTCGGCGTCGGCGTCGGTGAGGGCGGCCAGCTCGGTGCCCTGCGGGACGCGGACGACGAAGTGGATGCGGGAGAGGATCGACTCGGTGTTCCAGGCGGTGAAGTCGACGCTGGTGCCGCCGAGCTCCTCCTTGAGGATGTCGATGATCCGCAGCCGGACGCCGGTGGTGTAGCGGTCGCGCGGCAGGTAGACCAGCGCGGAGTAGTAGCGGCCGTACTCGTCCTGGCGCAGGTAGAGCCGCAGCCGGCGGCGCTCCTGGAGGTACAGCACGCTGGTGACGATCTCGCGCAGCTTGTCGGCCGGGGTCTGGAACAGCTCGTCGCGCGGGTAGGTCTCCAGGATCTGGAGCAGGTCGCGGCCGTCGTGGCTGTTGGGCGAGAAGCCGGCCGCCTCCAGCACCTCGGCGACCTTGCGGCGGATGACCGGGACGCGGCGCACCGACTCGGTGTACGCGGCGGAGGAGAACAGCCCGAGGAAGCGGCGCTCGCCGACCACATTGCCGTCGGCGTCGAACTTCTTCACCCCGACGTAGTCGAGGTAGGAGGGGCGGTGCACGGTGGAGCGGCTGTTGGCCTTGGTCAGGACGAGCAGCCGGTGCTCGCGGGCCTTGGCCCGGGCGTCGGCGGGGAGCCGGTTGAACGACGGGGAGACCGGGTGGGCCTCGTCCTCGGCGTGCTGGGGGTCGGAGCGCAGGATGCCCAGGCCGGTGCCGGGGACGGCGGTCAGCGCGTCCTCGCCGGCCAGGTCGTACTCGCGGTAGCCGAGGAAGGTGAAGTGGTCGGCGGCCAGCCAGCGCAGCAGCTCGCGGGCCTCCTCGACCTCGGTGCCGGTGACCTCGGGGGCGGTGGGCTCCTCGGGCAGGGCCTCGGCGATGCGCAGCGCGGAGTCGCGCATCTTCTCCCAGTCCTCGACGGTCTCGCGGACGTCGGACAGCACGCGCAGCAGGTCGCCGGTGATCTGCTTGAGGTCGGCCCGGTCGGTCTCGCGGTCGATCTCCACGTGGATCCAGGACTCGGTGAGCGCGTCGTGGTGCTCGGCCGCGGCGGCGCGGTCGGTGAGCACCTCGATGAGCCTGCCGGTCAGGTCGCGGCGGACGAAGACCTGCGGGTGGACCACGACGTGGATGCCGCGGCCCTGGCGGGACAGCTCGTTGGTGACCGAGTCGACCAGGAAGGGCATGTCGTCGGTGACGACCTCCACCACGGAGTGGCTGCACGTCCAGCCGTTCTCCTCGACGGTGGGGGTGTGCACGCGGACGTTGGCCGTGCCCTGGGGCCGGTTCTCGGCGAGCCGGAAGTGGGAGAGCGCTGCGCCGAAGACGTCGACCGGGTCCCGGTCGGCGAGGTCCTCGGGCGCGGTGTGCAGGTAGTAGCGCCGGAGGTACGCGAGGACGGTGTCCCGGTCGGGTCGTTCGTGCTCGGCCGCAGTCCGGAGTTGCCCCCCGACCGGGCTGTTCTCAGCTACCCGGGCCGCTCGTTCGAGCAGCTCGGCCTTGGCTTCGTCCAGCTTGGTCTGCATGTCCTCTGGCTCCTGTCGCGCGCCGTTGCGTGACGTAGGTGAATGAAAGGGAGACACGACGCCACGACGTGAGGTTTCCGATGTGGAGTGACGCTATGCCGCCGTGAGAGATGTCCGGGCCGCTGTCGGCCGCTTGTCCCGTCCTGGGCGGATGATGCCGCGCACCGGTCCGGAGGGACGTTCCAGCGCTCGCCCGGGCGCGGTGGCGCTCCGGGCGGGTGCCGGGGGCTTCGCTGCCCCCGAGGCGTATCGCGCTGATCACGGGTCAAGGCTATCGCCCCGGACCGGGGGACCGTCATGAGCCGTATGTGTACAAGAGAGGGCCCCGAAGTTTGACACTCCGGACAGTGCTCGCTCGCAGAGGTGACCCATCATGACCGAGAAAATCCTCATCGTGACCGGGGACGCGGCCGAGTCCCTGGAGGTGCTCTACCCCTACCAGCGACTTCTCGAGGAGGGGTACGAGGTGCACATCGCCGCCCCCAGCCGCAAGCGGCTGCGGTTCGTGGTGCACGACACCGAGAGCGGCCACGACACCTACACCGAGAAACCCGGCTACACCTGGCCGGCCGACCTCGCCTTCTCCGAGGTGGAGCCGAGCCGGTACGCGGCCGTGGTCATCCCCGGCGGCCGGGCCCCCGAGTATTTGCGCAACGATCCCGAGCTGCGCAAGATCGTGAAGTCCTTCTTCGACGCGGACAAGCCGGTGGCGCAGATCTGCCACGGCCCGCTGCTGACCGCGGCGGTCGGCGCCCTGGACGGGCGGCGGGTCACGGCGTACCCGGCCCTGGAGTTCGACATGCAGTCGGCCGGCGCGACCTTCCAGGACGTGCCCACCGTGGTGGACGGCCCCCTGGTCTCCGCCCGGGGCTGGCCGGACCACCCGATGTGGATGCGCGCCTTCCTCGACGTCCTGCGAGGCGCCTCACCGAGCCCCTGAGGCCGCCACCCGAGACCTGCACCCTGAGGCCCCTCGGCCGAGACCCGGCGCTTAAGGTCCCGCGCCCGGGGCCCCCGGCGGAGACCCGCGCCCGAGGCCCGGCGCTGAGGCCCACGCCAAAGAGTCCGCGCCTGGGGCCCCGCCTCCGTGCGCCTCAGCCGGACATCTCCTCCGCCACCCGCACCGCCTCCTCCAGGGTGTCGACCACCGGCACGCCCACCCGCTCCAGGCTGGCGCGGCTGTGCGAGCCGCCGGTGTACAGCACCGCCCTCGCGCCCACATGGGCGGCCGCCACCGCGTCGTCCGCCGCGTCTCCGATCACCACGATCCGCTCCGCCGGCACGCCCTCCAGCGCGGCCAGATGGCGCACCATGTGCTCCGCCTTGCCGCCGAGCGCCGCGCCGACCCGGCCGTCCACCCGGAGGAAGTGCTCCTCGATGCCGTGCCGCCGCACCACCGGCACGAGCTGCTCGTGCGGGGCCAGCGACAGCAGCGACTGGGTGAGCCCGGCGGACCGCCGCGCCGCCAGCAGCTCGGCCGCGCCGAGGGTCAGCGCGCAGGCGTCCGCGCCGGACCAGTAGTGCCGGTGGAAGGCGGCGTCCATCACCTCCCACTCGCCGGCCGACGGCAGCCGCCCCAGCAACCGCTCGTAGAAGGCGGTGACGGGGACGCAGTACAGCTCGCGGTAGCGCTCCAGGGTGAGCGGCGGCAGGTCCATCTCCGCGAAGGCCGCGTTGGTCGCGGCGATCACCGCGGCCATGTCGTCGAACAGCGTGCCGTTCCAGTCCCACACCAGGTGGGTGCCGTGCTTCCCCGAGCGCTTCACCATGCCGGAGACGGTACCGGCCGCCACTGACAGCGCTCCCGGCCGCCCGCCGCGGGGCCGACCCTCACAAGCCCCGGCGGATCAGGCGACCGGGCCCGGGATCCACCGGATCGAACGCTCAGGTGATCAGGTGATCAGGCCCGGGATCTCCTGCACGCCGAACCACAGCAGCTCGTGGTCCTCCGCGCCGTCCACCACGAACTGCGCGTCGTCGTCCCCGTGGTCCGCCGCGCCCAGCGCGTCCGCCGCCGCCGAGACGTCCGCCTCGGCGTCGTCCGCGTCCACGTGCACCGCGGCGGCCTTGGCCAGCGGGACCGCCGCCGCGATCCGGACCTCGCCCACCGAGGAGTGGTCCAGCGGACCGTCGGGGTCGGCCACCGCGTCCCCGTCCGGCACGTCCACGGCGAGAACCACCCGCCGCCGCGGCAGGTCCGGGACGGCGGCGATCATCCGCAGCGAGGCGGCGGCGGCCCGGCTGAGCGCCGCGTACTCCAGCTCCTCGATGTCGTCGGAGACGTACCACTCGCGCAGCCCGGGCGTCACCGCGTACGCGGTCAGCGGGCCGGGACCGACCTCGCCCGCCGTATGCGCCTGTGCGAGACCGGCGAGGGTCAGGGGGACGTACACGCGCATGGCCGAAGGTCGCTTTCGTCGTCGTCTCGACCGTCCGCACGACAGCCGTCTCGATCGTCATCAGGATACGTGCGGGGTCCCCCGTGGGGGTGGCCGGCCGCCGGGGCCGGGCGTCAACCCGGCACCGCGCGCCGCCGCGCGGGCCCGGCTTCCGCCGCCCCCGCCTCACCCCAACCGGTGACGTCCTGAGTCGATCACCCTAGGTAGTCGAACCATTGCGCACGGCAGCCGCTTCCCGTAGAAGGTGCTCACCCAAAGTTACCGCCCGGTAGTCACCGGGCCTCCAGCGAAGGGGCGATCACCATGAGCACCACCGCGAC
>NZ_PVLV01000313.1 GCF_002982015.1 Streptomyces solincola
CCCCTCCCCGCCGCCGCCCCGCGTACCGCCGTCGTCATCGGCTGCGGAACCACCGGAACGTCCCTCGCGCTCGCCCTCACCGGCGCGGGCGTGCGGGTGGCGCTGGCCGACGACGACCCGCGGGCCGTCGCCGAGGCCGCGGCGCTCGGCGCGGGGACCGCCTGGACCCCCGCGCTCCCGCCCGCCGACCTGGTCGTGGTCGCCGTCCCGCCCGCCGCGGTCGCCGACGTCCTCTACGACGCCCAGAGCAGGGGACTGGGGCAGGTCTACACCGACACCGCCGCCACCAAGGAGATCGTCAGCGCCGAGGCCGAACTGCGCGGCTGCGACCTCAAGGGGTACGTGCCCGGGCACCCGCTCGCCGGCCCCGACGGCCCCGGGCGGGCCGCCGCCGACGCCGCCCGCTTCACCGGACGGCCCTGGGTGCTCTGCCCGTACGACACCACGCCCGCCGCGGCGCTGGAGACGGTCGCCGCGACGCTCGACCTGGTCGGCGCGCGCCGCGTCGACCTGGCGCCCCACGTACACGACCGGATGCTGGCCGAACTGTCCCACGGGCCGCACCTGGTGGCGGCCGCCCTGGCCACCCGGTTCGCCGACGGCTCCGAGCCCCTCCTGGAGCTGGCCGGGGACCGGCTGCGCGAGGCGGTGCGCGGGGCCGCCGGCGACCCGTGGCTGTGGAGCGAGGTCCTGGCGCACAACGCCGGCCCGGTCGCCGACGTCCTGGAGCGGATCGCCGGCCAGCTCACCCGGGCCGCCGCCATCCTGCGCGAGGGCGACCCGGGCGCCCCGCTCGAACTCGCCCTCACCCTGGAGGAGGGCCGCCGCGGCCAGGCCGCCCTGCGGCGCGCCGCCGAACCCGGCACGCTGGAGGACGTGCCCGCCCGGCGCCGCTCCTGAGCCGCCGCCCGCCCCTCCCGCCCCACCGGTCTCAGCAACGTCAGAGATGCCCTGACCACTGCCTTTTCGAAGCATGGGACGAGGGTGCACGACGCCCGGATCCACCCCGCACCCGGATCCACCCCGCATCCCGCACCCGGAACCACCCCGTATCCCGTACCGGAACCACCCCGTGTCCCGTATCCCGCATCCCCGAGGACGAGGTGCTGAGCAGTGGCTGTTGACATCGCACAGGGCAACGCGCGCGGCATTGCCTCCATCTACAACTCCGCCGTGGCGGCCTACGCGATCGCCGCCGCCTGGGAGATCGGCGCCCTCGACGAGCTGCACCGGGCGCGGACCCTGGACACCGCGGACTTCGCACGCCGCGCCGGCCTCGACCCGCAGTCCACCACCGGCCTGTTCCGCGCCATGGCGGCCGTCGGACTGGTCCGGCGCGACGACGCGGTCGTCCACACCCTGGACGCCTTCGACGAGATGTACCGCAACAAGTCCTTCTTCCACTGGCTCAGCCGCGGCAGCGCCGAGCTGTTCCAGCAGATCCCCGCCGTGCTGCGCACCGAGAACCGCACCGGCGACTACTACCGCCGGGACCCCGCCGCCATCGCCTACGCCTGCCGGGAGATCGACCAGGTCACCTACGCGCCCACTTTCTGGGCCGCCATGGGCCGGGTCGACTTCCCCTTCACCCGGGTCGCCGACCTCGGCTGCGGCAGCGGCGCCCGGCTGATGCAGGTGCTCGACCGCTACCCCGGCACCACCGGCGTCGGCGTGGACATCGCCCAGCCGTCCATCGAGGTGGCCCGCAAGGAGGCGCACGAGGCCGGCTTCGCCGGCCGCGCCGAGTTCGTCCAGGGCGACGTGCTGCGACTGGAGCCGCGCCCCGAGTACGCCGACGTCGAACTGCTCACCTGCTTCATGATGGGCCACGACTTCTGGCCCCGCGAGAACTGCGTGGCCACCCTGCGCCGGCTGCGCGAGGTCTTCCCCGCCGCCCGCCGGCTGCTGATCGGCGACGCCACCCGCACCGCCCTGCCCGACACCGAACTCCCCGTCTTCACCCTGGGCTTCGAGCTGGGCCACGACCTGATGGGCACCTTCCTGCCGACCGTCGAGGACTGGGAGCCGGTCTTCGCCGAGGGCGGCTGGGAACTGGTCCGCACCAACCGGATCGCCCTCACCGTGGGCGAAGTCATCTTCGAACTCGCCTGACCCGCCCCGACCTACGAAAGGAGGCCCCGCCCATGCCCACCGTCGCGCAGGCCGTCGGCCGGACCCTGGCCGCGCTCGGTGTCCGGCACGCCTTCGGAGTCGTGGGCGGCGGCAACATCCTGGCCGCCGCCGCGCTCACCGCCGAGGGCGTGCACTACACGGCGGCCCGGCACGAGGGCGGGGCCATGGCGATGGCCGACGCCTGCTTCCGGGCCACCGGGGAGGTCGCGGTGTGCACCACCACCCACGGCCCCGGCATCGCCAACACCCTCACCCCGCTCGCCGACGCGGCCAAGAGCCGCAGCGGCGTCCTGCTGCTCTGCGGCGACGCCCCGCTGAGCGGACCCCGCCGCCACGACATCGACCAGAGCGCCCTGCTGGCCGCGATCGGCGTGCGCACCCTGCGCCCCACCGACCCGGCCACCGCCCGCGCCGCCGCCGCCGAGGCCCTGCGCCTCACCCGCGAACACCACCAGCCCGTGGCCCTCCTCCTCCCCGCCGACCTCACCGACCGCCCGGTTCCCGCCGCCGAGACCGACCCCGTCGCCGCCGTACCCGTACAGCGGCCCGCGAGCGCCCCCGACCTGTCGGCGGCCCTCTCCCTGCTCTCCTCCGCCCGCCGGCCCCTGCTGCTGGCCGGCCTCGGGGCCTGGCACGCGGACGCGGGCAAGATCCTGCGCCAGCTCGGCGACCGGCTCGGCGCGCTGTTCGCCACCACCGTCATGGCCGGCGGGCTGTTCCACGACAGCCCCTGGTCCCTCGGGGTCTGCGGCGGCTTCGCGGCCCCGGCCGCCGCGGCACTCATGCGCCAGGCGGACGTCGTCCTCGCCTTCGGCTCCAGCCTGGACACCTTCACCCTGCACGGCGGTCGCGCCCTGGACCCCGCCGCCACCGTCATCCAGGTCGACCTGCCCGACGCCACCCCGTCCTCCCGGACCGACCTCCTCCTGACCGGCGACGCCCACACCACCGCCGTCCGCCTCCTGGACGCCGTCGAGACGCTCCCACCCCCCGCCTCCACCTGGCGCGACGCTTCCGCCCCCCTCGTCGCCCAGGCCCAGGCCGGCTGGGCGGACGA
>NZ_PVLV01000314.1 GCF_002982015.1 Streptomyces solincola
CGGTGACGGCCCGCGCGGCCCGGCGTACCGCCTCGTGGGCGTCGGCCACCGCCACCGGCCAGCCGGCCAGGGCGAAGCAGCCCAAATCGTTGGCGTCGTTGCCGGCGTACAGCACCCGGGAGGGGTCCACGCCCTGCTCGTCGCACCAGCGCTTGAGGGCGAGGTCCTTGCGGTCCACGCCGTGCAGCACGGGGACGCCGAGCTTGCGGGCGCGGGCGGCGACCACCGGGTTCTGCTCGGTGGACAGGATCAGCACCCGCAGCCCGGAGCGGCGCAGGGCCGCGGCGCCGAGGCCGTCGCCGCGGTGGACGGCGACGAACTCGTGCCCGTCGGCGTCGATCAGCACCCGGTCGTCGGTCTGGGTGCCGTCGAAGTCCAGGACGACCGCGTCCACGTCGGCCAGGGTCGGCGTGGTGGCCGGGTCCAGGAGCGGGGCGAGCGCGCGGGCGCGGGCCAGGTCGTGCGGGTCGTCGATCTCCAGCGTCCGGGCCGGGTCGGTGACGGCCAGCGCGGTGCGGCCGAAGAAGCGGTGCCGGTGGGCGCGGAAGCCGGCCGCGTCCATGGCGTAGGCGGCGCCGGTCTCCAGGTACTCCGGCTGCCGGTCCTGGCGGCGGGGGCGGAACGCCTTGTCGTGGTTGACGCCCACCGCGTCCGCGTCGGCGCCGCCCTGCCACAGGAAGCCGTGCGAGGGGGCGGCGGTCAGCGCGGTGTCGGCGCCCTCGTCGAGCACCCGGGCGGCGACCGCGTCCACGTCGCCGGCGGTCAGGAAGGGGCTGGTGCACTGCACGAGCAGCACCACGTCGGCGGCGCGGCCCCGGGCGGCCTCGAAGGCGTCCAGGGCGTGCAGCACGGCGGCCTCGCTGGTGGCGGCGTCGCCGGACAGCTCGGCGGGGCGCTCGACCGGCTCGGCGCCGGCCGCGCGGGCGGCGGCGGCGATGGCCGCGTCGTCGGTGGAGACCACCACGTCGGTGACCCGGGCGGCGCCCCGGCAGGCCCGCACCGCGCGGGCCACCAGCGGCGCCCCGCCGACCGGCGCGAGGTTCTTGCCGGGCACGCCCTTGGAGCCGCCCCGGGCGGGGATCACCGCCAGCACCAGCGGGCGGATCGGTTCGGGGGTGGTGGTCACAGCTCTCCCAGGCGGCGGATCACCGGGGCGACGCGCTGCACCCCGTGGCGGTAGGCCCCGCGTGCGGCGTTCCGCAGTGCGCGCCGGGCCCGTGAGGGCGCCGGGGACGGCGGGGCGTCCAGGCGGTGGCGGGCCAGTACGCCCGGCAGGTAGCCGGGGGCGGTGGCCGCGGTGTAGTAGGGCCGCGGCGGCGGCAGTACGGGCTCGCCGAGCAGGGTCAGCACCCGGTCGCGGGCCGCGTCGAAGGCCCGCTCGTAGGCGGGGGACGAGCCCGCCGGGTGGACGCCGTGGTCGGCGAGCCAGTCGGGGTCCGCTTCCGGGCGGCGCCCCTCGTCCAGGTGGTCGAAGGAGGCCAGCAGCCCGGAGCCGATGAAGTGGTGGTTGCCCAGGGCCTCGCGGACCCCGAAGTCGGTGAGGACCGCGGTGGGCACGCCCCGGTGCAGGGACTCCAGTGCGGCCGTGGAGGAGACGGTGACCAGCAGGTCGGTGCGGTCCAGCAGCTCGCCCATGTGCCCGTAGGCCAAGGCCAGGTTGGCCGGCAGCGGGCGGCGGGCGGCGAGCTTCTGGTAGGGCAGCTCCTCGATGTGCGTGGTGTGCTCGCCCGGCTTGGAGCGGAGCTTGAGGACGACCTCGCGCTTCGGGTGCAGCTCGGCGTGGCGCACCAGCCGCTCCAGCAGGTAGGCGCGCTCGGCCCGGGTGGCGGGCACCGAGGGCTGGGCGGCGAAGACCAGGGTGTCGCGGCCCGGCTCGGGGGTGTGGCGGGCGCCGCCCAGGAACGGCAGCGCCGCCTGGACGACCGCCGACGCGTCGGCGCCCACCCCTTCGTACACCGCGCGGAAGCGGCGGGCGTCGGCGGCCGAGTTGGCCAGCACCACGTCGGCGCCGTGCCGCAGCAGCAGCCCGTCGGCGAGCTTCTCGTAGACCACGCCGACGTAGCCGGTGACGACGACCGGCCGGCGGGCCGGGCCGAGGCCGGCCAGACCGTGCAGCACCGCCTGCACGGTGCCGCCCACCAGGGCGAGGACGACGACGTCGTAGCCCTCCTCGGCGAGCACCCGCAGGAACTCCGCCCCGGTGACCTCGCGGGGCGCTCCCCCGGTGTCGGCGGTGCGGGCGCCGGCCGTCTCGGCGAGCTGGCGGGCGGTCGGGGTGGCCCGGCCGCGCAGCAGGTAGCCCTCCGGGCGGGTGCCCGCCGGGGTGATGCGGCGCGCGGTCAGCGCGCCCCACTTCCATCGGGTGTCGGAGTCGGCGAGGACGGCGACCCGCACCGCTTCCCGGTCGCCCCGCACCGCTTCTCGGTTGGCTGTTGACACGCCGAGGACGTTAGGAAGAGCCCGGCCCCGGCGGCCCAACTGCGCCGCAACAGCGGGTGAACAGCGCTTTGCCGAAGCCGAGTTGTCCGCCGTGCCGCCCAGTGTTCACCGCCTGGCCGCCTGCCGGTCGACGCCCGTGGCGCAGGCGCTGCCTAGCGTCGTCCCCGTGGTCAAGCTCTCCGTCGTCGTGCCGTTCTACAACGTGCAGACATACGCCTCGGACACCCTGCTCGCGCTGCGCGCCGACGCCCGCGAGGACGTCGAGTTCCTGCTCGTCGACGACTGCTCGACGGACCGGACGCCCGACATCCTCCGGCGGGCCGCCCGCGAACTGCCCGGCGCCCGGCTGCTCACCCACGAGGTGAACAAGGGCCTGGCCAGTGCCCGCAACACCGGCATCGACGCGGCCCGCGGCGAGTACCTGGCGTTCCTGGACGGCGACGACTGGACGGCGCCGGGCCACTTCACCGGGCTGCTGGCCGCGATCGAGCACCTGGGTTGCGACTTCGTGCGCACCGACCACATGGTGTGCACCGGCAAGGCGCGGAAGATCGCCCGGGTGCCGGTCGGGCGGCGGAACACGGTGCTGGAGCCCCGGGCGGCGATCCTGCCCGCCGACCGCTCCACCTCCGTCGACTACCCGTACGCCTGGGCCGGGATGTACCACCGCAGGCTGGCCGAGCGCGGGCTGCTGCACTTCACCGACGGGCTGCGCACCGCCGAGGACCGGCCGTGGATCTGGAAGCTGCACCGGGAGGCGGAGTCCTTCGCGGTGACCGCGCCGCGCGGGGTGCCCGGCGGGATCGGGCTGTTCTACCGGCGCGGGGTCGCCACCTCGCTCACCCAGATCGGCGACGCCCGCCAACTGGACTTCCTGCGCGCCTTCGACCAGGTGCTGGGCGAGACGGCGGCCGACCCGGACGCGGCGACGCTGCTGCCCAAGGCGGTGCGCACCTACTGCGCGATCATCGCCCACCACCTGGGCAACGCGGACCGGTTCGAGCCGGCGGTGCTGCGCCAACTGCGGGTGCGCAGCGGGGAGGCCCTGCGCCGGATGCCGCAGGACGTGCTGGCGGCGACGCTGGACGCGATGGACGCCGACCGGGCGGCCCGGCTGCGCCGGGTGCGGCGGCGAGCCGGCGCCCCGCCCGCCTCCACCGGCGTGCGTACGGAGGTGGCGGCGGCATGAGCACCCGTGTCCTCTGCGCCTCCACGCTCTACGGGGCGGTCACCCTGGCCGCCGCGCTGGACAGCGGCTGCTTCGCCGCCGCCGACCGGACCGTGCTGGTGGTGTGCACCACCGCCGCGATACCGGAGACCGCCGTCCCGCTGGACCGGATGCCCGGCTTCGAGCGACTGCGCGACCGGTTCGACCGGGTGGTCTCCTGGAACGAGGCGATCGCCCCGTTCCACCCCTCCGGCTGGTCCCCGCGCGCGGACGACGCCCCGCTGTGGGAGCGCTATCTGCGGATGCTGTGGGAGCTGGGCGACGAGCCGGTCGAACTGGCCCTGGAATCCCTCCAGGTGCCGCCCGCCCTGTCCCTCGCCCGCCTCTTCCCCGACGCCCCGATCGACGTCTACGCCGACGGGCTGATGAGCTACGGCCCCACCCGCAGCAAGCTGGACCCGCTGGTCGGCGAGCGGGTGCGGCGGCTGCTCCACCTGGATCTGGTGCCGGGCCTGCGCCCGCTGCTGCTGGCGGAGTTCTCCACCGTGCCGGAGGTCATCCCCACCGCGGCGTTCACCGCGGTGGTGGCGAGCCTGGCGGAGGGCCGGCCCGAGTCGGCGGCCGAGGCGGCCGAACCGGGCGGCGGGGCGCTGCTGCTGGGGCAGTACCTCTCCGCGCTCGCCATCCTCACCCCGGACGAGGAAGAGGAGCTGCACCTGTCGATGGTGCGCGGCGCGGTCGCCGAGGGCCACACCCGGCTGCTGTTCAAGCCGCACCCGGTGGCGCCCGCCTCCTGGACGCACGCGCTGGAGCAGGAGGCGGCGGCGCTGGGCGCCGAGCTGACCGTGATCGACCGGCCGGAGCTGGCCGAGGTGCTGCTGCTGCGGCTGCGGCCGGCGCTGGTGGTGGCCTGCTTCTCCACCGGGCTGTTCACCGCCGCCCACTTCTACGGCGTCCCGGTCGCCCGGGTCGGCACCGGTCTGCTGCTGGAGCGCCTGACGCCGTACGAGAACAGCAACCGCGTCCCGGTGACGCTGGCCGACGCGCTGCTGCCCGATCTGGCGGCCGGCGGCCGCTCCGGTCCGCCGTACGCCGCCGGGGACCCGCTCGGCCCGGCCGGCGGCAATCTGCCGGGCCTGGTGGCGGCCGTCGGCTACGCGATGCAGCCGAAGATCCGCCCCGACCTGCGCACGGCCGCCGAGCGCTTCCTGGGGGCGCACCTGGACGAGACCGTGCGGCGCTACTTCAAGCGGCGGCGGCTGACCGCGCTGGGCCTGCCCGGCGGGCTGCCGGCGCCCCGGCGCGCGGTGGTCCGCCGGCTCGCCCGCCGGCCCGCCGTCCGGCGGGTCGCCCTGCGGGTGCGCAGGGCCGCGGGGCGCTAGGGAGCGTCCTCCAGGTCCCGGTCCCGGCCGCCGCCGGCGCCGGCCGAGGACGTGTGGGGGCGGGCGGGGGTCACCTGCGTGCCGGGTCCTTCGGCACCGACACGCCGGGGTAGAGGGTCGGCATCATGGCCTTGAGGATTTGCAGGGCCGAGCCCTCCCCGTTCGCCGGGACCGCGGACAGGTTCGTCATGATCACCACCGTCAGGCGCTTGCCGGGGTCGTGGCCCATGAAGGTCATGAAACCGGGGATCTGACCGTCGTGGCCGATCAGCGGCCCGAAGGACGCGATGCCGAGTCCGTAGCCGGCCGCCGCGGGATCGCCGGGGTCGGTGGGCCTGATGCTGTCGAGTCGGACCCGCTGCGTGGTGGCGTCCAGCAGGCCGCCCGCCACGAGTTTCTTCACGTAGACCGACAGGTCCTGCGTGGTGGAGATGGCGCCCCCGGCCGCCCACGCCCAGGACGGGTTGGCCGACGTCTCGTCCAGTGGCTTCAGGGTGCCTTCGCGGGCCTTTTGGAGTTGCCCGGCGGGCAGGGCGTAGGAGTTGAGCGTCTGCTCGTTGTCGCCGTACTGGTAGCCCTGCGGGTGGTTCTCCGGGATGGACGCGTCGCGCGGGCCGGGAAGCAGCGTCGAGGACATCCCGAGCGGCGTGAAGATCCTCTCCTTGAAGACCTGCGAGAGGGGCTTGCCGGTGAGCCGTTCGACGACGAGGCCGAGCAGGATGATGTTGGTGTTGCTGTAGTAGAACTGCTTGCCCGGAGCGGAGACCTGGGGCTGCCGGAAGGCGATGTCCAGGAGTTCGCGAGGCTTCCACACCCGTTGCGGATCCTCGTCCAGGGCTCGGTTGAAGCCCTTGTCGACCGAGTAGCTCGGTAGCCCGCTGCGCATCTCCGAGAGGTTGGCGATCGTGATGTTCCCGCCGTTCGGCACGTCAGGCTCGAACCGGGAGATCGGATCGCTCAGCTTGAGTCTGCCCTCCTGCACGAGTTGCAGGATCACCGTGGAGGTCATCGTCTTGGTGTTGCTTCCCACCCGGAAGTGGTCCGCCACGGAGACCGGGGACGTCCCCTGGTAGGTCTGCGTGCCGAAGCTCTGCGACCACCTGCCCCACTCCGGGGAGTCCACCATGACGACCGCTCCGGGGATCAGGCCGGCGTCCATGGTTCCTCGAACGGTTCTGGCGAGCTGCTCGTAGACCGGCGACTTCGACGTGGCCGCCGGCTCGGGCGCTCCGGTTCCCCGCGTCGGCGAGCCGCAGGAGACGACCAGCGCGAGTCCCATCGCCGCGACCGCCACGCGGGTGGTGCCGCGTCGCCGCCCTGGGCGGGTCCATCCGGAAGCGAACATGGCCCCTCCTGGCAACTGGTGCCCGCGGTGACGGGCCTGGCAGATAGGAGGGGACGCTAGCCTCCGGGGCGGTCGTCTGCGACAGGAGTGGGCCGGTCGGTCGAACGCGGCGCCCGGGGAGGGGGGAGGAAGAGGGGG
>NZ_PVLV01000315.1 GCF_002982015.1 Streptomyces solincola
GGTCGGCGGGGACGCGGGGCACGTACGCGGTCCCGGAGTCGTCTGCCGGCGGCCCGCTCCGGCCGCCCGGCTCTCCGGCCCCGCGGGGCCGCGCGTGCCGGCCGGTGCGCCGCGCGCGAGCTGGGCTTTCCCCGAACCAGGCGGCGGGGCCCCGCCGTTCGCGAGACGCACCGCCGGAGGTGGCCCGGGTCGCGGACAGCGCGACGCGGGGGCCGTCGGCCGGGTGTCCGAAGCGCAGCACGCTGCCGGGGCCGACGTCCCGCTCGCTCACTCGCACGCCGTCGCTGAACGTGCCGTTGGTGCTGTGCTCGTCCTGCACGGTCCAGTGCCCGTCGTCCGCCCGCAGCACCGCGTGGTGCCAGGAGACCCGGGCGTCGGTGAGGACCACGTCGCTGTCCGGGTCGCGCCCGATGCGGTACGTCCGGCCCGGTGCGATCACCGTGGAGGCCCCGTCGACGTCGAGGACCAGCTCGGGAGCGGCAGGATGCTCGGACGGGTGTTCTCCCATACGAGAATGCTATCGGCCGATAACGTGATCTGCCTGGCGAAAGGGATCTTCCGGGCGGTCACCGGAAGAGGCGCCGGGCCGGCTCAGCCGGCCGGGCGCCGCCGGTAGTCGGCGACATGGCGTACCACGGCGTTGAACAGCCGCGCGCTGTCCGCCGCGCGGGACCCTCCGGCGGGTCTGCCGAGACGTTCTCCCTGGTGGGTGAGGCGGGGGTTGGAGAACCGGTTGATCCGGGTGCACGGCCCGCCGGTCGTCCGGCGGCAGCTCGACTCGTACGCCTCCAGCGTCGACCACGCCCCCGAGGCGGGGAAGTAGCCGCGTGCGCTGCCGGAGCCGCCCGGCTCTGTCACATGATCGTGCCGGGCCCCGAGGTTGTGGCCGATCTCGTGGGCGAGGGAGTGGTGGGCCAGCGCGGACTGGGCGACCAGGCTGTAGCCGTAGCCGCTCGTGGCGGGGGTGACCTGACGTGGACGGTGGGCCAGCCCGGCCGCGCCCTGGCTGCCCGTCACCACCGTCACCAGGTCGGCGCCCACCCGGTCGCGCAGCGCCGGCAGCCCGTCCGCGATCCCGTCGCCGCGCCGGGAGACGCCCCGCAGCAGCGCGTCCACCGGGCGGTCCAGCTTGGCCGGCACCGCGACCGCGGTGACCGAGACGAGCCGGAGCCGGGCGTTCACCCCGCTCGCGGCGAACGCCTGGGAGGCGGAGGCCACCGCCCGCCGTATCCGTGTCCGGACCGCCTGCGCGCCGCCCGCCTCCCGGCTCGCCGCGGGGGTGAAGGCGGCGAGCACGTCGACCGTCACCGGCCGGGCGGTGTACCGCGGCACGGCGAGCCCGGCGCAGTGGTGCTCCGGCAGCTCGACGGCGCGGCAGGCGGCCGCCGCCCGGCCACCGGGCGGCCCGCTCTCGTCACCGGCGCGCTCGGCGAGCGGTCCCCGGCTCTCCTCGGCGCGCCCGCCCGCGGCGGCGGCGTGCCGGGCGGACACGGCGGCGGACCCGTACCCGGACCCGGGCGCGGCGGGGTCCGCCGGTCCGGCCGTGCCCAGCACGATGGCCAGCGCGGCGGCGCCGGCGGAGGCGGTGGCGAGGCGCATCTGCGTCCTTTCGCAGCAGGAGGCGTCCCTCGGAGCGGGACGTGAGGTGCGTCTTGCACCGGTCCGGTGCCGCATGCGTCGGCCGCCCGCGGTTCACCGCGATGGCCCAAGCCGCCGCCCGGCCCCGCGCCTCGACGGGATTCACCTCCCGCCCGCTGGGAACGCGGAGGGGCGGATCCGCGACGCCGACGTCCCCCGGGCGCGCGGACCCGCCCGACCGACACCCCGCCACCGACACCCCGTCGAGGAGCCCCGCACGATGAGCGACGAGCAGCCCGCCGACCCGCGCACCCGCCACCCCCGTCCGGACTTCCCCGAGCAGCAGCAGAGCCACCCCGGGTGGACCGAGCCGATGGACCCGCCGCCCGACCACGGCGAGGAGTCCTACCGCGGCAGCGGAGTCCTCGAAGGCCGGGTCGCCCTGGTCACCGGCGGCGACTCGGGGATCGGCCGGGCGGTCTGCCTGGCCTTCGCCCGCGAGGGCGCCGACGTGGTCTTCACCCACCTGCCCGAGGAGCAGGCCGACGCCGACGAGACCGCTGGACTGGTCGAGGGAGCCGGCCGCCGGGCGATCGCGGTGGCCGCCGACAACCGCGACGAGCGGGAGTGCGAGGCGCTGGTCGAGCGGGTGGTGCGGACGTACGGCCGGATCGACGTGCTGGTCAACAACGCCGCGTACCAGATGGCCCAGCCGGACGGGATCGAGGCGATCAGCACCGAGCAGTTCGACCGGGTGATGAAGACCAACCTGTACGGCATGTTCTGGCTCACCCGGGCCGCCCTGAAGCACATCCCGCGCGGCGGCAGCGTCATCAACACCACCTCCGTGCAGGCGTACCAGCCCAGCCCGCCGCTGCTGGACTACGCCATGACCAAGGGCGCGATCGTCACCTTCACCCACGGGCTGGCGCAGGCGGCCGCCGAGCGCGGCATCCGGGTCAACGCGGTCGCCCCCGGCCCGGTGTGGACGCCGCTGATCCCGGCGACCCTGCCGACGACCGCCGAGTTCGGCCGGCAGTCGCCGCTGGGCCGCCCCGCGCAGCCCGCCGAGATGGCGCCCGTGTACGTCTTCCTCGCCTCGCCCGCCGCCAGTTACCTCACCGGCGAGATCGTCAACGCGACCGGAGGCACCCCGCTGCCGTGAGCCCGCCCATCGAGCCCTCCCTGCTGTGGCGCCGGGCCCGCTGGGAGGCGGCGGCGGTCGGACGGTCGGTCCAGGCCGCCGTCACCCGGTCCGGACCGGAGCGCGACCTGGCCGTCCAGGCGATCAAGGCGGCCGCTGCCGCCGTGGCGGCCTGGGCGGTCGCCGGCTGGTGGTGGAGCGCCCCGCTGGCGCTGATGGCCCCCTGGACCGCGATCGTGCTGGTGCAGAGCACCGTCTACCGCTCGCTGCGGGCCGGCCTCCAGCAGGTCGTGCTGATCGCCGGCGGCACCGTGCTCGCCGCCCTGGCGCACACGCTCACCGGCGACACCATGGCCGCGATGGCGCTGGTGCTGCCCGTCACCATGCTGCTGGGCAACTACGCCCGCTTCGGCGACCAGGGCGTCTACGCCTCCACCACGGCCCTGTTCGTCCTGGTCTACGGCTCCTTCAGCGGCTACGACATCGCCCACCGGCTGCTGGAGACCGCGCTCGGCGCGGTCATCGGCATCGCTGTCAACGCGCTCGTGCTGCCGCCGGCGCACCTGCGGGCCGCCCGCGACACCCTCTTCCGGCTGCCCCGCGACACCGCCGCCCTGCTGCGCGACATGGCCGAGGAGATGCCCGAGGGCTACGACCGGCCGCAGGCCCAGGAGTGGCACATCCGGGCCAGGCGGCTGCCCAGGCTGCTGGACGACATCCGCAACGCCCGCACCTGGCAGCGGGAGAGCGACCGCTTCAACCCCGCCCGCCGGATGCGCCGCCGCGGCCCGGAACTGCCCTCCACCGACTGGGACGCCTCCTGGGAGCGGATCGCCGAGCACCTGTCCACGCTCACCGGGGTGCTCGCCGAGGCGATCGGCGACGAGGCGCGGCTGCGGCCCCCGTCCGGGGAGGCGCTGGCCGACCTGCCGGAGCTGCTGCACGCCCTGGCCGACGTCTGCGAGGGCGACTGCGCCGTGCTCGGCGGCGACCGCCCGGACCGCCGGGTCGACCGGGGGGAGGCGATGGGCCACGCCTGGGAGGCGCATCGCCGGCTCAAGGCGTGGGTCTCCCACCAGGACGAGGAGACCGCCGTCTCGCTCGGCGGGCTGGTCTCCGAACTCCAGCAGACGCTCTACGACCTGGGGGACGCGATGATCGGCCCCCGGCACGGCCCCTGGGCGCCCCCGCCGCGTACCGCC
>NZ_PVLV01000316.1 GCF_002982015.1 Streptomyces solincola
GTTCGAGGTGCCGGACCACGATCCCGCACGGCTGGCGGAGTCGGAGTGCCGCCAGCTGCGGGCGGAGGCGGGGGAGGTGGGCTCGCCCGAGTACCGGGCGCTGGTGGAGGCGGCGTACGAGGAGCCGGTGCTGCGCGGGTTGTACCCGTTCACCAGCCAGTGGGCGCTTCGGTTCTCCCGTACGACCAGGCCGGGGCTGGATGTGGTCGGGCCCTGGCTGCTGACGCAGAGTGCCGGGCTCTACATGGTCAGTGAGGGGCCGGTGTGGGGGAGTGAGTGGGCGCGGGCCGGGTCGGCGCGGGAGGCGGTGGCGCTTGCGGTGCGGCGGGTGCCCCGGGGGGTCGGGCCGGTTGCGGCCGGGTCCTCTGGGTGAGGGGACAGCGGGGCCGGCCACGGCTGGAGCAGGCTGGTGCCGCAGGCCGCCGGGGCGGGACTTTCCTAAGGGCTGTCCCGTAAAGATCTTGGCTCCGAGTGCGGAGCAGTCTGAAGGGGCGGCGAGGTGCTCAGCCGGTGGTCCGTGAGGTGTCCAGGGACCGCGCGAAGTCGGCGAGCGTGTGGAAGTCGTTCTCCCGTAGGCCGATCCGCGGGTTGACGTGGTGGAGGAGCCCGGGCCCTTGGTGGTGCGTGGTCACGTAGGTCTGATCCAGCTCGCTCTGCTCGTCGTCCACCCAGGCGAAAGGACGGCCGCCTGCGTAGGCCACCACCGGCCCTGTCTTCCAGTGAACTCCATCAGGGCGTTCTTGGAGTAGGACGTCGCCGAAGTCGACGAAGGGCAGTTCCGGGAGGCCGAGGATCGGCGCGATCCACCGGTTGGCGTCGTCCATCCATGTGGTGGCCCAGCACAGTTCGAAGCCGAGCTGGAGCAGGATGTGTCCGTGCTCTGGATTGAGCCAGACTCGCAGAGGGCGTCGTCGGGACGATAGGCCCGTGTCGCCCCGTTGGGCGTCGTTCTGGGGAACTCTGAGTGTGGTGTAGCCGTCGGGGCGCCTCTCCGGCTTGGCTGCATAGGGGTTGAGTGGCCCGTCCACGTCGAGGAACAGCAGCGGTCGATTCACGGATTCCCCCGGGTCTTACGCACTGTGGACTGCTCTGATCAGCGTAGCTGCGGGAGCGTCTCGGCATTGAGCCAGCCTGAGTGATGATCACGATGTGGCGAATGTGATCACGGCATCGGAGCCGTCCTGGATAACCCCATTCGCGGGTCTGAGCCCGCGCCGCTTCGGGAAACTACTGACCACGCTGCGGCGTGATGGAGCAGATGTGGTCCACCGAGGCCGGCAGTGGAGTCTGCCGCTGGAAGACAGGGTGTTGCTGGTCACGGCCTACTGGCGCACCAATCTGACGTTGCGGCAGCTCGCTCCGCTGTTCGGTGTTTCGAAGTCCACCGCCGGCCGAGTCATCAACCACCTCGGACCCCTGCTCGCTCCACAGCCCCGCAAGCGATTCGCCAAGGACACCGTCCTCATCGTGGACGGCACCCTAATCCCCACCCGGGACCACACCGTCGCCGAGCGGTCGAAGAACTACCGGTACTCCACCAACCACCAGGTCGTCATCGACGCCGACACCCGGCTGGTCGTTGTGGTCAGCAAGCCGCTCGCCGGGAACCGCAACGACTGCAAGGCGTGGGAGGAGTCCGGGGCCAAAGCCGCCGTGGGCAACACCGTCACGATCGCCGACGGCGGCTACCCGGGCACCAGACTCGTCATCCCGCACCGCCGACAGCGCGGGCAGAGCGAACTCCCCGCCTGGAAAGAGGAGCACAACAAATCCCACAAGCAGGTCCGAGCCCGCATCGAGCACGTCTTCGCCCGTATGAAGACCTGGAAGATCCTCCGCGACTGCCGCCTCAAAGGCGACGGCGTCCACCACGCCATGCTCGGCATCGCCCGGTTGCACAACCTTGCTCTCGCCGGATAGGCAAGCGGGCCGCACGGCGGCCCACCATGCCTGCGGCGACTTCAAGATCTTTGCGGGACAGCCCTTAGGAAAAGGACACCTTGGCCCATGCTCCGGAGTCCTCGCCCGTCACCGGGAGCAGGCAGGGCCGGACTCCTCCGCGTCCCCACAGCATGCGTTCCGGGAGGAGAGTCCGGCGATGAGGCGCTGCTTTCAGAACCGCTCGACCGTTTGACCGTCCGGTACCTGGTAGCAGCCGCTGGTGACGAACAGGTTCAGCTTCGGGGGAGTCTCGTTGGCCCAGTGGGCGATTTTGACGCTGTACTTCTTGGCGTCGTTGTCGGCGATCAACGTGAGACTCCTGCTCTTGTTGTTGTCCGGCCCGTACGAGACGATCCGCCAGCCATGGCCGGGCATCTCTTCCTTGAGCCGCTCCATCACGCCCGTAAGTGCGTCAGGTGAGGCCGGCGTGAAAGTCCACGGATGGAAGATCGTGAAGTACTTATCCGCATCCTTGCCCGAGCACTCCGCCACGCCGGGCCCTGTGTCGGTCGTCTTCCCCTTGAGCCCCATCAGGTCATGGAGCTCGCTGGAGACCTTCTCCGCCTGGTCGGCGGCATTCTCGGAGGTACTGGTACCCGCAGAAAGGAGGGAGCCCTTGTCGTCAGTCATGCTGCATCCCGTGATGATCGTGAGAGCGAGGGAAACGAGGAGCGCGAGTGCGCCCGGCTTGGCATTCATCTGACTAACGGACTCCTGGTGTCGGGTTCGGTGGCGGCTTCAGGTCCACCTTGTCCTGCTTGCCCGCGACTACCAGGCCTTGGTTCTCCAGGCTCCTGGTGTTCTCCTTCCAGTAGTCGCTGTGGCCGCCGGTGTCCGTGGTCATCTGATTGGCTCCGAAGCGTTCGTCACTGGGGATCGTCCACGGGCCGTCCCAGTCGGTGCCGCCGTGGCCGTACCGGCCGATGTCGGGGACGAAGTCCCCGTCCGCCTCCTGGTTCCAGACGTGTCCCGCGGGGACGTCCAACTGCTCAGCCTTGGCAACCTGCACGCCGGGGCTGCCGGCGAGGACCACGTCGTCCACGTTGAGTTCCCCCTGCCGGGCCGCGGAACCGATGAGGGTCGTGCCGTAGGAGTGGCCGATCGCCGTGCGATGCGGCTCCGGGTCGACAGTGCGGGAAGCGTCCAGGCCGTCGAGGAAGCGGTTGTAGGCCGGTGCGGCGTCATCGGCGTAGTGACTGAACGGTGAGTCCTTCACGATGTCCTGCGGGGCGTCGTATCCGAGCCACGTGATGGTGGAGACGGAACCATTGCCGGCACCGTCGGCCACGCGCCAGAGGTTCTCCATCCGATGGATGTCGCCACCGACGCTGCCCAGGTTCGACGTCGTGCCCGGTACGTAAACCGCCTGGTGGTCGGCCGTGTCCGGATTTCCGTTGGCGACGATTGCCCGGCCATTGCCCTCGGGGCTGAAACCGAGCAGATACGCCTCGGGGAGGCCTCGTTCCCCGGTGCGGTCGAAGCGCGCCTGGATGGCGTTCATACCGTTGATCGACTTGTTGAGCCGTTCGTACCGGTCCCCGTACGTGTTGTGCCAATCCATCCACTCGTCGGTGTGCACCTTCACCGGGGTCCTGCCTGCCGCGATCCACGTCCACTCGTTGGCAGGCGGCTTCGGAACGGAAGCCGGTTCCATCTGGTATTGGCCGTGTTTCTCCGCGAGGACCACGCGGTTCGCGTCGTCGCGAACGGTGGACGGCAGACCGTCGAGCGCGCCCGTCGAGGCCGGCCGGAGTGAAAGCCATGCCTCCTGCTGTTCAGGGGTGAGGCCCTTCCACCACGCGGCATTGTCCTGCGGACTGCCGCCCGTCGGCGGCTGCGGGAGCGAGTCGAGATAGCGCACGCCTGCCTCGCTGACCCCGCCCATGTCCGACTGCGCGTCGGCCCAGTCCCTGGCCGAGACACTGAGGTCGTCATCGGCCTTCAGGGCCCGAAGCTTCGGTGCCCATTTCGCGTCCGCGTCTGTGGCCTCCCTGAGCGCGTCGGCGATGCGGTTGGCGAACTCGACGGCTTTGCCGTAGTGCGGATTGGGGTGAATGTTGATGGCCTGGCGCTCGATGGCATCCGATGTGGCGGTGCCCCCGGCGCTTCCCGTCACGGTTCCGCCCTCAGCGGCCTTCTCCGCTCCGGGCTTCGTGCCCGGCGGGAACATGACTGATCCGTCCGGATGCACCGTGCATCCGGCTGCCTGGGCGTCGGTGAGCGCCGCGTCAAGCCTCCGTTTGGCTGCCCCGAGGTCGAAGGCGAACCCGTTCAATGCCGTGCTCACCAGACCACATTCGGTTTGCGTGTAGTGAAAGTTGCTCGACAGCTTCTTCAGTTCTGCCAGGGCGGCGTCCGCAGCCTCACCCCGCAGTCGGGCGCGAACGCCTGTGGAGATCCGACCGTCGACGGTGTCCTTGGCCGCACCTGCCATGTCACCGACGGCCCGGTAGCCGTCGGCAGCCTCTTCGTACTCAGACTGTTCGAAAGCCTTCAACGTCTTCATGTCCATGGCGCGATCACTTCACCTTGGCCTGGCCGCCGACGGCCTCGGTGTCCGCGTACCGCACTGCCAGTGCGTCCAGTTCCTGCTTCACCGACTCATCGGTCTTCGCCAGGTCGTGCCCCGCCTGGCACAGGAGTCCGCCCAGCGCGTCACACCGGCCGCTCACGTCGCCGACGTACTTCTTCCATGAGTCGTACAACTCCCTCTGCGCCGCCGCACTCTGCACATCGCCCGTATCGCCCAGCCCGGTCTAACCGGAAATCAGCTTGGCGAGAGCAGCGGTGATCCCCTCCTTCAGGCCGGTGACGCCCTCTCCGGCACTGACCCATGCCCCCTTGTCAGTCTTCAGGTCTTCCGAGAATCCGCCACCACCGGGCTCGGGTGCGACCTGGTTCAACTGCATCGAAGACGAGTGGCGCTGCGCAGCCTCGTGCTTGAGCTGCTCCCATTCCTCCCACGGCACTCTCCGTGTCCCCCTTTTCCCGCTTCCGCTGCACCCCGGTCCGCCCGGGACCAAACGTCATGCTAAGTGCTGTGCGGGCGCACTGATTTGGGACGGCTGGCGAATTCGGCTGAGAACATCGGGTCGGGGTGGGGAGGAGCTCGCAGGGCTTGGAGGGAGACCGTCGGCCGCACCTGGCAGCTTGCTGGCCCCCCAGCCGCCCCCGGCCGGTCACCGTCCCGAGATGCGGTCGGCCCAGGTGGCGAGGGGGG
>NZ_PVLV01000317.1 GCF_002982015.1 Streptomyces solincola
CGCCGGGGCCGGTCCCGGCGTGCGGATCGGCCCCGGCGTGCGGGTCGGGGGCGGGCTGAGGCCGCCCCGGCTCGTACGGATACTGCTGCTCGCTCGTGTTCATGCTGCGCGGCTCACCCTCCTGCGAACGGCGGGAGCACCTCGACCGTGCCGCCCTCGGCGAGGCGGACCGTCTCATGCCCGCGGGTTCCGACGGGATCGCCGTCGACCAGGAAGGAGCACCGCTGGAGCACCCGCACCAGCTCGCCCGGGTGCTGCTCGCGCACGGCGGCCAGCGCCTCGGCCAGGGTCTCCGCGGCGTACGGCTCCTCGGCGGTGCCGGCTGCGGCCTTGGCCGCGGCCCAGTAGCGGATGGTGCCCGCTGCCATAGCGACGCTCCTTTCGTCGGCATCCATGATGGGCCATGGGTCCGGCAACCCCGCCGCCCCGCCCCGTGACACCCGTCGGACCGGCGGCTACGCCGCCTCCAGCCAGCGCCCCACCCGGTCCAGCAGCCCCTCGTCCGCCGCGTTCTCGGCGTGGCCCATGCCGGGCTCCAACCACAGCTCGGCCGGGCCGGCGGCGGCCAGCATCCGCGGGTGGTCCACCGGGAAGTAGGGGTCGGCGGTGCCGTGCACCACCAGCAGCGGGACCGGCGCGATCAGCGGCACCGCCTCGACCGGGGACAGCGGCACCGGGTCCCAGTCCCGGTCGTGGATGCGGGTGCGCAGCCCGTACCGCCCCACCAGGCGTCCGGCGGGGCGGGTCACCACCCAGTGCAGGCGGCGCATCGGGGCCGTGCCCCGGTAGTACCAGCGCGCCGGGGCGCTGATCGAGGCCACCGCGTCGGTCCGGGCGGACGGGTCGTCCCGGTACAGCGCGGCGTGCCGCAGCACCACCGAGCCGCCCATCGAGAAGCCGGCCGTGACCACCCGCTCGTAGCCGAGGCGGCGGGCCCAGCCGACCGCCGCCGCCAGGTCCAGCACCTCCCGGTCGCCGACCGTGGAGCGGCCCCCGGAGTGCCCGTGGCCGCGGAAGGAGAAGGTGACGACGGCCGCCCGGCGGCGGAGCACCCCGGCGGCCCGGCGCACCGCCGGGCGGTCGGCCGACCCGCTGAAGCCGTGCGCCAGCACGACCGCGGTGCCACCCTGGGACGACGGGTCGGCGGACGCGGCGGGCTCGTGGACGGCCTCGACGGGCACCCCGTCGGATGTCCGCAGGGTGGCGCGCAGAAGGCCGCCGGCGGGACCCCGGGTGATCAGCCGATCATCCACAGCGTGGAACGCCCTCTCCGGCTCGGAACTCATATGAGCTATTGTGCTGCGGAGAGGACTCGGGCGAAGCAGCCCCCGGGTCCTTTTGTGTTTTCCGACCGTTGTTACGGAGGGGTGAACGGAAGCTCTCGGGGCGCGAGGGCCGAGCACCACCCCGTACGAAGCAGTGCAGCGCAACTCCCCCGCGGGAGACAGGCCCGTGGGAGGTGCCCCGGCAAGGGACCGAGGAGGAACCGACGTGATGGGCCGCCGAACCGTGCACGACACCGTTCCCGACGAACAGACGACCGCCCCGCCGGCCGGGGAGGCCCGATGAGTTCCCTACTGCTGCTGACCAACGCCCTCCAGCCGTCCACCGAGGTGCTGCCCGCCCTCGGACTGCTGCTGCACACCGTGCGGGTGGCCCCCGCGGAGGGCCCGGCGCTGGTGGACACCCCCGGCGCGGACGTGATCCTGGTCGACGGCCGGCGCGACCTGCCGCAGGTGCGCTCGCTGTGCCAGTTGCTGCGCTCCACCGGGCCCGGCTGCCCGCTGCTCCTGGTGGTCACCGAGGGCGGCCTGGCCGCCGTGACCGCCGACTGGGGCGTGGACGACGTCCTGTTGGACACCGCGGGGCCGGCCGAGGTCGAGGCGCGGCTGCGGCTGGCCACGGGCCGGCGGCAGGTCGGCGTCGACGACTCCCCGATGGAGATCCGCAACGGCGATCTGTCGGTGGACGAGGCCACCTACAGCGCCAAGCTCAAGGGCCGGGTGCTGGACCTGACCTTCAAGGAGTTCGAGCTGCTCAAGTACCTGGCGCAGCACCCGGGCCGGGTCTTCACCCGCGCCCAGCTGCTCCAGGAGGTGTGGGGCTACGACTACTTCGGCGGGACGCGGACGGTGGACGTCCACGTGCGGCGGCTGCGCGCCAAGCTGGGCCCCGAGCACGAGTCGCTGATCGGCACCGTACGGAACGTGGGCTACCGGTTCGTCGCCCCGGAGAAGGTGGAGCGGGCGGCCGAGGAGGCGCGCGCCAAGGAGGCGAATGCCGCGCAGGGCCCGGGGACGAGGGCGGCGGGGCCGGTGCGGGAGCCGGCCGCACGACCCGCCAAGACCTAGCCTGGGCCCGGTTCTCTCCGCGTAGACTGCCGCGCGTGGCCAAGGTGACGCGGGACGATGTGGCACGACTGGCGGGTACGTCCACCGCGGTCGTCAGCTATGTCATCAACAATGGACCCCGGCCGGTCGCCCCGGCCACGCGCGAGCGTGTACTCGCCGCGATCAAGCAGCTCGGCTACCGGCCGGACCGGGTCGCGCAGGCCATGGCCTCGCGGCGGACCGACCTCATAGGCATGATCGTGCCGGACGCCCGGCAGCCGTTCTTCGCCGAGATGGCGCACGCGGTCGAACGGGCCGCCGCCGACCGCGGCAAGATGGTGCTGGTCGGCAACTCCGACTACCGCGACGAGCGCGAGGTGCACTATCTGCGGGCCTTCCTCGGCATGCGGGTGGCCGGGCTGATCCTGGTCAGCCAGGGCCCCAGCGAGCGGGCCGCGCAGGAGATCGAGGCGTGGGACGCCCGGGTGGTGCTGCTGCACGAGCGCCCGGAGGCCATCGACGACGTCGCCGTGGTCACCGACGACATCGGCGGCGCGCAGTTGGCCGTGCGCCACCTGCTGGAGCACGGCTACCCGTACGTCGCCTGCCTCGGCGGCGTGGAGGAGACCCCGAAGATCGGCGACCCGGTCACCGACCACGCCGAAGGCTGGCGGCGGGCCATGCTGGAGGCCGGCCACTCGGTCGAGGGCCGGCTCTTCCGGGCCCCGTTCAACCGGTACGACGCCTACCAGGAGGCGCTGAGGATCCTGGCCGGCCCGGACCGGCCGCCGGCCATCTTCTGCTCCACCGACGACCAGGCCATCGGCGTGCTGCGGGCCGCCCGCGAACTGCGCCTGGACGTGCCCGGCGACCTGGCGGTGGCCGGTTTCGACGACGTCAAGGAGGCGGCGCTCACCGACCCGCCGCTGACCACCGTCTCCTCCGACCGCCCGGCGATGGCCCGGGCCGCCGTCGACCTGGTGCTGGACGACGGACTGCGGGTGGCCGGCTCCCGCCGCGAGCGGGTCCGCCAGTTCCCCTCCGCCCTGGTGGTCCGCAGATCCTGCGGCTGCGCCGAACGGTGACCCCGCGCCCCTGGCGCTTATTCGGGACATACGGCAATCTGCCGGGACTTTCAGGGTGGTCTCAGACAGCTCTCATCTACGGCCGCGACGGTCGTAGCCATGACGGACCACTACCGCAGCAGCGACGACGGCAGCCCGCACGCGTACCCGTACTACCCGCCCCGCCCGGCGTACCCCCCGGCCGCGCCCGCTCCCTCGGCCGCCCACGCGCGCCGGCGGGTCGGACGCCCCGCGGCGCTGCTCGCCGCCGTGGCGATCGCCGCGGCCGCGGTCGGCGGCGGCACGGCCACCCTGGTGCAGCAGCTCGGCCGGAGCGACGCGGCCGGCGGCGGCGCCGGGGTCAGCGGCACCAACGTCTCCCAGTCCAGCAAGGGCACCGTCGCCGGGGTGGCCCAGGCGGTGTCGCCGAGCATCGTGGAGATCAGCGCGGGCTCCGGCTCCGGCCAGGCCACCGGCTCCGGGGTGGTCATCACCTCGGACGGCGAGATCGTCACCAACAACCACGTGATCTCCGGCGCCTCGGAGATCAAGGTCCGGCTCAGCGACGGCAAGACCCGCACCGCCGAGGTGCTGGGCGCCGACGCCGACAAGGACCTGGCACTGATCAAGCTGCGCGGCGCCTCCGGGCTGAAGCCGGCCGCGCTCGGCGAATCCGGCCAGGTGAAGGTCGGCGACCAGGTGGTGGCCATCGGCTCCCCAGAGGGCCTGACCGGCACGGTGACCAGCGGCATCGTCTCCGCGCTCGACCGCGATGTGACGGTCGCCAAGACCGACGACGGGGCCGCTTCCGGGTCCGGGCAGCAGGGCCAGGGGCAGGACGGGCAGGGCTGGCCGTTCGAGTTCGGCGGGCAGCGGTTCAACGGCGACACCGGCTCGTCCAAGACGACGTACAAGGCCATCCAGACCGACGCCTCGCTCAACCCGGGCAACTCCGGCGGCGCGCTGATCGACATGAACGGCCGGATCATCGGCATCAACTCGGCCATGTACGCGCCGAGCGGAGCGGACGGCTCCGGCTCCGGCGGCGGCTCCGGCAGCGTAGGCCTCGGCTTCGCCATCCCGGTCGACACCCTCAAGGCCGACCTCGACCACCTCCGCGACGGCGGAGCGTGAAGCAGCACACCGGGAGCGCGGCCCGGCGCCGTCCCACCCGGGCGTTGTCCGACCGGCGTGCGACGCTGAGTCCATGAACACCACCGGGGAGCGCATCCTGATCGTCGACGACGAGCCCGCCGTCCGCGAGGCGCTCCAGCGCAGCCTGGCCTTCGAGGGGTACGGCACGGAGGTCGCCGTCGACGGGGCCGACGCGCTGGCCAGGATCGCCGACTACCGACCGGACCTGGTGGTGCTCGACATCCAGATGCCCGGCATGGACGGGCTGACCGCGGCCCGCCGGGTGCGCGCCACCGGATCGACGCTGCCGATCCTCATGCTCACCGCCCGGGACACCGTCGGCGACCGGGTCACCGGACTCGACGCCGGCGCGGACGACTACCTGGTCAAGCCCTTCGAGCTGGACGAGCTGTTGGCCCGCATCCGGGCGCTGCTGCGGCGCAGCGCGTACGCGGCGGGCGGCGACGCCCCCGCGGGGAGCGCCGGCGTGCTGTCCTTCGCCGACCTGCGGATGGACCCGGCCACCCGCGAGGTGACCCGCGGCGGCCGGCCGGTCGAGCTGACCCGCACCGAGTTCACCCTGCTGGAGATGTTCCTGGCCCACCCCCGCCAGGTGCTGACCCGCGAGCAGATCCTCAAGGCGGTCTGGGGCTTCGACTTCGAGCCCAGCTCCAACTCCCTGGACGTGTACGTGATGTACCTGCGCCGCAAGACCGAGGCGGGCGGCGAGCCGCGGCTGGTCCACACCGTGCGCGGCGTCGGCTACGTGCTGCGCGGAGGCCCGGAGTGAGCCCCGCCGCCGGCCAGGAGGCGTACGGGTGACCGGGCCCGTGGCGCGCTTCCGCGCCCTCCCGCTGCGATCCCGCCTGGCGCTGCTGACCGCCGTGGCGGTGGCCGTGGCGGTGGCCGCCGTCTCGGTGACCTGCTGGCTGCTGACCCGGGCGCAGCTCCGCGACGAGCTGGACAACTCCCTGGAGAACCTCTCCGTGCCGCTGGCCGGGCAGCGCGAGGCGGCGCTGAACTGCCGGCGCGCCGACCAGCCGGCCCCGCCCGACGCGGGCCCCACCTACGTCGACTGGCAGCTCGTCGAGCCGGACGGCGGCCGGTGCGTGGGCGCGGGCTCGGCCGCGGTCACCGTCCAGCGGGACGACGTGCTGGTGGCCCAGGGCGGATCGCGCAGCGCCCTGCACGACGGCCGCACCGACGGCGGCCGGACCGTGCGGGTCTACACCCAGCGCGACCCCGGCACCGGCTACACCGTGTCCATGTCCCGCCCGCTGGACGAGATCGACGGCGCGCTCAACCGGCTCGCCCTCGTCCTGACCGGGCTCGCCGGGCTCGGCGTCCTCGGCGCGGGCGCGGCCGGGCTGTGGGTGGCGCGCACCGGGCTGAAGCCGGTGGACCGCCTGACCGGCGCCGTCGAGCACGTGGCCAGGACCGAGGACCTCACCGTCCGCATCCCGGTGGACGGGGAGGACGAGATCGCCCGCCTGTCCCGCTCCTTCAACGCGATGACCGCCGCGCTGGCCTCCTCCCGGGACCGGCAGGCGCAGCTCATCGCCGACGCCGGCCATGAGCTGCGCACCCCGCTCACCTCTCTGCGCACCAACATCGAGCTGCTGGTCCGCAGCGAGGACACCGGCCGCCCGCTGCCGCCCGCCGACCGCCGCGACCTCCTCGCCTCCGTCAAGGCCCAGATGACCGAGCTGGCGTCGCTCATCGGCGACCTCCAGGAGCTGTCCCGCCCCGACGCGGTCGGCCAGGGCCGCCTCGAAGTGGTGCCCCTGCACGAGATCCTGGCCACCGCGCTGGACCGCGTCCGGCTGCGCGCCGGCCCGGACCTCGCCCTCACCGCCGACCGCCTCGACCCCTGGTACGTCCGCGCCGAACCGGCCGCCCTGGAGCGTGCCCTGGTCAACGTCCTGGACAACGCCGTGAAGTTCTCCCCGCCCGACGGCGCCGTCGAGGTCGCCCTCCTCCACGGCGAGCTGACCGTGCGCGACCACGGCCCCGGCATCCCGCCCGACGAGCTGCCGCACGTCTTCGAGCGCTTCTGGCGCTCCCCCTCCGCCCGCAGCCTGCCCGGCTCGGGCCTCGGCCTGTCCATCGTGGCCCGCACCGTCCAGCAGTCCGGCGGCGCCGTCCGCCTCTCGCCCGCCTCCGGCGGCGGCACCCGCGCCGTCATCACCCTGCCCGGCGCGCCCGTGCCGCCCCCGGAGCTGTGACGGCCCTCAGTTGTGCCGGATCAGCGAGTCCACCAGTCCCGCCCTGGTGTCGGGGAAGTCCATCGGCACGATGCCGAGGCCCCGCAGGTCCCGCCCGCCGGCGGAGTCCAGGAAGGAGTGGACCCTGGGGTTGAGCCGGTCGGAGTTCCACCGGGGCGGCAGCAGGGCGGCCGTGGAGACGTAGTTGACGTACAGCTTCCCGGGCTGGGCGGCGGCCTTGCGGAAGTGCGCCTCGATCTTCGGGTACTTGGCGAACGGCTCGGCCATGTAGTCGTCCTGGACGTCGAACAGCGCCCCGTCGCCGTAGCGCACCCCCGGCAGTCCGCCGTTGTCGGCGAGCAGCACCACCTTGCCGCGCGCCTCCCCGAGCGGCGGCAGCCCGTCTCCGATGCGGAACAGCGGCCGCCAGCCCTTGGCGTCCAGGTAGCGGTCGAAGACCTGGCGGAAGACGGCGTCGCTCTCCTCCGAGTACTCCTGCTTGACCCGCATGAGCACGGTCTCGCCGGGGTGGGCGGCGAGGAAGTCGCGGCAGGCGATGAGCACGTCGCCGAACATCTGGTTCTGGTAGTACGCCCCGTGGTGGATGGCGAAGGAGTCGCCGGTCACCCGGCAGCGGATGTCCAGGAACCGGATGCCGGACGCCAGTTGCTGCCCGACGGTCGTGTTCTGGCAGGCCACCCAGAGTCCGCCGGCCGGGGCGGCGGAGTTGTGGGTGCCGGGGATGGTGAGGCGGTGCAGCGGTACGTCGCCGGGCAGCGCTCCCATCCAGTCGGCGGCGCCCGCCCTGGTGCGGGCGGCGGCCGGGGCGGCGCCCAGCAGCGCGGTGGCGGAGAGTGCGGCGGCGCCCGCCAGGAAGCGGCGCCGGGTGGGGCCGTGCGGCGGCGGTGCGGCGTGCTCCGGCAGCCGCGGTCTTTGGGGTGCGTCGTCCGGCGTGGCCGTGCCCAGGCGTGGAGTCATGGGCGGAGTATGGCGTGAGCATGGCAGAAGCGGGAGGGTGAAAGACGCCAGGGTGGAGAACGCCGGCGCGGGTGGCGCCGGGGCGGAAGGCACCGGGCGGACGACGCCGGAACGGACGGCGCCGGGGTAGGAGGCACCGGGGCGGAAGGCACCGGAACGGACGGCACCAGGCGGAAGGCACCGGGGTCTGAAGCGCCGACGGGCGGCGCATCCGATCGATGCGCCGCCCGTCGTGCCGCCCGTCCGGGCGGTCAGTCGTGCTCGGGTGCCGTCACTGGACGACGGTGATGCGGTCCGCCGCCGGAGGGGCGATCGGCTTCGCGGCCGTGGAGTTGGCGGCCAGGTAGGCGTTGAACACGTCCAGGTCGGAGGGGCCGACCAGCTTGTTCTTGCCCTGGGCGAGGGCGGGGAAGCCGTCGCCGCCGCCGGCCAGGAACTCGTTCATGGCGACCCGGTAGGTCTTCGCCGGGTCGAGCGGCTGGCCGTCCAGCTTGACCGAGTCGGTCACGATCCGGGCCGCCCCCGCCTTGGTGGTGTCCAGCGTGTAGGTCAGGCCCTTCGACACCTGAAGGATCTTCGGGGAAGCCTCGTTGGCGCCGCTGACCTGCTGCTGGAGGGCGGAGAGGAGCTGGGCGCCGGTCAGGTCGACCACGTTCATCATGTTGGTGAACGGCTGCACGGTGAACGCCTCGCCGTAGGTGACGACGCCGTCGCCCTCACCGGATGCCGACGCGTGGACCAGGTCGGCTCGGATGCCGCCCGGGTTCATCAGCGCGAGCTGGGCGCCGCCCTTGTCGGCCGGGGCCAGGCCCGCGAGCTGGGCGTCGGCGATCAGATCGCCGAGCGGCTTCTCGTACGCCGTGGAGCCTCGCCCGTTGATGTCGGCCGAGATGTAGCCCTGCGGCTTGCTCGCGATCGGCGCGGCCAGCGCGTTCCATCGCTGGATCAGCGAGGTCATGTCGGCGGCCTTGGGCACGTCGCGGGTGACGACGCGGTTGGCCGAGTCGACCGAGGTGCGGACAATGTCCCGGGTGCGGCGGTCGTAGGTCAGCGTGGTGTCGGTGTAGAGCTTGCCGAAGGAGGAGGCCGAGGTGACCATGCGCGGCTTGCCGGCCGGGTCCGGGATGGTGCACACGTACGCCTGGTGGGTGTGGCCGGTGACCAGCGCGTCCACCTGCGGCGACACCTTCTTGGCGATGTCGGTGATCGGACCGGAGATCCCGTCGCCCGCGCCGGGGCTGTCGCAGTCGTAGTCCACCGACTGCGAGGCCGGCGCGCCGCCCTCGTGCACCAGGGCGACGATGGACTTGACGCCCTTGCGCTCCAGCACCTTGGCGTACTTGTTGATGGTCTCGACCTCGTCGCCGAACTTCAGGCCCTTGACGCCCTCGGCGGTGACGATGTTCGGGGTGCCCTCCAGGGTCACGCCGATGAAGCCGATCTTGACGCCGCGCCGCTCCCACACGAAGTACGGGTCGAGGATGGGCTTGCCGGTCTTCTCGCTGGTCACGTTGGCGGCGAGGTAGGGGAAGTCGGCGCCCTTGAAGCGCTTGCCCTTCTCGTAGCAGCCGCCGGTCGGGTGGCAGCCGCCGTTCTGGATGCGGGCCAGCTCCTTGGCGCCCTCGTCGAACTCGTGGTTGCCCACCGAGGTGACGTCCAGCTTCAGCTTGTTGAGCGCCTCGACGGTCGGCTCGTCGTGGAAGAGCCCGGACATCAGCGGGGAGGCGCCGATCAGGTCGCCGGCCGCGGCGGTCACCCAGTACGGGTTGCCCTTGCGGGCGGTGCGCAGATGGGTGGCGAGGTACTCGACGCCGCCCGCGTCCACCTTCTCGGCGGTGCCGTCCGGCTTGGTGCGGGTGACCTGGCCGGAGGAGCCGGCCGGCGGTTCCAGGTTGCCGTGGAGGTCGTTGAAGGAGAGGAGCTGCACGTCGACGGTGCGGCCGTGCCCGTGCCCGTGTCCCTTGCCGTGGCGGTCGCCGCTGTGCGCGCCGGCCGGCATGGCGGCGACCAGCGCGCCGACGGTGGCGAGGCCCGCCGCGCCGGCGAGTATCCGCCGCGCCGCGCGGTTCTTCTTCGGTGTCCCTGACATCTGTCCCCTCGGTGGTTCAGCGGGCGGCCCGGGCCAGTCCGGCGAGACGTCCGGCGGCCGGCCGCCAACAGGCGGTCCCCGCACGGCGATCCGCCGCGCGGGGGCGCGGCGGGAAGTGCGGTCCAGCGCGCAGCCTAGAGTCAACGCGCGTAGCGCAACAGGGGTGCGCGGGTTACGAGCTGGTTGCCTTCCGCCGTACGGCGGAGCCGGGGGCCGGGCCCGGCCCCCGGAAACGGCGGTCGCTCGTCCGTACGGCGCGGTGGCGCGGACCGGTCGCCGTAGGCTCGACTCATGACGACTGACGCCTCCGCGCCGGCACTCGAACCCGGCCGCCGTATCGACACCCTGGACTCACTCGGCGAGGAGCAGGCAGCCGGTGTGCTGGACCTGCTGGCCGACGCGGCCGCCGCGGACGGCATGCAGGCCGTCTCCGAGCAGGGCCGGCTCCAGTTGCGCGGCGGGCGCCGGGAGGGCGTCTCCCATCTGCTGCTGAGCGTGCACGGCGAACTGGCCGGCTACGCGCAACTGGAGGACACCGACCCGGTGGAGGCGCCGGCCGCCGAGCTGGTGGTGCACCCCCGCTTCCGGGGCCGGGGCCACGGGCGGGCGCTCGGCTCGGCGCTGCTGGCGGCCTCGGGCAAGCGGCTGCGGGTGTGGGCGCACGGCGGGAAGCCGGCCGCCCGGCACCTGGCCCAGGTCCTCGGGCTCACCCTGTTCCGCGAACTGCGCCAGATGCGGCGGCCGCTGGTCGGCGGCCCCGAGCTGCCGGAGCCGGCGCTGCCGCCGGGCACCGTGTTCCGCACCTTCGTACCGGGCGAGGACGACGCGGCGTGGCTGGCCGTCAACGCGGCCGCGTTCGCCCACCACCCCGAGCAGGGCTCGCTGGCCCAGCGGGACCTGGACGACCGCAAGGCCGAGCCCTGGTTCGACCCGAAGGGCTTCTTCCTGGCGGTCCGGGAGGCGGACGGCTCGATCGCCGGCTTCCACTGGACGAAGGTGCACGCCGAGGAGCAGCTCGGCGAGGTGTACGTGGTGGGGGTGGCGCCGGACGCGCAGGGCGGCGGCCTGGGCAAGGCCCTGACCTCGGTGGGCCTGCGCCACCTCGCGGCCGAGGGGCTGCCGACGGCGATGCTCTATGTGGACGCGGACAACACGGCGGCGGTCCGGGTGTACGAGGGGATGGGGTTCACCACGCACGAGGTGGACCTGATGTACCGCTCGGAGACCTGAGCCCGCGGGACGCGGTGGTGGACCGGCGACGTACGCCATCAGCGGTCTGCTGCCCGTGGCGCCGGCCGTGACGGGCCTGGCGGTGGGCGCGCTCGTCGGGCTGCTGGTCCGCCGCACCGTGCGGCGACGGCGGTGGCCCTGCTCACGGTCGGCGACGCCTGCATGCGGGCCCGGGGCGGCGTCACGCACTTCGTGGACTGCCACCCGGAGAGCCACTTCTGGCCGCTCCGGCTCGTCGAGACCGGCATCCTGCTCGCCCTCGCCGCGCTCGCCGTCGCCGTCGCCTTCCGGGTGCTGCGCCGGCTGCACGGCTGACCCCGCCGGGCCCGGGCCCCGGGCCGGTGACCGCCACGGGGGTGCGGCCACCGGCCCGGGGCCTGCGCTCCGTACCGGCTCCCCTCGATCCGTACGGCTCCGCGCACCGCACCCAGGCGTCATGTCGTCGTCACCGGCCATTCAGACGCCCATGCGAGCGTCGGCGCATGCGCAAGCCCGCCGCATCCGAGCTCCCCGCGGGGAGGGAGCTCGACGAGGCGCCCTCCGACGCGTCCTCCGACGCGCTTGACCGGCCCCCGGCGCGGAAGAATGGTTCCATGAGCCAGCAGCCCGCCGATGTCCAGGTCCCGGCCCCGTCCGCCACCGCACAGCCCTCCGTCGGGGCGCTCGCCGCGCACCGGCCGCACACCGTCGCCGGCGCCGCCGCGCCGGGCCTCGCCCCGGACCTGGACGCCGACCTCGACACCTACGACGACAGCTCCGGTGACGAGCTGCCGCAGGGCCGTTTCCTGGACCGCGAGCGGAGCTGGCTGGCGTTCAACGAGCGGGTGCTGGAGCTGGCCGAGGACCCGGCGACCCCACTCCTCGAACGGGCGAACTTCCTGGCGATCTTCGCGTCCAACCTGGACGAGTTCTTCATGGTGCGGGTCGCCGGACTGAAGCGCCGGATCGCCACCGGGGTGGCCACCCGGTCCGCCTCCGGGCTCCAGCCGCGCGAGGTGCTGGAGCTGATCTGGACCCGTTCGCGCGAGCTCATGGCCCGGCACGCCGCCTGCTTCCAGCAGGACGTGGCCCCGGCGCTGGCCGACGAGGGCGTCCACCTGATCCGCTGGCCGGAGCTGACCGAGAAGGAGCAGGCGCGGCTCTTCACGCTCTTCCGGCAGCAGATCTTCCCGGTGCTGACGCCGCTCGCCGTCGACCCGGCGCACCCCTTCCCGTACATCTCCGGCCTCTCCCTCAACCTGGCCGTGGTCGTGCGCAACCCGGTCAGCGGCCACCGGCACTTCGCGCGGGTCAAGGTGCCGCCGCTGCTCTCCCGCTTCCTGGAGGCCTCCCCGCAGCGGTACGTCCCCCTGGAGGACGTCATCGCCGCGCACCTGGAGGAGCTGTTCCCGGGCATGGAGGTGCTGGCGCACCACATGTTCCGGGTGACGCGCAACGAGGACCTGGAGGTGGAGGAGGACGACGCGGAGAACCTCCTCCAGGCGCTGGAGAAGGAGCTGATGCGCCGCCGCTTCGGACCGCCGGTGCGCCTGGAGGTCGAGGAGTCCATCGACCCGTACGTGCTGGACCTGCTGGTCCGCGAGCTGAAGGTGTCCGACTCCGAGGTCTACCCGCTGCCCGGCCCGCTGGACCTGACCGGCCTGTTCGGCATCGCGGCCCTGGACCGCCCGGAGCTGAAGTACAAGAAGTTCGTCGCCGGGACGCACCGCGACCTGGCGGAGTTCGAGTCGGCGTCCGCGCCGGACATCTTCGCCGCGCTGCGCGAGCGGGACGTGCTGCTGCACCACCCCTACGACTCCTTCTCCACCTCCGTGCAGGCGTTCCTGGAGCAGGCCGCCGCCGACCCCGACGTGCTGGCGATCAAGCAGACGCTGTACCGCACCTCCGGCGACTCGCCGATAGTGGACGCCCTCATCGACGCCGCCGAGTCCGGCAAGCAGGTCCTCGTCCTCGTCGAGATCAAGGCCCGCTTCGACGAGCAGGCCAACATCAAGTGGGCGCGCAAGCTGGAGGAGTCCGGCTGCCACGTCGTCTACGGACTGGTGGGCCTGAAGACGCACTGCAAGCTGTCCCTGGTGGTCCGCCAGGAGGGCGAGGTACTGCGCCGCTACTCGCACGTCGGCACCGGCAACTACCACCCCAAGACCGCCCGGCTGTACGAGGACCTGGGCCTGCTCACCGCCGACCCGCAGGTCGGGGCGGACCTCTCCGACCTGTTCAACCGGCTGTCCGGCTACTCCCGCCGGGAGACCTACCGCCGGCTCCTCGTCGCCCCGAAGTCGCTGCGGGACGGGCTGGTCTCCCGGATCGACAAGGAGGTCGTCCATCACCGGGCCGGCCGCCCCGCGTACGTCCGGATCAAGGTCAACTCGATGGTGGACGAGGCGGTCATCGACGCCTGCTACCGCGCCTCGCAGGCCGGGGTGCCGGTGGACGTGTGGGTGCGCGGGATCTGCGCGGTACGGCCGGGGGTGGCGGGCCTGTCGGAGAACATCCGGGTGCGCTCGATCCTGGGCCGCTTCCTGGAGCACTCGCGGATCTTCTCCTTCGGCAACGGCGGCGAGCCCGAGGTGTGGCTGGGCAGCGCCGACATGATGCACCGCAACCTCGACCGGCGGATCGAGGCGCTGGTACGGGTCTCCGACCCGGCGCACCGCGCCTCGCTCACCCGGCTGTTCGACGCCGGCATGGCCGACACCACCGCCTCCTGGCACCTCGGCCCGGACGGCGACTGGACCCGGCACGCCATCGACGCCGAGGGCCAGCCGCTCAGGCACGTGCAGGAGATGCTGATCGACGCGCGGAGGCGCCGACGTGCCACACCCTGACCGCCCCGCCTCCCCTCCGGGCCCGGCCGGCACCCGGACCGTGCCGGACCCGCCCGGCGCACCGACCCCGGCCGGTATGCCGACTTCGACCGGCACGCCGACTCCGGCCGGCACGCCGACTTCGACCGGCACGGTCCCGGCCGCCACCGCCGCACCGCAGAACGGCCCGGACCCGGCACGCGCTCCGGACGTGCCCGCCGCCCCGTCGCCGGGACCGGCTCCGGACGTGCCCGCCGCCCCCTCGCCGGGACCGGCCCTGAACGTGCCCGCCGCCCCCTCGCCAGGACCCGCCGCGGACGTGCTCGCGCGGTATCTGCACGCCCGTGCCGGGGACTTCCTGCGGGCCCTGCGCCGGCACCGCGAGCGCGGCGCGGACACCGCGGGCGCGGAGGAGGCCGCGCGGGCGCTGCGCTCGGCCGCCGCCCGGATCGGCGGCACCCTGCACACCTTCCGCCCGCTGCTCGACCCGGCCTGGGCGGACCAGCTCCGCACCGAACTGGCCTGGTTCTCCGGCATCCTGGGCCAGGAGCACGCCTGCACCGCGCAACTGGTGCGGCTCGTTGACGCGTTGACCCGGCTCACCGGCGGCGCAGGCGGCACCGCGCTGCCCGGCCCCCGGCAGTCGGCCGGCAGCGGCGGTGGGCGGGAGGCGATGGCGGTCGGCGCGGCCCGGGCCGGCGCGCTGCTGGAGCGCCAGCTCACCCTGGCCCGCACCCGCGCCCACTCCGCCGCGCTCCAGGCGTTCGGCTCCTCCCGGTTCCACGCGGTCGCCGACGCCGTCGCCCTGCTCGTCTCGGAGGCGCCCACCCTCCCGGCCGCCGGACCGCTGGACGGCCCCGCCCGCCGGGCCGAGCGGAAGCTGCTGGACGCGGTCGCCCTGCTGCCCACCGGCCCCGGGGTCGGCGGCGAGCCGCAGGACCTGCCCTGGCACCAGGTGCGGCGGCTGCTGGAGCTGCACCGGTACGCCCGTGAGGTGCGCGGCGAGGAGCCGGTGCTGTACGAGGCGGGGCGCGCGCTGGACCGGCACCGGGACGCCGCCGAGGCCGCCCAGGCCGCCGCCACCGCCGCCCGCACACCCCGCATCGCGCCGGCCACCGCGTACGCGCTCGGGGTGCTCCACGCCGACCAGCGGCACGAGGTCGAGGCCGCCCGGCTGGCGTTCCGCCGGGCCTGGCGGCGTACGGCGGTGGCGATGTGACGACGCCGCAGCCCGTCCCCGGACGCCCGCCCGCGCCGGTGCGGGCGGCCGGCTGCGTGCTGTGGCGGCGGCGGGCCGGGAAGCTGGAGCTGTGCCTGGTCCACCGGCCGAAGTACGACGACTGGACGTGTCCCAAGGGCAAGGCGGAGGAGGGCGAGGAGCCGTACGACACGGCGGTGCGCGAGGTGCTGGAGGAGACCGGCCACCACTGCCGGCCCGGTGTGAGGCTGCCGACGGTCCGGTACACCGCCAAGGGCCACCCCAAGGAGGTCGCCTACTGGGAGGCGGAGGCCACCGGCGGCGCGTTCGCCCCGAACCGGGAGGTCGACGAGCTGGTCTGGCTTCCCCCGGACCGGGCGCTCGCCCGGCTGACCTACCGGCACGACCTGCCCCTGGTGCGCGCACTGCTCACCGCCCTCGCCGGCTCCTGAGGCCGCAGGCCCCCGGCCGGGCACCCGGCCCACAGGCCCCGGCCCCGGCCTCCGCGTCCGCAGGCCCGGCCCGGCTTCCGTATGCGCGGGCCACCGGGCCACCGGGCCACCGGGCCACCGGGCCACCGCACACAACCCCGCACCGCGGATTCCGGCACGGTTCACTCGCCGTTCACTCTCCTCCGTCGGCGGCGTCACCTGATCTGCCTAATTTCGGCCGTACCGGTGGGCGGCCGACGGCCGCGCCCACCCGACACCCCACGCACGCCGCCACACCATCGACGGGAACCGGCGGCTTCTGGAAGGAACACCCGAAAGTGAAGCTTCAGCGCAAGAACGGGCTTCGCGCCGCCGCGCTCGGCGCCCTCGTGGTCTCCGGCGCCCTGGTCCTCACGGCGTGCGGCTCGGACGACAACACCTCTCCCAGCGAGGGCGGTACGAAGACGGCCGCCGCGCCGTCGAACGTCGACTGCGGCGACGCCAAGGGCCAGCTCCTGGCCTCCGGCTCCAGCGCGCAGAAGAACGCCATGGACCTGTGGGTCAAGAGCTACATGCAGGCCTGCCCCGAGGTCCAGGTCAACTACAAGGCGTCCTCCTCCGGCGAGGGCATCGTCGCCTTCAACCAGGGCACCGTCGGCTTCGCCGGCTCCGACTCCGCGCTGAAGCCGGAGGAGGTCGAGGAGTCCAAGAAGACCTGCGCGGGCGGCCAGGGCATCAACCTCCCGATGGTCGGCGGCCCGATCGCCCTCGGCTACAACCTGCCCGGCGTGGACGGCCTGGTGCTGGACGCCCCCACCGTCGCCAAGATCTTCAACGACAAGATCAAGAAGTGGAACGACCCGGCGATCGCCAAGCTCAACCCGGAGGCCAAGCTTCCGAGCACCGCGATCCAGTCCTTCCACCGCTCCGAGGACTCCGGCACCACCCAGAACCTCGGCAAGTACCTCGGCAAGGCCGCCGAGAAGGACTGGACGTACGAGGCCGAGAAGAAGTGGCCCGCCCCCGGCGGCCAGGCCGCCTCCGGCTCGGCCGGCGTGGCCGCACAGGTCAAGCAGGTCGAGGGCGCGATCGGCTACTTCGAGCTGTCCTACGCCAGCTCGCAGGACATCCCCACGGTCAAGATCGACACCGGTGCCTCCGCCCCGGTCGAGGCCACCTCGGAGAACGCCTCCAAGGCCATCGCCGCGGCCAAGGTCAAGGGCACCGGCAAGGACCTCGCCCTGAGCCTGGACTACGCCACCAAGGCGGAGGGCGCCTACCCGATCGTCCTGGTGACCTACGAGGTCGTCTGCGACAAGGGCAACAAGGCCGAGACCCTCGGCGCGGTCAAGTCCTTCCTCGGCTTCACCTCCTCCGAGGAGGGCCAGAAAGTGCTGTCCGAGGCCGGCTACGCGCCGATCCCGGCGGAGATCAACGCCAAGGTCCGCGAGACCGTCAAGGGCCTGTCCTGACCCTCGGTCGGTGCCCGGTCCGGGACCGTCCGATCCCGGACCGGGCACCGACCGACCGACCGGGCCGGTCACGGCGCCCCGCCCCCGCCCCGTTCCGCGGGGCCTGCGGCGCCGTGACCTGGCTCTGAGACACATCTCCG
>NZ_PVLV01000318.1 GCF_002982015.1 Streptomyces solincola
CGACCGGCCCCGCCGGCCCCCCGGGACAGCGACGCCTGCGTGCTGGTGGCCCGGGTGGGCGCGCAGCGCTGAGAGCCGTCCGCGTTCGCGGGACGGGGGGCCGGCGGGGCCGGTCGCGCACGATCGGCGGGTGCGCGGCCGGCCCCTCGGGCATGGCGCGGTCGTGACCGCCGGCGGCCTCAGGCGGGGCGGTTGCGGCGGCCGGTCCCGGCGGCCTTCTTCGGCCGGGCCTGGTCGATCTCCTCGCGGAGCCGGGCGACCTGGGGCTGGTCGGCGTAGGGGGTGCTGAGGCGGTACATCTCGTCGAGCCGGTCCCAGGTGCGGTGCGAGGAGTTGGCGTTCATGGAGGACAGCGCCTCGCGGGCGGAGCGGTCGGCCTGCTCGGCGTCGCCGGCGATGAAGCTGGCGGAGGCGAGGGAGAGATGGTCGAAGATCTTGGAGCGCTGGCGTCCGTCGACGCGCAGTTCCAGGGCCTTCTCCGCGTAGTGCAGGGCCGGCTTGGCGGCGGACGGCTCGTGTTCGGCGAGGGTGCGGTAGGACAGGGCCTGCATGCCGTACATGTCCTCGCTGCGGAAGGTCGCCATCCAGCCGGGCATCGGCTCGTCGTCCTTGTCGGAGACGAACAGTTCCTCCGCCTTGCCGAGGGTGCGCTTCATGGCCTGGCCCTGGCCCAGGGAGGCGTGTGCCCAGGCCTCGATGGTGTGGAGCATGGCCTGGGTGCGCGGCAGGACCCGGTCGCCGGACCCGGCATGGGCCAGTCGCATCAGGTCGAGCGCCTCGCCGGGCCGGCCGAGGTGGACCATCTGCCGGGCGGCGCGGGAGAGCGCCTCGCCGGCGCGGGGGCGGTCGCCGCCTTCCTTGGCGGCGTGCGCGGCGATGAGGAAGTACTTCTGGGCGACCGGTTCGAGGCCGACGTCGTGGGACATCCAGCCGGCGAGGACGGCGAGGTCGGCGGCGACGCCCCACAGCCGCCGCTGGAGGTGGTCGGGGTGGCGGTAGGCGAGCATTCCGCCGACCTCGTTGAGCTGGCCGACCACGGCCTTGCGCTGGAGGCCGCCGCCCCGCGCGGCGTCCCAGGCGCGGAAGATCTCCACCGAGTGCTCCAGGGCCTCGATCTCCTGGGATCCCACCGGGGCGGCCTCGTATCGGTCGAAGCCGGCCGGTTCCGCGTGGGGCAGGGACTCGGCCTGGCGGGGTGCGTCGGGGGCGAGCGCGGGATCGGTGTGCAGCCAGTCGTGCATGGCGCTGGTGAGTACGGTGCCCGCGGTGAGCGCGACGCCCGCGCCCACCAAGCCGCGTCGGTTGAGCATGAGGTCCATTCCCGTGAATTCGGTGAGGACCGCGGCTGTCCGTTCCGGCGCCCATGGCAGTCCGTCGGGGTTGTCGGTGGTGCCGACGTCCTTCCGGCGGCCCTTCTGGCGCACGAACCCGAGGTCCTCGATGGTCACGACACGGCCGAGCCGCTCGGTGAACAGAGCCGCCAGCACCCTCGGCACCGGATCTCGCGGACTTTCGCCCTTGTCGATCCAGCGGCGTACCCGCGAGGTGTCGGTCGCCAGTTGCGGATGGCCCATGGCCGCCGCCTGCCGGTTCACGAGTCTGGCGAGTTCGCCCTTGGACCAGTTGGCCAGGCCGAACAGGTCCGACAGTCGGGTGTTGGGTACTCCGGTCACGTCAAGCCCCCAGGTTCTCGGCTGAGTTGGACACTAGCCCGGCGGCATGGGCCTGGCGACTATTCGCCAGGGTTCGCCAGGGTCCGCCAGATGGTGTGCCACCCGCGCCCGGGTGTCAGGTAGGAATGCGCCACCCCGATCCCGGCGGCCGGCCCGCACTCCCCAGGGTGCCGGTGCGGGGCCGGGTCGGGGCAGCGTGGATGAACTCGTCGGCACACGAAGGGATCCGTCTTCCCCATGTACACAGCATCGGCCTCCGTGTCCGCCCCGTCCCGGCCGCAGCGCCCGCTGCCGGCGGGCGGCGGTCCGTACCCGGTCACCGCCCCGGCGGGCCGGGTGCGGCGCTGGACGGGTACGGCGCCCGGGCCGCTCAGCGGGAGGATCGACCTGTCCGGTCCTCAGGGCGCGCAGCTGCGCAAGGTGATCGCCTCCGTGCACCGGATCTGCCCGGAGTTCCACCCGGTCCAGGTGATGCGGCGCAGCGGCCGGTCGGTCCTGCTGGTCGGCACGACCGGGCGTACGGCGGTGGTGGCGAAGTGTTTACTGGACCACTCCCCCGTGTGGGCCGAGCGGATCCGGCACGAGATCGCCGCCTACCGGGCTTTCGTCCGGCACCGTCCGCCGGTGCGGGCGCCGAGGCTGGTGGCCGCGGATCCGGAGAGCTGCACCCTGGTGATCGAGCGGATGCCGGGGCGGGCCGCGGCGCTGAAGCGGCATCCGGCGGAGGCGCCGTCGCGGTCGGACGTGCGGGCCGCGCTGAGCGCGGTGGTGCGGGTCAACGCCTGGCAGCCGCCTGAGGGAACGTTCGGCCAGCCGCTGGAGTACGGGCCGCGGATCGCCCGCTACCACGAGCTGGGGCTGTTCACCGACCGGGACCGGGACGACCTGCAGAAGCTGCTGCGGGGGGTGGCGCTGTCGGGCGGCCGGCAGGGCCCGCGGCAGTTCAACCACGGGGACGCGCTGCTGGCCAACATGCTGCTGTCGCCGGCCGGTCCGGTGCTGGTCGACTGGGAGCACGCGGGCTGGTACCTGCCCGGGTACGACCTGGCGACGCTGTGGTCGGTGGTGGGTGACGCGCCCGCGGTCCGGCGGCAGATCAGCCAGTTGGCGCAGGCGCAGGGACCGGCGGCGCGGGACGCGTTCCTGGTGAACCTGATGCTGGTGCTGATGCGGGAGATCCGGACCTGCGAGACAGCGGTGCAGCGGACGATACGGGAGGCTCCGCCAGCCGGTTCGGTGCCGGTGCCCGCGGGGGCGGTGGCGCCCGGCGAGGAGCAGCGGCTGCTGCTGCGGCGGCTGCACGACGACTGCGCGATGGCCCGGCGGGCCGTACGCGCGGCGGTCGGCACCCGCTGACGACGCTGCCCGGACCGGCGGCCGTACGCGGTGCGCGGGCGCGTGCTCGTACGCGCCGCCCGCCGGTCGTACGCGGGTGGTGGCTGATGGGCTCGCTCAGCGCCCGTCGGTGTGCGCACTGCTTCACGCGGTGCGCCCGCCGGCGGGCGCCGCGTGCGGTCAGGGCGGGGTGCGGGCGCGGCGCAGGGCCTGGTGCAGGGCCCCGCTCAGCGGCGGGGGCAGCGGGTGGCCGCGGGCGGTGGCGACCAGGGCGGCGGCCACGTCGCGGAGCTTGGTGTTGGTCTGCTGGGAGACGGCGACGAGGAGGTGCCAGGCGTCCTCGGCGGGGCAGGGGGTGAGGGCCATCAGCATGCCCTGGGCCTGGTCGATGGCGGTGCGGCTGGTGAGGGCCCGGCGGAGCTGGTCGGCTTCGGCGGTGAGCCGGGCGAGGGCGTCCTCGGGCCCGCCGCCGTCGGCCGGGCGCGGCTGCACGGGGCCGTCCGCGGTCAGCGGCTGCGCGGCGCCGTCCTTCACGAGCGGCTGATGCGGACGGGGGCGCTGCACGCGGCGGCGGCCAGCTCCGGCGAGGTGACGCGTACCCGGTAGGGCCCCGCGGGCAGCTCGGGCACCAGCACGGAGGCGCCGTGGGCGCGCGGGTCGACCCGGGCGGCCAGCAGGGCGACGGGGGTCCAGCCCTGCTCCGTACGCCGTTCGAGGAGGACGTCGCAGGGGTGCCAGAGGCTGTCGGCGCACCGCCAGCCGACCCGCCGGCGCTCCACGCAGTGCCAGTGCGCGCCGGCGGCGGGGCTGTGCAGGCACAGGTCCGGCGGCGGGCCGGGTGCGGCGGAGCGGCGGGTGAGGTGGGACAGCCGGGCCTTGATCCGGGACTTCCAGTGCATCGTGCGCCTTCCTCGGTGGCGGTGGTCGGACGGTCGGCTGTCCTCGGTGTTGCCGCGCGCCGGCGGGGTCACGCCCGCCGTCCGGCCCGCAGCCTCCGGGTCCTCGGGCCCGGCCGGGGCGGCCCTGCGGACGGAGCAGGCCGGGACTTCGGGCCCGGCGCGGCGGGGGCGGCGTTTGGCGGGGTGCGGCGCGGGCACACCGCGCAGGGCGCCCGGCGGTGGTGATGCCGGTCGGGTGCGGGCGCGGCATCATCGTGACCATGGCGACCGGCGCGGTGTCCGGGCGGCCCGGCGCGGCGCCCGGCGGTCGGCGGGCGCCCCGGTCCGGGGCGCGGCCGCCCGCGTCAGCGTCCCGCCCGCGATGCGCGGGGCGCCACGGCAGCGAGAGGGAGGCACAGCGCCGATGAACCATCCGCGCGGACAGCTCGTTCGGCCGACCGCCGGAGCGGAGGGGTCCCGGTGACCTCGCGCCCCGACGATCTGGCCGGTCTCAAGGCGTACATCGAGCGGGAGATCGCGACGCTGCGCGCGGAGGTGCGGCGCGGCCGGCAGGCGGACGACGCGGAGGCGGCCGCGCCTCCGGCGGGCCCGGGCCCGTCCCGGGCGGCGGCGTGCCCGTGCGGCCAGGGCGACGGGACGACGCACTCGTGCGCGGACGCCGGCGCGGACCACGACAAGTGGCGGTGCCTGTGCGCGGCGCTGCCGGCGGTCCCGCTGTCGGCCGCGCTGCTGACCCCGGTGCGGGACGGGGACGGGGAGGTCACCGACTTCACGATCCGGGCGGGCAACCATGTGCGCTCGGCGGAGTGGCTGTCTCCGCCGGACCACCAGGTGGGGCAGCCGTTCTTCGCCGAGGCGCGGCCGGGGGCGCGCTCCAGCGGGTTGCTGGCGGCGCTGCGGCAGGTGCTGGTCACGGGCAGGGCGCTGAACGGCCTGGTGGTGGACTACACGGAGGAGCGGTACGGGCGGCTGCGCCGGGTCCAGCTCGTGCACTACGCGGCGTCCTGCGGGGACCAGGTGCTGACGACGTGGCGTCCGGTGCGCAGTCAGGCGGAGCTGCTGACCATCGACGCGCAGCACCTGGCGTCGATGGGGTGGGGGCGCTGGGACCTGCTGTCGGGGTCGGTGTCCTGGTCGGAGGGGTTGCAGCGGATCTTCCGCACGGACCCGGCGCTGCCGTGGTCGCTGCTGGAGCTGTGCGACGCGCTGGTGGCGGCGGACGTGGGGCCGTTCGGCGAGTTCATCGCGTCGGTGCTGGCGGGTGAGGAGCCGGCCTGGACGCGGATCCGGTTCACGGTGCTGGGCGAGGTGCGCACGGTGGACCTGCTGGGCCGGCCGGTGGCGGGGACGGACGGGCGACCGTGGGCGCTGCAGATCGTGGCGCGGGACCTGACGCCGCAGATGCGCAGCCGGCGGCGGCTGGTGGAGAAGCAGCGGGAGACCGAGCAGTTGCGGCAGCAGGCCGCGGCGGAGCAACGGGTGGCGTCGGCGTTGCGGGAGGCGCTGCTGCCGACCTACTCGGAGGGGCTGGCGGATCTGGGCCTGACGGCGGCGGCGGCGTACGTGCCGGCGGAGCCGGAGGCGGCGGTGGGCGGGGACTGGTTCAAGTGCCGTCCGCTGGCGCGTACGGGCAGGTCGCTGGTGGCGATCGGGGACGCGAGCGGGCACGGGTTGCAGGCGGTGGCCCGGATGGCGCAGCAGCGGCACGCGGTGGCGGGGCTGGCGCAGACGGGGGCGGCGGCGGGCGAGGTGATCACCTGGCTGAACGAGCTGGTGTGCGCCGATCCGGCGGCGAACACGGCGACGGTGGCGGTGGGGCACATCGGGGAGAGCCGGGTGCTGCGGTGGGCGTGCGCGGGGCACCCGGCGCCGCTGCTGCTGCGGGGCGCGCACGCGTTCACTCTTCCGGTGGAACATCGGGGACCGCTGCTGGGGGTGCTGCCGGGCCACGCGTACCCGGTGGCGGACTTCCCGCTGGAGGCGGGGGACGTGCTGCTGATGTACACGGACGGGGTGGTGGAGCGGCGCGGGCAGGACATCACACAGGGGATCGGTGAGCTGGTCACGGCGTTGACGGCGTGCGCCGGGATGGAGCCGCAATGGATCATCGACCGGCTGAGGGCGGAGTACGTGCGCGGGGAGCACGACGACGACGCGTGCCTGCTGGCGGTGCGGGTGGACTGAGGCCGGGGCGGACCCGCCGGCCGGTATGACTAATGCGGTGCGGGCGTGGGCCGAAGGTGTGACGGGTAGGGCGTTGCCCGGCGGTGGCCTCCGGCCGCCGGGCCAGGTTCCGCACCCGTACCGAAAGGTCGCCCTCGCATGGCACAGCCCTTCGTCCTGCCGGACTTCTATCTGCCGTACCCGGCGCGGCTCAACCCGCACGTGGACGCGGCCCGCGCGCACACCCGCGAGTGGGCGCGCCGGATGGGCATGCTGGAGGGTTCGGGGGTGTGGGAGGAGCGGGACCTGGAGGCGCACGACTACGCGCTGCTGTGCGCGTACACCCACCCGGACTGCGACGCGCCGACGCTGTCGCTGGTGACCGACTGGTACGTGTGGGTGTTCTTCTTCGACGACCACTTCCTGGAGGTGTTCAAGCGCGGCCAGGACATGGCGGGCGGCCGGGCGTACCTGGAGCGGCTGCCGGCGTTCATGCCGCTGGAGGGGGAGCCGGCGGCGGAGCCGGCCAATCCGGTGGAGGCGGGGCTGGCGGATCTGTGGGCGCGGACGGTGCCGGCGATGTCGCCGGCCTGGCGGGCGCGGTTCGCGGAGGCGACCGAGCACCTGCTGAACGAGTCGCTGTGGGAGCTGGCCAACATCAACGAGGGCCGGATCGCCAATCCGGTGGAGTACGTGGAGATGCGCCGCAAGGTGGGCGGTGCGCCCTGGTCGGCCGGGCTGGTGGAGTTCGCGGCGGGAGCGGAGGTGCCCGCGGCGGTGGCGCACGAGCGGCCGCTGCTGGTGCTGCGGGACGCCTTCTCGGACGCGGTCCATCTGCGCAACGACCTCTTCTCCTACCAGCGGGAGGTGGAGGAGGAGGGCGAGAACAGCAACGGCGTGCTGGTGCTGGAGACGTTCCTGGGGTGTTCGACGCAGGAGGCGGCGGAGGCGGTCAACGACCTGCTGACCTCGCGGCTCCAGCAGTTCGAGCACACGGCGCTGACCGAGGTGCCGGCGCTGTGCGCGGAGAAGGGGCTGGACCTGGCGCGGTGCGCGGCGGTGGCGGCGTACGCGAAGGGGTTGCAGGACTGGCAGTCGGGCGGCCACGAGTGGCATCTGCGCTCCAGCCGCTACATGAACGAGGGGGCGGCGCGCGGTGCGCGCGGCGGCGGGGTGCTGGGCGCCTCGGCACTGGAGACGGGTGCGCTGTTCGGGCGGCCGGCGCGGGCCCGGCTGAGGTCGCTGGCGCATGTGCCGCACCAGGTGGTGGGGCCTTCGCTGCTGCCGGAGTTCGACCTGCCGTATCCGCTCTCGCTCAGCCCGCATCTGGAGGCGGCGCGGGTGTCGTGCCTGGACTGGGCCGAGGGCATGGGGCTGCTGGCCGACATCTGGGACCGGGAGCTGATGGCGGGCTTCGACCTGCCGCTGTGCGCGGCGGGGCTGGATCCTGACGCGACCCTGGAGGAGCTGGAGCTCAGCTCGCAGTGGCTGGCCTGGGGCACCTACGGGGACGACTACTACCCGCTGGTGTTCGGGCGCGTCCGCGACCTGGCCGGGGCGAGGGCGCTGACCGAGCGGCTGAAGGCGTGCATGCCGCTGGAGGATCCGGCGGGCGGGGCGGCGGGGGCGGCCGGTCCGCTGGAGCGGTCGCTGGCGGACCTGTGGGAGCGGACGGCGGCGCCGATGGGGGCGGCGGAGCGGGCGTCGCTGAGGCTGGCGGTGGACCACATGCTGGAGAGCTGGCTGTGGGAGCTGCACAACCAGGCCCTGCACCGGGTGCCCGACCCGGTGGACTACGTGGAGATGCGGCGCCGCACGTTCGGCTCGGAGCTGACGATGAGCCTGGCCAGGCTGCGGCACGGGCGGGCGCTGCCGGCGGAGTTCTTCGCGACGGGAGCGATGCGGGCGGTGGAGAAGGCGGTCTCCGACTACGGGACGCTGCTGAACGACCTGTTCTCCTACCAGAAGGAGATCGAGGTGGAGGGCGAGGTGCACAACGGCGTGCTGGTGGTGCAGACGTTCTTCGGCTGCGACTACCCGACCGGGGTGCGGATCGTCGACGACCTGATGCGCGGCCGGCTGCGCCAGTTCGAGCACCTCAAGGCCAGTGAACTGCCGCTGCTGATTGAGCAGTTCGGACTGGACGCGGAGGGCAGGGCGGCGCTCGGGCGGTATCTGCGGGAGCTGGAGGACTGGCTGGCCGGCATCCTCAACTGGCACCGGCGGG
>NZ_PVLV01000319.1 GCF_002982015.1 Streptomyces solincola
TCCGGCCCCGGCGACGGGGGCGGGAAGGGCAAGGGCGCGGCCGGGCAGGTGGCCGACGGCCCCTCCGACGCCGTGGTCACCGTCGCCCCCAAGGACGGCGCCAAGTCCGTCGCCACCAGCGGCGCACTGAAGATCACCGCCGAGAAGGGGAAGCTGACCGAGGTCGAGGTCGCCGACTCCAAGGGCAACAAGGTCGAGGGCAAGCTAACCGGCGACGGCGCGAGCTGGACCCCGGTACGGCACCTGGCCGCGTCCACCCAGTACAAGGTGCACGCGGTCGCCGAGGACGCCGAGGGCCGCGAGTCGGCCAAGGACACCGCCTTCACCACGCTGGTGCCGCAGAACACCTTCATCGGCACCTACACCCCCGAGGACGGCTCCACGGTCGGCGTCGGGATGCCGGTCTCGATCAACTTCAGCCGGGGCATCACCGACCCGGCCGCCGTGGAGAAGGCCGTGAAGGTGACGGCCGAGCCGTCCGTGCCGATCGAGGGCCACTGGTTCGGCAACGACCGGCTCGACTTCCGGCCGGAGAAGTACTGGGCCGCGGGCACCAAGGTGACCGTCCGGCTCGACCTGGACGGCGTCGAGGGGCGCCCCGGCGTCTACGGCAAGCAGTCCAAGACCGTGCGCTTCACCATCGGCCGCAGCCAGGTCTCCACCGTGGACGCGAGCGCCCACACCATGAAGGTGGTCCGCGACGGCAAGCTGCTGAAGACCGTGCCCATCACCGCTGGCGCGCCCTCCACCACCACCTACAACGGGCAGATGGTCATCAGCGAGAAGTACAAGGTGACCCGGATGAACGGCGCCACCGTGGGCTTCGGCGGCGAGTACGACATCAAGGACGTGCCGCACGCCATGCGGCTGTCCACCTCCGGCACCTTCGTGCACGGCAACTACTGGGCGTCCGCGGACACCTTCGGCTCCGCCAACGTCAGCCACGGCTGCGTCGGACTGCGCGACGTGCGCGGCGGCGGCGACGGCGGCATGCCGTCCGCCTGGTTCTTCGACAACTCGATCATCGGTGACGTGGTGGTCGTGAAGAACTCCAAGGACAAGCAGATCCAGCCGGACAACGGCCTCAACGGCTGGAACATGTCCTGGGCGGAGTGGAAGGCGTAACGCGGCCCGACCGCGTGGGCGGGCCCGGTGCCGGTACGTACGGCGCCGGGCCCGCCGCCGTACCGGGGCCCGTGGCCGTGAGCGGGTTCGCCGCACCGGGCCCGCCGCCGTACGCGGGCCGTGCGGGCGGCTGTCAACGCGGACTGACCCGGGGATAGCCTGCCGGGTATGACCGCAACTCTCGAAGTGTCCGAAGGCGTCGGCACCCTCCGCCTGGACCGCCCGCCGATGAACGCGCTGGACAGCGCGACCCAGGACCGGCTGCGCGAACTCGCCGAGGAGGCGGGCCGCCGGGACGACGTCCGCGCCGTCGTCCTCTACGGCGGCGAGAAGGTGTTCGCGGCCGGCGCGGACATCAAGGAGATGCAGGCCATGGACCACGCGGCCATGGTGTCGCGGGCCAGGGCGCTCCAGGACTCCTTCACCGCCGTCGCCCGCATCCCCAAGCCCGTCGTCGCCGCCGTCACCGGTTACGCGCTCGGCGGCGGCTGCGAACTGGCGCTGTGCGCCGACATCCGGATCGCCGCGGACAACGCCAAGCTGGGCCAGCCGGAGATCCTGCTGGGCCTCATCCCGGGCGCCGGCGGCACCCAGCGGCTCGCCCGGCTGGTCGGCCCCTCCCGCGCCAAGGACCTCATCTTCACCGGCCGCATGGTCCGGGCGGAGGAGGCGCTGGCGATCGGACTGGTCGACCGGGTCGTGCCCGCCGCCGAGGTGTACGAGCAGGCGCACGCCTGGGCCGCGAAGCTGGCCCAGGGGCCGGCCATCGCCCTGCGCGCCGCCAAGGAGGCCGTGGACGCCGGTCTGGAGACCGACATCGACACCGGGCTGACCATCGAACGCAACTGGTTCGCCGGGCTGTTCGCCACCGAGGACCGCGAGCGCGGCATGCGCAGCTTCGTGGAGGAGGGCCCGGGCAAGGCCAAGTTCGTCTAGCCGACCGGCTGTTGCCCGTCTCCTCCGTCATCCGCGCGGGTGGTCCGGCGGCCAATCCGGCCGAACGGCCCCGCGCGGGCACCCGGGCGGCCATGATGGGGGCATGGCGGGGCTGGAGGGCATGGACCGGGAACCACGGCAGCGCGGCGGTACGGCCGCCGCGGCGCGGACGACGGAGGCCGCGGCGCGCGCGCCGGAGGGCGCCGACGAGGAGACGGCGGCTGCCCTCGGGGCGTACGGCAGCCCGGCGGACGGCGAGGTGGAGCTGCCCTCCCTGCCCGAATCGGCGCGCATCGCGCGCAGGCTCACCGAGCACGTGGTGCAGCGGCAGTGGTCACTCGGCCACCACGTCGCCGAGCACGCGGTGCTGCTGGTCTCCGAGCTGGTGGGCAACGCCGTGCGGCACACCGGCGCGCGCGTCTTCGGGTTGCGCCTGCACCGCCGCCGCGGCTCGATCCGGGTGGAGGTGCGCGACCCCTCCCGCGGGCTGCCCTGCCTGCTCCCGGTGCGGGAGACCGACGTCAGCGGCCGGGGCCTGTTCCTGGTCGACACGCTCGCCGACCGCTGGGGCGTGGACCTGCTGCCGCGCGGCAAGACCACCTGGTTCGAGATGCGCGTGCACGACCGCTGACGGCCCCGCCGGGCGGGTGCGCCCGCGCAGAAGCCCCCGTCGCGCCGGGATACGGCGCCGCAGGGGCTTCTGCGGGGGGCGAGCGCGGACAAGGGGGTGTTTCCGCGGACGCCGGCGACCTGGCCCGGGTCAAAGGGGGTCGTCTGCCTCCGACTATGGCAGAGGCACCCCACGGCCGCCAAGCGACCTATAGGTGAATAGCGGCGGAAGACGGACAAGCCCACGGTGAATCGCAGGTGAGATGGGTCACCGGCCTTCCAAACCATGAATAAGTATGGGTCAGGGCGCTTGATTCTCACTCGATCACCGATCGATCGGGGTACCGGCTCGCCCGGTCCACCCGGCCGGATAACCTGACCGCCGTACTTTCAGAGAACCAGTAAGGGGTGGACCCAGTGGCGGACATCGAGGCGGCCCGCAAGGCCTTCGAGCGGTACGACGTGGACGGCGACGGCTACATCACCGCTGCCGAGTACAAGAGCGTCATGGCCCAGCTCGGCGACTTCAACGTCACCGAGACCGTCGCCCAGGCCGTCATCAACGCCCAGGACGGCAACAAGGACGGCCGGCTCAGCTTCGACGAGTTCTGGGCGCACCTGAGCCGCACCGGCCAGGTCTGATCCGACCGCTCCGGCTGCCCCCGCCCGGCGGGCGGCAGCCGGAGCGGGGAAGCGGTCCCGCGCCGGCCTCGGTAGCCTGCGACACAGGAAGCCTGCCTGCCGCACCGGCGGAGAGGACGCGGTCCGCATGACGTCGAAGCAGCCCGCCACCGAGCTGGACGCCCGCTACAGCTCCGCGCTCAACCCGCGTCCCGGCGCACGGGACGTCACCGCCACCGACTGGTCCGAGGTCCAGGACCGGCTGCGGACCGCCGAGGTCTTCTGGATCACCACGGTCCGGCCCGACGGCCGCCTGCACGTCACGCCGCTGATCGCCGCCTGGCACGACGGGGCGCTGCACTTCAGCACCGGGACCGGCGAGCAGAAGGCGAAGAACCTGGCCGGCGACCCCCGCTGCGCGCTCACCACCGGCCGGGACACGCTCGCCGGGGGCCTCGACGTCGTGGTCGAGGGCACGGCGGAGCGGGTGACCGACCCGGCGCGCCAGGACGAGGTCGTCGCCGCCTTCGAGGAGCAGTACGGCGAGCACATCACCTCGCCGAACGGCGTCTTCCACGGCTTCGGCGCCACCATCCGCACCGGCGACGACCTGCTGTACGCGGTGCGGCCGGGCACGGCGTACGGCTTCGGGCACGACGGCCAGGCGTTCAGCCACACCCGCTACACCTTCTAGCCGCCCAGCCGCCCTGCTGCCCGCGCCGGCGCGCTCGGGGCCCCCGCCCCGTCAGCACTCGATGATGTTCACCGCCAGCCCGCCCCGCGCGGTCTCCTTGTACTTCACGCTCATGTCGGCGCCGGTGTCCTTCATGGTCTTGATGACCTTGTCCAGGGACACCTTGTGGCTGCCGTCGCCGCGCAGGGCCATCCGGGCGGCGGTGACGGCCTTGACCGCGGCCATGCCGTTGCGCTCGATGCACGGGATCTGCACCAGGCCGCCGACCGGGTCGCAGGTCAGGCCCAGGTTGTGCTCCATGCCGATCTCGGCGGCGTTCTCCACCTGCTCGGGGGAGCCGCCCATCACCTCGGCGAGCGCACCGGCGGCCATCGAGCAGGCGGAGCCCACCTCGCCCTGGCAGCCGACCTCGGCGCCGGAGATGGAGGCGTTCTCCTTGAACAGCATGCCGATCGCGCCGGCCGCCAGGAGGAAGCGGACCACGCCGTCCTCGTCGGCGCCGGGCACGAAGTTGACGTAGTAGTGCAGCACGGCCGGGATGATGCCGGCGGCGCCGTTGGTGGGGGCGGTCACCACCCGGCCGCCGGCCGCGTTCTCCTCGTTGACGGCCATCGCGTAGAGGGTGATCCACTCCATCGACAGCGCCAGCGGGTCGCCCTCGGAGCGCAGCTTGCGGGCGGTGTTGGCGGCCCGGCGGCGGACCTTCAGGCCGCCGGGCAGGATGCCCTCGCGGGACATGCCGCGCGCCACGCACGCCTCCATCACACGCCAGATCTCCAGCAGGCCGGCCCGGATCTCGTCCTCGGTGCGCCAGGCCTTCTCGTTCTCCAGCATCAGCGCGGAGATCGACAGGCCGGTGTCGCGGGTGAGGCGCAGCAGTTCGTCGCCGGTGCGGAAGGGGTGCCTGAGGGCGGTGTCGTCGGGGACGATCGGGTTCTGCCCGTCGACCGCGTCCTCGTCGACGACGAAGCCGCCGCCGACCGAGTAGTAGGTCTTCTCCAGCAGGGTCGCGCCGGAGGCGTCGTACGCGGCGACCGTCATGCCGTTGGCGTGGTACGGCAGGGCCTTGCGCCGGTGCAGGACGAGGTCCTCGTCGAAGTCGAAGTCGATCTCGTGGGCGCCGAGCAGGTCGATCCGCCCGGCCTCCTTGATCGCCTCCACCCGGGCGTCGGCGCTCTCCACGTCCACCGTGCGCGGCGAGTCGCCCTCCAGGCCCAGCAGCACCGCCTTGGGGGTGCCGTGGCCGTGGCCGGTGGCGCCGAGCGAGCCGTAGAGCTGGGCGCGGACCCGGGCGGTGTGGGCCAGCAGTCCCTCGTTCTTCAGCCGCCCGGCGAACATCCGGGCCGCCCGCATGGGGCCGACCGTGTGGGAGCTCGACGGCCCGATGCCGATCGAGAACAGGTCGAAGACCGAGAGGGCCACGGAAGTCTCCTTGGTGGGTAGACGTCGCTGTCTGCCGGGGTGGTGCAGGGACGAGCGAGGGGTTCTTTCCAGGGTCCCCGGGAAGTCCGGGGCGGGTCCCTGGGCCCCGGGCGGTCGGTCCGGGGCAAGCGACGGGGCACCGCACTCACTCTTCAGTGTGCGCGGTGCCCCGCGGTTCAGTCTGTGGGCTACGTGCCCTTCACGAACATCGGAAAAAGTTACGTATACCCATCAAATGCTACAGGCCGGGGTACAGCGGGTGCTTCGCGGCGAGCGCGGAGACCCGGGCCTTGAGCGCGTCGGCGTCGTACGCCGGCTTCAGCGCCTCGGCGATCACGTCCGCGACCTCGGCGAAGTCCTCCGCGGTGAAGCCGCGGGTGGCCAGCGCCGGGGTGCCGATCCGCAGACCCGAGGTGACCATCGGGGGGCGCGGGTCGTTCGGGACCGCGTTGCGGTTGACCGTGATGCCGATCTCGTGCAGCCGGTCCTCGGCCTGCTGGCCGTCCAGCTGGCTGTGGCGCAGGTCCACCAGGACCAGGTGCACGTCGGTGCCGCCGGACAGCACGGAGACGCCGTGCTCGGTGACGTCGTCGCGGACCAGGCGCTCGGCCAGGGCGCGGGCGCCGTCCAGGGTGCGCTGCTGGCGCTCCTTGAAGTCGTCCGAGGCGGCGATCTTGAAGGCGACCGCCTTGGCGGCGACCACGTGCTCCAGCGGGCCGCCCTGCTGACCGGGGAAGACCGCGGAGTTGATCTTCTTGGCCAGCTCGGCGGTGGAGAGGATCACGCCGCCGCGCGGGCCGCCGAGGGTCTTGTGGGTCGTGGTGGTGACCACATGGGCGTGCGGCACCGGGTTGGGGTGCAGCCCCGCCGCGACCAGGCCCGCGAAGTGGGCCATGTCGACCATCAGGTACGCGCCGACCTCGTCCGCGATCCGGCGGAAGGCGGCGAAGTCGAGCCGGCGCGGGTAGGCGGACCAGCCGGCCACGATCAGCTTCGGCCTGGACTCCTTGGCGAGCTTCTCGACCTCGGCCATGTCGACCTGGCCGGTGGCGTCGTCCACGTGGTAGGCGACCACGTTGTAGAGCTTGCCGGAGAAGTTGATCTTCATGCCGTGGGTGAGGTGACCGCCGTGGGCCAGGTTCAGGCCCATGATCGTGTCGCCCGGCTTGAGCAGCGCGAACATCGCGGCGGCGTTGGCCTGCGCGCCGGAGTGCGGCTGCACGTTGGCGTGCTCGGCGCCGAACAGGGCCTTGATCCGGTTGATGGCGATCTGCTCGACCACGTCGACGTGCTCGCAGCCGCCGTAGTAGCGGCGGCCGGGGTAGCCCTCGGCGTACTTGTTGGTCAGGACCGAGCCCTGAGCCTCCATGACCGCGACCGGAGCGAAGTTCTCCGAGGCGATCATCTCCAGGGTGGACTGCTGGCGGTGCAGCTCGGCGTCGACGGCGGCGGCGACGTCCGGGTCCAGCTCGTGCAGGGGGGTGTTCAGAAGCGACATCGATCAGGCTCCTCAGGCGCCGGAGAACTCGGTGTACTCGTCCGCGGAGAGCAGGTCCTTCGGCTCCTCGCTGACGCGTACCTTGAACAGCCAGCCGCCCTCGAACGGCGCGGTGTTCACCAGCGACGGGTCGTCGACCACGTCCTGGTTGAAGTCGGTGATCTCACCGCTCACCGGCGAGTACAGGTCGCTGACCGACTTGGTCGACTCCAGCTCACCGCAGGTCTCGCCCGCGGTCACCGTGTCGCCGACCTGCGGGAGCTGGGCGTACACCACGTCGCCGAGCGCGTTCGCCGCGAACTCGGTGATGCCGACCGTCGACACGCCGTCCTCGGCGGGCGACAGCCACTCGTGCTCCTTGCTGAAGCGAAGCTGCTGGGGGTTGCTCATGACCTGAATTCTCCTGTACGCGGGGGAGTGGTGGTGAACGGGGGAGGGTGGCGCGGCCCCGGTCCGCCCGTGGTACGGCCGTACGGGTACGGGCCCGGACACGCGCGCCGGCACGGGTGCCGGGACGCGTGCGAGTACGGGACGGGTACGGGTGCGGCCCGCGCGCGGGTGGGCGGGGGCCGGACCCGTGCGGGTCACTTCCGCCGCTTGTAGAACGGCAGCGCGACGACCTCGTACGGCTCGTGGGCGCCGCGGATGTCCACGCCGACGCCCGGGGCGCCCGGCTCGGCGTGCGCGGCGTCCACGTACGCCATGGCGATCGGCTTGCCCAGGGTGGGGGAGGGAGCGCCGGAGGTGACCTCGCCGACCACCTCGCCGCCGGCCACCACGGACATCCCGGCGCGCGGCACCCGGCGGCCCTCGGCGACCAGCCCGACCAGCTTGCGCGGCGGCTTGGCGGCGGCCCGCTCGGCGGCCGCCTCCAGCGCGGCCCGGCCCACGAAGTCGCCGTCCTTCTCGAACTTCACCACCCGGCCGAGCCCCGCGTCGAACGGGGTCAGCGCGGTGGTCAGCTCGTGCCCGTACAGCGGCATGCCCGCCTCCAGGCGCAGGGTGTCCCGGCAGGACAGCCCGCACGGGATGAGACCCGCCTCCGCGCCGGCCTCGGTCAGCGCCGTCCACAGCGTCTCGGCGTGCTCGGGCGCGGAGAACAGCTCGAAGCCGTCCTCGCCGGTGTAGCCGGTGCGGGCGATCAGCGCCGGCACCCCGGCGACGGTGCCGGGCAGCCCGGCGTAGTACTTCAGCCCGTCCAGGTCGGCGTCGGTCAGCGCAGCGAGGATGCCGGGGGAGGCCGGGCCCTGCACCGCGATCAGCGCGTAGGCGTCCCGGTCGTCGCGCACCTCGGCGTCGAAGCCGGCCGCCCGCGCGGTCAGCGCGTCCAGCACGGTCTGGGCGTTGGAGGCGTTGGCGACGACCATGTACCGCTGCTCTTCGAGCCGGTAGACGATCAGGTCGTCCAGGATGCCGCCGTCCTCCTGGCAGATCATGGTGTAGCGGGCGCGGCCGGTCGCCACCGAGGAGATGTTGCCGACCAGCGCGAAGTCCAGCAGCGCGGCCGCCTGCGGGCCGGTGACGGTGATCTCGCCCATGTGGGACAGGTCGAACAGCCCGGCCCGGGTGCGGACGGCCTGGTGCTCGTCCCGCTCGCTGCCGTAGCGCAGCGGCATGTCCCAGCCGGCGAAGTCGGTCATGGTCGCGCCCAGCGCGCGGTGCACGGCGTCGAGGGCGGTGGTGCGGGGGGCGGTGCTCATCGGATGCGGCTCCCAGGTCCGGGGCATGCTGGCGAGGACGATCCTCCCCATCTGTCATCGGAACCTGAGAGGTTCGCCGCGACCACGGCGGGTCGGGGCTTGCACCTTGGGTGGAGCCGAGCGGCTCGCTTTTCAGATCTGCCTCATCCGTGCGGTACGGGGCCTGAGAGATTCAAGGGAGGGACTTGCTCCTTCGGCGCCCGGGGCGTACGGCCCACATGGCCTCGCGTACGGTCCCGGAACTCTCCCGCGCGGATTCGAGCGGCCGGTATGCGGTTGTCTGCCTGCTGCCGGGAGCCTGCTGCGGCACTCGGCGCGTGGCGGGCACATCATCGCACGAGGGGTCCGATCGGCAAAGGTCCCGATTGCCGCAGGCCCGACGTGGGGATCGTCATATCACTTGTGCGGTATTACCGATTATTTACACTTCAGGGGCAAGGCTCGAACGCGGCAGTGCCCCCGGGCCCACGGGGCCCGTAGACGGGGGAGTGAGCGATGAGGATCCAGCGCACCGAGGTGTACGCCGCGGGCGGCGCGGCGGCCGGCGCGGCGAGCCCGGCCCGGCCGGTCCGCCCCCGGGCGGCCGGCCGCGCCCGCGCCACCACGGCGAGCGTGCCCACCGTGCGCGACCTGCGCGAGCGGTCGGGGCGCGGTCCGCGCGCCCTCGTCTTCGCCCCCGGCGACCTCGTCGTGGTCTCGGGCCTCCCCGGCAGCGGCAAGTCCACCCTGATCGCCCGCGCCTGCGCCGGCCGGGGCGTCGACTCCCAGGACGCCCGCGAGCGCTGGGAGCGCAGGATGCCCGCCGCCCTTCCGTACGCCGTCTACCGCCCGCTGGTCCGGCTCGCCCACTACGCCGGGTTGCGCCGCAGGCTGCGCTCCGGCGAGGCGGTCGTCGTCCACGACTGCGGCACCCAGGCGTGGGTGCGCCGCTGGCTGGCCAGGGAGGCCACCAGACGCGGCCGCGCCCTGCACCTGCTGCTGCTGGACGTCACCCCGGGCGACGCCCGCCAGGGCCAGCGCGACCGGGGCCGGGGCGTCTCCGGCTACGCCTTCGGCCGCCACCGCCGCGCGGTCGGCCGCCTGGTCCGGGACGCCGAGCGCGGCGCCCTGCCCGCCGGCTGCGCCTCCGCCGTCCTCCTCGACCGCCCCGCCGCCGCCGCGCTCCGGCAGATCACCTTCGCCGCCTGAACCCCGCCGCCCGACCGCGTGCGGCGCCCCGGCCTGCGTGCGGCGTCCCGGCCGCGACTCCGCCGCCCGCCCGCGTACGGCGTCCCGACCGCGTACCGCGTCGGCCGCGAGCGGGGTTCGCCGCCTCGCACCGCGCCCGCCGCGCCCCGCGCCGGCCGCGCTAGTGTGCGGGGAGCGCCGGGAGCCGGCGGGCACCGGGCACGACGACGCGTCCCGCGCGGGCGCGGGGGAGAGGCGAGGGCAGCAGTGGACACCGCATGGCCGGCCAACGAGCTGGAGCAGGCGCTCGCCGCCTCGCTCGGCAACCCCGAGGCCGGCGCCCGGCTCCTGGAAGTGCTCGGCCGCAGCCAGGTCTGGGTGCCGCTGCCCCAGGGCGGCGGACCGGACAGCCGCGACCTGGACCTGCCCACCCTGGAGCTGGACGGCCAGGCGTACGTCCCGGTCTTCAGCTCCGCCGAGCAGTTCGCCCGCTGCGCCGGCCCGCACCTGCCGCACACCGTCGCGCCCGCCGTGGAGTTCGCCCGCGGACTGCCCCCGCAGGTCGGCATCGCCGTCAACCCGGGCGGCGCGGTCGGCATGCCGCTGCCGCCGCCCGCAGTCGCCGAGCTGTGCCGCACCGGCCGCACCCCGCTGGACGGCCCGGCCACCGGCGGCCGGGTCCGGCTCTTCGAACCGGACTGGCAGGACGAGCCGGTGGACTTCCTGGCCGCCGCGGCCGCCGAGTTCGACGCCGCCGGCACCGTGCTCACCGCCCGCCGCTGCCTGGCCAGCGTCGAGGGCGAGGACCCGGTCCTCTTCGTCGGCGTGCAGCTCTCCTCCTGGGAGGGCGCCGACCGCACCGCCCCGATGGACGCCCTCGGCCGGGCGCTCGGCCGCGTCCCGGTGCGCTGGCCGGTCAGCCTGGTGATGCTCGACGTGGCGCAGGACCCGGTCGCCGACTGGATGCTGGAGCGGGTCCGCCCCTTCCACCAGCGCGGACCCGCCTGACCGCGCCGGTGCGCGCATAAGCTGGGCGGGGCTGGACGAGTGGGCCGGGTGGAGACCGAAGAGGGACGGGGAGACGAGTGAGCGGGTCAGGCGCCGCGGCGACCGGTGGGGTCGAGGAGCTGCTGGGGCGGGTCACGCCCGGCCGGTACGACGCCTACGAGGCGCTGCTGCACGCGCTGGCCGCCGGGCGGCTGTGGATGCTGCTGTGGCAGGGCCGCCCCGGCGCGAGCGACGCCCAGTACGGGAACATGGAGGTCGACGGGCACGGCTACGCCCCGTGCGCCACCTCCGAGCGGGAGTTGGCCGCCTCCGGCTGGGACCGCGCCCACGAGGTCGTCACCGGCGCCGACATCGCCCGCGCCCTGTACGCCGAGCGCTGGGGCCTGTGGCTCAACCCGCACGCCCCCGGCGGCGGCCTCGGCGTGCCCTGGCCGGACCTGCGGCGCATCGCCACCGGCCTGGACCGGATGCCGGCCGGCCCGCTGCGGCTGAGCGAACCGGCCATCCAGCTCCCGCAGTTCTACGCGCTGCTGGCGCAGAACGCCCACCGCACCCCGGCCGTCCGCTCGCTGCGCCGCGCCTGGGTGCAGCCCGCCGTCGGCACCCCGTACCTGGTCATCGGGCTCGACCTGTACGACGCGGCCCGGCCGTCGGTGGACGCGGTGCGCGCCCTCATGGGCCAGTCGGTCGCCGCCGTCCCCGACGGGCTGCCGGTCTCCACCGTCGCCATGTCCGACGGCTACGACCCGGTCGCCCTGTGGATGCGGGCCAACGCCCGACCGTTCTACGACCGCGAGGCGCACGTCACCGCGCCCGTCCCGCAGCCCGGCGGCTACGGCTACCCGCCGCGCGCCCACTGAGCCGGCCCCTCCCGCAGCACCGAACTGCCCGTCGACACGCCCTCCATGGGCGGAAGTCGGCGGGCATGTCCGCTTCGGTGGAGTAGCGGCCGAGATGGTCCGCTCACCCGCACGCAGCGTCCGGATAGCGACGCGCACGACCCGCATCACGGTTGCGCAAACATTCACGGCCAGGTCTGGCGACTGATCACAAACGCGATGAAGACTCCCCACCACCGGGGGGCGAAGTCCAGGTGCGCAACGCACCTGGGGCTTTGATGCCACGCGATCCGCCATCCCCCTCCGGGGCGCCCCCTGCGGGGCGCCGTCCGCACCACCCGGCATCACTCCGCACCACGCTCCACCGCACCACGCACACCGACCAGGCCGACCAGGACGAGCGGGACCCCCGGCCCCGGCGCGCGGGGGCGGCCGGGCGTCACGACCGGACCGCACCGCAGACCCGGGCGGAACGACCAGCACTGCCGGCGACCGCCGGCACGGGCACGCACGAGGGACGATGACCGCACCCATAGAGACCACCGGAAAACAGGCGGAAGCCGCACCCGAGGCCGTACTTGAGGGCGCCGACTCCCAGCAGATCGAGGGCCGTTCGCTCGGCCAGATCGCGTGGAGCCGCTTCAAGCGCGACAAGCTCGCGGTGACCGGCGGGGTCGTCGTCATCGTGCTGATCCTGGTCGCGGTGCTCTCCCGCCCGCTCCAGGCGCTGATGGGCCTGGAGCCGAACGCCTTCCAGCAGGACCTCATCGACCCCAACACCTCCCTCCCGCTCGGCGGTTTCGGCGGGATGAGCTGGGACCACCCGCTGGGCGTGGACCCGAAGTTCGGGCGGGACATCTTCGCCCGCATCCTGGAGGGCTCCTGGGTGTCGCTGGTGGTCGCCTTCGGCGCCACCGTGCTGTCCAACCTGATCGGCGTGATCATGGGCCTGGTGGCCGGCTACTACGGCGGCCGCGTCGACAGCGTCGTCAGCCGGCTGATGGACACCTTCCTCGCCTTCCCGCTGCTGCTGTTCGCGATCGCCATCTCCGCCACGCTCCAGGGCGGCGCGTTCGGCCTGGAGGGCCTGCCGCTGCACATCAGCGTGCTGATCTTCGTCATCGGTTTCTTCAACTGGCCCTACATGGCCCGCATCGTGCGCGGTCAGACCCTGGCGCTGCGCGAGCGGGAGTTCATCGACGCCTCGCGCGGCATGGGCGCCAAGGGCCCGTACATCCTCTTCCGGGAGCTGCTCCCGAACCTGGTCGGCCCGATCACGGTCTACGCGACGCTGCTGATCCCGACCAACATCATCTTCGAGGCCTCGCTGAGCTTCCTCGGCGTCGGCATCCAGCCGCCGCAGGCGTCCTGGGGCGGCATGCTCCGCGAAGCGGTCGACTACTTCCAGGTGGACCCGCAGTACATGCTGGTCCCCGGCCTCGCGATCTTCGTCACCGTGCTGGCGTTCAACCTGCTCGGTGACGGTCTGAGGGACGCGCTCGACCCGCGCAGCCGCTGACGGCCGACGCGAACGCGATCCGTTCCGCACAGTTTCCGAACACAGAAGGGGATGTGGACCCAACCATGCGAAGGTCAGCCATGGCCGCCCTCGCGGTCGTCAGCGGCACCAGCCTGCTCCTCGCGGGCTGTAGCAAGGCCGACGACGACAAGGGCGGCGCCAAGAGCAACGCGAAGGCCAACGCCGCGACCACCGGTGTCGTCAACGTCTCGGACGCGAAGGGCGGCACGGTCACCTACGCGATGGCCGACGCCCCCGAGTCCTTCGACCCGGGCAACACCTACTACGCCTTCATCTACAACTTCAGCCGGCTGTACGCCCGCCCGCTGACCACCTTCAAGCCGGCCCCCGGCGAGAAGGGCAACGAGCTGGTCCCCGACCTCGCCGAGGGCCTGGGCACGCCCAGCAACGGCGGCAAGACCTGGACGTACAAGATCCGCCAGGGCGTGAAGTTCTCCGACGGCACCGAGGTGACCGCCAAGGACGTCAAGTACGCCGTCGAGCGCTCCAACTTCGCGCGCGACCAGCTCTCGCTGGGCCCCAGCTACTTCCAGCAGTTCCTGGCGAACCCGAGCGACTACAAGGGTCCGTACAAGGACAAGAGCGACAAGGGCCTGGAGTCCATCCAGACCCCGGACGACCACACCGTCGTCTTCAACCTGAACAAGCCGTTCGCGGACTTCGACTACCTGGTCAGCGCCCCGCAGACCGCCCCGGTGCCGAAGGCCAAGGACACCGGCGTGGACTACACCAAGTCCATCGTCTCCTCCGGCTCGTACAAGTTCGAGAGCTACGAGGAGGGCAAGCAGGTCACGCTCGTCCGCAACGAGCACTGGGACGCCAAGGCCGACCCGCTGCGCAAGCAGTACCCGGACAAGATCGTCCTGAAGCTGAAGGTCAACCAGGCCACCATCGACAAGGACCTGATCGCCGGCGACATCGTCGCCGACCTCGCGGGCCGCGGCGTGGACACCCAGACCCAGGCCCAGGTGCTCGCCAAGCCCGACCTGAAGGCCGGCACCGACAACGCGCTCGGCGGCCGCCTCGTCTACACGGCGATCAACTCCAAGGTCAAGCCGTTCGACAACATCGAGTGCCGCAAGGCCGTGCAGTACGCCATCGACAAGGTCTCGGTGCAGACCGTCATGGGCGGCCCGATCCGCGGTGACATCGCCTCCACGGTGCTGCCCACCGACATCCCGGGCTACCAGAAGTTCGACACCTACGCCACCGAGGGCAACAAGGGCGACGTGGCCAAGGCCAAGGAGCACCTGAAGGCCTGCGGCCAGGAGAAGATCTCCACCTTCATCTCGGCCCGCAGCGACCGCCAGAGCGAGGTCGACTCCGCCACCGCGATCGCCGAGTCGCTGAAGAAGGTCGGCATCGAGGCCAAGATCAAGCAGTACCCGTCGTCCAAGTACTTCTCGGACTACGCGGGCGTGCCGACGTTCACCAAGAAGGAGAACATCGGCCTGATCATGATGCAGTGGGGCGCCGACTGGCCGACCGGCTACGGCTACCTCCAGCAGATCGTGCACGGTAAGGCCATCGGCCAGTCCGGCAACACCAACCTCTCCGAGCTGAACGACCCCGCGGTCAACAAGCTCCTCGACGACGCCATCGCCAACACCGACGAGGCGGCCCGCAACGCGGCCTACGGCGACATCGACCGCAAGGTCATGGACCAGGCCGTCATCGTCCCGCTGACCTACTTCAAGGTCCTGCTGTACCGCGGCGGCCACGGCACCAACATGACGTCGACGGCGGCCTTCAGCGGTCAGTACGACTACCTCAACATCGGCACCACGAAGAAGTAGCAGCCCCGGAAGGCAGGTGAAGGCATTGGCGCCCGCGGGCCGGCGTGCACAGCGCACGGCCCGCGGGCACCGGCGCCGATCCCCGTGATCACGTACATCATCCGCCGGCTGATAGCGGCAGTGATCCTGCTGCTGGTCGTCACGGCGGTCACCTTCGGCATCTTCTTCATCCTGCCGAAGCTGGCAGGGCAGACCGCCGACCAGTTGGCCCAGCAGTACATCGGCAAGAACCCCACGCCGGCGGACATCGCCGCGGTCAAGGCGAACCTGGGCCTCGACAAGCCCGTCTACGAGCAGTACTGGGACTTCGTCAAGGGGATCGTCTCCGGCACCACCTACAACCAGGGCCCGACCACCGTCCGGTGCGACGCACCCTGCTTCGGCTTCTCCTTCAAGTCCCGCAGCGAGGTCTGGCCGCAGCTCGTCGACCGGCTGCCGGTCACCATCTCGCTCGCCGTCGGCGCCGCGGTGCTGTGGCTCCTCTCCGGCATCGTCGTCGGCGTCATCTCCGCCCTCAAGCCCGGCTCGTTCTTCGACCGGGCCGCGATGGGCGGCGCGCTGGCCGGCGTCTCGCTGCCCATCTTCTTCACCGCGCAGCTCTTCCTGCTGCTGTTCAGCTACCAGCTGCCGATCTTCGGACGGACCTACGTCCCGTTCACCGAGAACCCCTCGCAGTGGGCCAACACCCTCTTCCTGCCATGGTGTTCGCTGGCCCTGCTGTACGCGGCCATCTACGCCCGGCTCACCCGCTCCGGCATGCTGGAGACGATGAGCGAGGACTTCATCCGCACCGCCCGGGCCAAGGGCCTGCGGGAGCGCACGGTGGTGACCAAGCACGGTCTGCGAGCCGCGCTCACCCCGATCGTCACCGTCTTCGGCATGGACGTCGGTCTGCTGCTCGGCGGCGCCGTCATCACCGAGACGGTGTACTCGCTCGCGGGCATCGGCCAGTACGCGGTGCAGGCGATCAGGGACAACGACCTGCCGCCGATCCTGGGCGTCACCCTGCTCGCGGCGTTCTTCGTCATCCTGCTCAACCTCGTGGTTGACCTTCTGTACGCCGTCGTCGACCCGCGCGTGAGGGTGTCATGACCAACCTGTCCAAGACCGGGACCGCCCTGGAGACCCCTCCGGGCGACGGCGCCCCGCGCGCCTTCCTCGACGTGCGCGACCTCAAGGTGCACTTCCCCACCGACGACGGGCTGGTCAAGTCCGTCGACGGGCTCTCCTTCCAGTTGGAGAAGGGCCGCACCCTCGGCGTGGTCGGCGAGTCCGGCTCCGGCAAGTCCGTCACCTCGCTGGCCGTCATGGGCCTGCACCGGCTCGGCGCCCGCGGCAAGAACGTGCGGATGAGCGGCGAGATCTGGCTCGACGGCAAGGAACTGGTCGGCGCCGACCCGGACGAGGTGCGCAGGCTGCGTGGCCGCGAGATGGCGATGATCTTCCAGGACCCGCTGTCCGCGATGCACCCGTACTACACGGTGGGCCACCAGATCGTGGAGGCCTACCGGGTGCACCACAAGGTGACCAGGAAGGCCGCCCGCACCCGGGCGGTGGAGCTGCTGGACCGGGTCGGCATCCCCGAGCCCGCCAAGCGGTTCGACTCCTACCCGCACGAGTTCTCCGGCGGCATGCGTCAGCGCGCCATGATCGCGATGGCCCTGGTCAACAACCCCGAACTGCTGATCGCCGACGAGCCGACCACCGCGCTCGACGTCACCGTCCAGGCGCAGATCCTCGACCTGATCCGCGACCTGCAGAAGGAGTTCGGCTCCGCGGTCGTCATCATCACCCACGACCTCGGCGTGGTCGCCGAGATCGCCGACGAGATCCTGGTGATGTACGGCGGCCGGTGCGTGGAGCGCGGCCCGGTCGACTCGATCTTCTACGAGCCGCAGCACCCCTACACCTGGGGCCTGCTCGGCTCCATGCCGAGGATCGACCGCGAGCAGACCGACCGGCTGATCCCCGTCAAGGGCCAGCCGCCGTCGCTGATCAACGTGCCGAGCGGCTGCGCCTTCAACCCGCGCTGCCCCTACGCGGACGTGCCCGCCGGCGACCTCACCCGCACCGAGCGCCCCGAACTGCGGGAGGTCGGCTCCGGCCACTTCTCCGCCTGCCACATGGCGCCCGATGAGCGCACGCGGATCTGGACCGAAGAGATTGCGCCGAAGCTGTGACCGAGCCCCGTAACCCCGCCCGTGAAGCGTCCCACGACGACGACGCCGCCCCGCTGCTCAAGGTCGAGGGCCTGGTCAAGCACTTTCCGATCAAGAAGGGCCTGCTCCAGCGGCAGGTCGGCGCCGTCAAGGCGGTCGACGGCATCGACTTCGAGGTCCGCCGCGGCGAGACCCTCGGCGTGGTCGGCGAGTCCGGCTGCGGCAAGTCGACCATGGGCCGGCTGATCACCCGGCTGCTGGAACCCAGCGGCGGCCGCGTCGAGTTCGACGGCGCCGACATCACCCACCTGAAGACCGCGGGTCTGCGGCCGCTGCGCCGCGACATCCAGATGATCTTCCAGGACCCGTACGGCTCGCTGAACCCGCGCCACACCATCGGCGCCATCGTCTCCGCGCCGTTCCGGCTCCAGGGCGTCGAGCCGGAGGGCGGGGTCAAGAAGGAGGTCCAGGGGCTGCTGGAGCGGGTCGGGCTCAGCCCCGAGCACTACAACCGCTACCCGCACGAGTTCTCCGGCGGCCAGCGCCAGCGCATCGGCATCGCCCGCGCGCTCGCGCTCAAGCCCCGCCTGGTGGTCGCCGACGAGCCGGTCTCCGCGCTGGACGTCTCCATCCAGGCGCAGGTGGTCAACCTGCTGGACGACCTCCAGGACGACCTCGGCCTCACCTATGTGATCATCGCCCACGACCTGTCCGTCATCCGGCACGTCTCGGACCGGATCGCGGTGATGTACCTGGGCAAGATGGTCGAGCTGGCCGACCGCACCTCGCTGTACCAGGCGCCCATGCACCCGTACACCAAGGCGCTGATGTCGGCGGTGCCGGTGCCCGACCCGCGCCGCCGGGGGGCCAAGAGCGAGCGCATCCTGCTGCGCGGCGACGTGCCCTCGCCGATCGCCCCGCCCAGCGGCTGCCGCTTCCACACCCGCTGCTGGAAGGCGACCCAGGTCTGCGCGACCAAGGAGCCCCCGCTGCTGGAGCTGGCCCCCGGCCGCCGGGTGGCCTGCCACCACCCGGAGAACGCCGCCGACCAGGTGCCCGGCGACGCCCCGCTGGCCTCCGCCCGCGACGCCGTCGCCCTGGTCGGCACCGCCCCGCCCGCCGCGCCGGTGCCGCCCCAGGCCCCGGCCGGGGAGCAGTAGCCGCACGTCCTGCCCCGGGCCCCGGAAGATTCCCTTCCGGGGCCCGCGGTGTCCTCCGGGGCCGCCCGCCCGCCGCTGTCGTCACAATGGGGCGGTGCTCCAGGAATTCTTCACGCCCTCCGTCCAGCACGCGCTGGATCTGGTGGGCATCTTCGTCTTCGCCATCTCCGGCGCCCTGCTCGCGGTCCGCAAGAACTTCGACGTCTTCGGCATGGCGGTGCTCGCCGAGGTGACGGCGCTGGGCGGCGGCCTCTTCCGGGACCTGGTGATCGGCGCGGTGCCGCCGGCCGCCTTCACCGACCTGGGCTTCTTCCTGATGCCGCTGGTCGCCACCGCCCTGGTGTTCTTCCTGCACCCGGTCGTCGAGCGCACCCAGGCCGCGGTCAACGTCTTCGACGCCGCCGGACTCGGGCTGTTCTGCGTGACCGGAGCGACCAAGGCGTACGAGTACGGGCTCGGGCTCACCGCCTCCGCCGTGATGGGGCTGGCCACCGCGGTCGGCGGCGGCGTCCTGCGGGACGTGCTGGCCAACGAGGTGCCCTCACTGCTGCGCTGGGACCGCGACCTGTACGCCGTGCCCGCCATCGTCGGCGCCACCCTGGTGGTGCTCTGCATCCGCTTCGAGATCCTCAACCCGTTCACCAGCGGGTTCGCGGCGGTCACCGCCTTCGCCATCCGCATCCTCGCCATACGCTTCCACTGGCGGGCCCCGCGGGCCTGGAACCGCCGCTCCACGGCCACCGAGGAGGTGGCTCCGGAGAAAGCTACCGCTTAGTAATCGACTGGGGTAGCGTGCGGCCCATGGACAGTTCGAACAGCGTGCCGAGCGGCGGGACCGCCGTCCGGCCGGACAGCGCACCTGTCGGCGTATCCGCCGGCGCCCCGGTCGGCACACCGGCGGCAGCCCTTGCCGGCGGGCCGCCGGCTCCACCGGCCGGTGGAGCCGCCGGCGCTCCGGCCGGTACGCCGGACACGGCGCCGACCGCCGCACCGCTCAGCGAGTTCGACCGCGACACCGCGGTCACCCGGCGCGCGCCCGGCGTCTACGACGCCGAACTCTCCGCCGGCTGGACGATCATCCAGGCCGTCAACGGCGGCTACCTGCTCGCCCTGATCGGCCGCGCGCTCGCCGACACCCTCCCGTACCCGGACCCCTTCACCGTCTCGGCGCACTACCTCACGCCCTCCGAGCCCGGCCCCGCGGTGGTCCGCACCGAGACCGTCCGCACCGGCCGCAGCCTCTCCACCGGCCAGGCGTCCCTCTTCCAGTACGCCGAGGACGGCACCGAGGTCGAGCGCATCCGCGTCCTCGCCACCTACGGCGACCTGGACGCCCTCAGCGGCGACGTCCGCACCAGCGCCGAGCCTCCGGCCCTCCCGCCGCGCGAGCACTGCCTCGGCGCCGCCGACGGACCCGCCCCCATCGCCGGCTCCACCGCCATCCTGGAGCGCCTCGACATCCGGCTCGACCCCACCACCCTCGGCTGGGCCGTCGGCGCGCCCTCGGGCAAGGGCGAGATGCGCGGCTGGTTCGGCCTCGCCGACGGCCGCGAGCCCGATCCGCTCTCCCTGCTGCTCACCGTCGACGCCCTGCCACCCACCGCCTTCGAGCTGGGCCTGACCGGCTGGACGCCGACCGTCGAGCTGACCACCCACGTCCGCTGCCGCCCCGCGCCCGGCCCGCTGCGGGTCGCCATCACCACGCGCAACCTCGCCGGCGGCTTCCTGGAGGAGGACGCCGAAGTCTGGGACAGCGCCGGCCGACTGGTCGCCCAGTCCCGCCAACTCGCCCGCGCCCTCCGCCCGTAGCGGCCAGCGGGCTGGGCTCGAGCGGTGCGAGTACCGACCGCCTGCCCGCCGTCCTGCCGCTGCTCCGGACCCGGGACCCGGCCCCGGCCGGCGAGCTGACCGAGCGCCTCGACGTCTCCGCACGCACCGTGTGCCGGGACGTCGAGGCGCTCTCCGCCGGTACCTGGTCGCCGACCACCGGCGCGCCCCGCGGCTCTGGTAGGTGCTGCGGCGCCGCGTCGAGCAGCGCCCGGCCGGACTGCCCGTCCGCGCCCGGATCCGCGCCGACCGGCTCGACCTCTTCCCGCGGCTGCACGGCGGACTGCTGACCGCCCCCCGCCCCCCGCCGCCCGCCGGCGCACGGACGGAGCTGGAACCGCAGGTGCCGGACGTCCCGCACGTGCGGCCGTTCCTCGCCTACGGCCCGGCCGCCGCCGCGGTCCAGACGCTTGTGACGGCGAGGCCTGGAGAGGACGGGGCCAGGTCCTCGGGTGGTGGCGCGAGCGAGGCCGGGCCGGGACCTTCGGGCAGCGGCGCGCTCAGTCCAGCCAGTGGCGGCGGCCCAGGCTGATCAGCCGCATCCGCTGCCGCGCCACCCGGACCACCTGCACGCGTCCCGCCTCCTCCGGTCCGGCGGCCAGCAGCGCCGACGCCGTCATCACCATGTGGTCCACATACAGCCCGGCGAGCATCAGCAGGTCGGCGCGGCGCCAGCCCGCCGACTCCGGCGCGGCCGCCAGCGCGTCCGCCACCTCCGCTGCGAACAGCGCCAGTTGGCCGGTGATAGCCGCCCGAACCGCCGCCACGCCGCCGTGCTGCTCGCGCGCGATGAAACGCACGTGCGCGGGGTACTCGCGCACCAGCGCGGCGATCAACTCCACCGCGGCTTCGATCCGTTCGTCACTCGCGGCGTCGATCCGACGGTCGCCGCCGCCGCGCGGACCGGCGGCCCGGCCGGCGGTGGGGAGGGTCGCCGCCAGCGCGGTGCGGATGGTGCCGTGCAGGCTGTCCAGGGCCTCGTCGACGAGGGCGACGCCGAGGTCCGGGATGTCCCGGAAGTGCCGGTAGAACGCGGCCGGAGCGACACCGGCCGCGCGGGTCACCTCGCGCAGTCCCAGGCTGCCGAGGCTCTGCTCCGCCAGCAGTGCCAGCGCCGCGTCCAGCAGCGCCCGGCGCGTCCGCTGCTTCTGCGCCTGCCGGACGCCGGGAGCTCTGACCTCAGCGGTGTGACTCATTCCACCGAGTAAACAGCCGTCCGCCCGGCCGGGCCAGTGTGACCGTGATTAGACCGGGTAGTCAGTAAACAACTGTTCTTCGAATTGGATACGAGGAGGCTCGCCCCGATGCTGTTCATCGTCGCCGCCCTGCTCCTGCTGGGGGTCGTCATCGGCACCGCGGCCCATGTGCCGCTGCCGGTCACTCTCGTCGCCGCCGCCGTGATCGGCGCCTGGCTGCTGGTCTTCGCCCTCCGCGAGCGCCAGCACCGCTGACCCCGCCCCGCCCGCCCCGTCCCGTACCGGGGGAACGGGCGGTGCCGGCACGGGACGGGGCGGGCGGGGCGGGGG
>NZ_PVLV01000031.1 GCF_002982015.1 Streptomyces solincola
AGATGTGTATAAGAGACAGGGCCGCGGGGGTCGCGCGGGGCCCCCACCAGGGCGTGCTCAGACGCCGACGGCCGGGGTCCCTTCCCGGTCCCTGGGCTGGTCCCCGGGGGTGTACTGGCGGTTGAGGACGTCCTGGACATCGATGTGCTCTCCAGCGATGAGCGTGCGGGCCGCGTGCGGGGTCAGCAGTGCGACGTACTGGTAGCCGAAGAGGGTCGGCCGGAGGCGGGTGAGCAGCCGGGAGGCCCCGCCGAGCGCGGTGGCCGCCGGGCCGCCGCCGAGCACCTGCCAGAAGGGCGCGCCGGTGGCGGCGAGCGACAGCACGTCGTAGCCGGCGGAGCGGACGGTGCGGCGCAGGCTGGCGCGGCTGAAGAAGCGCAGGTGGGTCTCGTCGAGGATGCCGCGCCGGTCGTAGTCGAACGCGCCTGCGGCGACCCGCAGCCGGGAGTACCAGTGGCCGAAGTTGGGGACGGAGAGCAGCACCCGGCCGTCCGGGCGCAGGACGCCGCGCAGTTCGGCGAGCAGCCGTTCGGGCCGTGACACGTGCTCGACGACGTCTCCGGCGACGACGTAGTCGTAGCCGCCGCCGACCGCCGCCGGCAGTCCGTCCTCCAGGTCGGCCAGGTGGAAGCCGCCGGAGCAGCGGGCCTGCACGCCTTCGACCTCGACGCAGTCGACGCCGGTGACGGTGTGGCCGAGGGCTTCGAGCCGCTCGGCGAACAGTCCGCCGGAGCAGCCGACGTCCAGCACCCGGCCGGGCGGCAGTCGCCTCAGCGCGGCGAGGATGGCGGCGTGCGAGGAGCCGTCGCCCTCCTTGAAGGCGTACGCGACGGGCTTGGGAATCCAGTCGCAGGTGCCGAAGCCCTTCTTCGCCAGCCGGTACTCGACCACGTCCTTGACGACGTCCTTGGCGTAGCGGAGCCCGTTGACGTAGCAGATCTCGTCGCCGTAGTAGGTGGGGATGGGGATCTCGCGGATGCGCATCCCGGCGTCGGCGAGCTGCACGATGATCTGGGTGTCGAAGTCGAAGTCGTCGGTGTTGCGGTCGATGGGCAGCCTGCTCAGCGCGTCCACGCGGTAGGCGCGGTAGCCGGAGTGGAACTCGGTGAGCTCGGACCCGAGCAGGCCGTTCTCCAGCTTGGTCAGCACGCGGTTGCCCAGCCACTTGTAGAGCGGCATGCCGCCCTTCAGGGCGTCGCCCGGCCGCATCATCCGCGACCCGAAAACGGCCTCGCACTCGCCGCGCACCAGGGGTTCGACCATCTGCGGCAGCATCTCGGGGGCGTACTGCCCGTCGCCGTGCAGCAGCACGACGATGTCCAGGCCGCGCTCGGCGGCAAGCCGGTAGCCGGCCTTCTGGTTGCCGCCGTAGCCGAGGTTCTTGGTGTGCCGCATGACGACGGTGGGCGGCATGCCGTCGAGCTGGGACCAGCGGGTGCCGGCGGTGAAGGTGGCGTCGCTGCTGGCGTCGTCGAGGATGAGGATCTCGGCGATGCGGGGGCGGAAGTCGGCCGGGATGCGGTCCAGGGTGCGTTCGAGGGTGGTCTCGGCGTTGTAGGCGACGACCAGGACGCCGATGCGCGGTTCGGCTCCGCCGGCCGCCGGGGCGTCGGTGCTGCTGCGGCTGCCCGGCACATGGCCGGCCGTCCCGGCCGCCTGGGCCGCTCCGGTGCGGGTGTCGGTCATGGTCTTCCTCACTCTCCGGTGGTGGTGGCGGCGGTGGGCCGGTCGGCGACGCTGGGCCGGTCGGCGGCGGCCGGTGGCGGGACGGCTCCCCGGGGCCCGGCCGGCGGCGGGCCGGTGCGCCGCGCCGCCCGGGCCTGCCGTACGGCGGGCAGCAGCGCGGAGGCGGCGGCGAGCGCGAGCACCACCCACCCCAGCGCCCCGAAGGCCATCTCGGCGCCGGTCCAGTGCACGGGCCGCTGCCCCGAGTAGACGGAGGCGGTCACGCCGCCGACGACGGCTCCGTAGGCCAGTCCCTGCCACAGCCCGATGACGAACAGCCCGGCGGCCGGCCAGGCCAGGTACTGCACTCCGGAGGCGGTGGAGAGGAGCAGCAGCAGCGCGAGGGTCACGGCGACGGCGTACGGGGCCCGGTCCGCGTCCCGCCACACCAGCCACACGCCCACCGCCATGATCGCGGCGACGATCAGCCAGTGGCCCTCGCCGCGCAGCAGTTGGACGTACGGCTCCGGCACCCCGCCCCAGCGCGCGAACCGCACCAGCCCCCAGAAGCTGAAGTTGCCGCCCGCGTACTCCAGCACGTTGGCCTTCAGCCCGCCGGGCACGAGCAGCAGCGGCGGCCCCCAGACGAGGGCGAAGAGCGCGCCGGCCCCGGTCGTGAACCGCACCAGGGCCGGCCGCCCGAGCCGCCAGGCCGCCGCGAACAGCAGCGGCACGGCGACCACCGGGATCAGCTTTACGCTGACGCACAGCGTGGCCGCGATCCCGGCCGCCACCGGCATCTTCCTGTCCACCAGCAGCCAGGCGGCGGCGAAGGCGAACATCACGGCCACCGAGTCGGTGTTGCCGTGGTAGCCGGAGGTGGCCACCAGCACCGGGCACAGCGCCGCGCCGAGCGCGCACAGCACGGCCGTCCGCAGGGAGCCCCTGCGGCGCACGATCGCGAACACCAGCAGCACCGTGACAAGGTCGGCCAGGCAGGCCGGGAAGCGGATCAACGGCCGCCAGGGGACGTGGAGCTGGGCCAGCTTCTCCATCACGAGCAGCATCCAGCTCGCCAGTGGCGGGTGGTTGTAGACCGGCAGCCAGGGGAGCGGCTCGGCGTAGACGCGCACCGGGTCGGTCCGGGCGATGGCCCGCGCGAAGCCCCAGAAGAAGCGCACGTCGGCGGGGCCCCGGGTGTGCGCGGCGAGCGCCATCTTGGCGATGAAGGCGGTCACCGCGACGCCGGTGACGAGGAGCCACGCCCGACGCTCAGGGCCGGACATAACTGACATTCGGCCATTCATGGTGCGAACGTAGCAATAACAACGGCATACCAACGGCACCACGCGGCAGCGTCCGGCGGCAGCACACCCGGACCCCGCCGGGGCCGATTAACACACTTACCTCTGATCGCATATGGGAGTGGCCAGGCAGTGAAAGCACTCGTACTCTCCGGCGGCGCGGGCACCCGGCTGCGCCCGATCACCCACACCTCCGCCAAGCAGCTCGTCCCGGTGGCCAACAAGCCGGTGCTCTTCTACGGCCTGGAGTCGATCGCCGCCGCCGGCATCCGCGAGGTCGGCATCATCGTCGGCGACACCGCCGCCGAGATCCGCGCCGCCGTCGGCGACGGCTCCCGCTTCGGCCTGGACGTCACCTACCTCCCCCAGGCCGCCCCCCTCGGCCTGGCCCACGCGGTCCTCATCGCCCGGGACTTCCTCGCCGACGACGACTTCGTGATGTACCTCGGCGACAACTTCGTCGTCGGCGGCATCACCGACCTGGTCGACGACTTCCGCGCCACCCGCCCCGACGCCCGCATCCTGCTCACCAAGGTCCCCGACCCGCGCGCCTTCGGCGTCGCCGAACTCGACGTCGAGGGCCGCGTCGTACGCCTGGAGGAGAAGCCCCCGTCCCCCCGCAGCGACCTCGCCCTCGTCGGCGTCTACCTCTTCACCCCGGCCGTCCACCAGGCCGTCCGCGCCATCACCCCCTCACTCCGGGGCGAGTTGGAGATCACCGACGCCCTCCAGTGGCTCATCGACCACCACCACCCCGTCACCTCCACCATCGTCTCCGGCTACTGGAAGGACACCGGGAACGTCGCCGACATGCTGGAGGTCAACCGCAGCGTGCTGGAGCTGCTGACCCCCGCCGACGAGGGCACGGTGGACGCCGCCACCGAGATCATCGGCCGGGTGCGCATCGGCCCCGGCGCGACCGTCCACGGCTCCCGGATCGTCGGCCCCGTCACCATCGGCGCCCGCACCACGATCACCAACTCCTATGTCGGCCCCTCCACCTCCATCGCCGAGGACTGCCGGATCACCGACAGCGAGATCGAGTACTCCATCGTGCTCAGCGGCTCCAGCGTGCACGGCGTGGGCCGCGTCGAGGCCTCGCTCATCGGGCGTAACGTCGAGATCACCCCCGCTCCCCCCATCCCCGCCGCACACCGCCTCGTGCTGGGCGACCACAGCAAGGTGCAGATCAGCTCATGACCCTTCCTGCGCAGCAGCCCCCCACCCGCGTCCTGGTCACCGGCGGCGCCGGCTTCATCGGCTCCCACTACGTCCGCACCCTCCTGGGCCCCACCGGCCCGGACCACGTCGCCGTCACCGTCCTGGACCGCCTCACCTACGCCGGCAACCGCGCCAACCTCGCCCCCGTGGCCGACCACCCCGCGCTGGCCTTCGTCCACGGCGACATCCGCGACGCCGACCTGGTCGACCACCTGGCCGCCGACCACGACGACGTCGTCCACTTCGCCGCCGAGTCCCACGTGGACCGCTCCATCACCGGCGCCGCCGAGTTCGTCCGCACCAACGTCCTGGGCACCCAGGTCCTCCTGGACGCCGCCCTGCGCCACCGCGTCCGCACCTTCGTCCACATCTCCACCGACGAGGTGTACGGCTCCATCCCCGCCGGCTCTTGGACCGAGTCCGAGCCCCTGGCCCCCAACTCCCCCTACGCCGCCTCGAAAGCCTCCGCCGACCTCCTCGCCCTCGCCTACCACCGCACCCACGGCCTGGACGTCCGCGTCACCCGCTGCTCCAACAACTACGGCCCCTACCAGTACCCCGAGAAGGTCATCCCCCTCTTCACCACCCGCCTCCTCACCGGCGGAGCCGTCCCCCTCTACGGCGACGGCTCCCACGTCCGCGACTGGCTGCACGTGGACGACCACGTCCGCGCGGTCGAAGCGGTACGCCTGCGCGGCCGGGCCGGCGAGGTCTACAACATCGGCGGCGGCACCGAACTGACCAACCGCGAACTCACCGCCCTCCTCCTCGAAGCCTGCGGCGCCGACTGGTCCCACGTCACCCACGTCGAGGACCGCAAGGGCCACGACCGCCGCTACTCCGTCGACTGGACCAAGATCCGCGACGAGCTGGACTACCGCCCCGGCACGGACTTCACCAAGGGCCTCGCCGAGACCGTCGCCTGGTACCGCCAGAACCGCGACTGGTGGGGCCCGCTGCTGCCCGGCACCAGGGTGGTGGCCGCCCGATGACGTACCTCGTCACCGGCGCGTCCGGCATGCTCGCGCGCGACCTCCTCGCCCTGCTGGGCGACGAGGCGGTGGGCCTGGACCGCCGGACCCTCGACGTCACCGACGCGTCGGCGGTACGCGCGGCGGTCGCCGCCCACCGCCCCGCCTTCGTCGTCAACTGCGCCGCCTGGACGGCCGTCGACGACGCCGAGACGCGCGAGCCCGAGGCGCTGGCGGTCAACGGCACGGCCGTACGCCATCTGGCCGCCGCCTGCGCCGAGTCCGACGCCGCCCTCGTCCACGTCTCGACGGACTACGTCTTCCCGGGCGACGCGACCCAGCCCTACTCCGAGGCGTCGGCCCCCGCCCCCCGCACCGCCTACGGCCGCACCAAGCTCGCCGGCGAGCGCGCCGTCCTCGCCCTGCTCCCCGAGCGCGGCTACGTCGTCCGCACCGCCTGGCTCTACGGGGCCGGCGGCCGCAACTTCGTCCGCACCATGCTCGACCTGGAGCGCACCCGCCCCACCGTGGACGTCGTCGCCGACCAGATCGGCCAGCCCACCTGGACCGCCGACCTGGCGCGGCAGTTGCTCGCCCTCACCCGCTCGGGCGCGCCCGGCGGCGTCTACCACGGCACGTCCTCGGGCCAGGCGAGCTGGTACGACCTCGCCCGCGAGGTGTTCCGCCTGGCCGGAGGACGTGCCGTGGT
>NZ_PVLV01000320.1 GCF_002982015.1 Streptomyces solincola
GGGGCGGGGGGCGCGGTGCTGGTCGCGGCGGCGAGGGCGTCGGCGAGCGCGCCCATCTCGACGTGCACGACGACCACCGGCTTGGCCGGCGCGGTCGCCGCCGCGCTGCGCAGGGCGTCCGCCAGCATGCCGCCGCCGGACTCGGTCCCGCCGTCCTCGCCGACCCAGGGGATCGCGGTGACCACCACCGCGTCGCACGACGGATCGTGCAGCGCCTCGGTGAGCCCGGCCCGGAAGTCCTCCGGGGTGGCCGAGGTCGTCAGGTCCCGGGGCCGCAGCGGCCGCAGCCCCTCGGTCAGGCAGGCGTCGTAGGCGAGCAGCCCCAGCGACTCGGAGTTGCCCAGGATGGCGACCCGGGGCCCGGCCGGCAGCGGCTGCCCGGCGAGCAGCACGCCGGCGTCCACCAGCTCGGTGACCGTGTCGACCCGGATGACCCCGGCCTGCCGCAGCAGCGCGGAGACCGTGGCGTGCGGGATGCGGGTGGCGGGGACGGCGTGGCCGGGCGGGGCGCTGCCGGTGTGCCGGCCGCCCTTGACCACGACGACCGGCTTGGCGGCGGCGGTGCGGCGGGCCAGCCGGGTGAACTTGCGGGGGTTGCCGATGGACTCCAGGTAGAGCAGGACGACGTCGGTGTCCGGGTCCTCGAACCAGAACTGGAGGATGTCGTTGCCGGAGACGTCGGCGCGGTTGCCGGCGGAGACGAAGGCGGAGAGGCCCGCCCCGCGCCGGTGCAGCCCGGCCAGCAGGGCGATGCCGATGGCGCCGGACTGGGTGAACAGCCCGATCCGGCCGGCGGCCGGCGGGTGCGGGGCGAGCGAGGCGTTGAGCCGCACCCCCTCCGCGGTGTTGATCACCCCGAAGGCGTTGGGGCCGATGATCCGCATGCCGTACGAGCGGGCCTGGCGCACCAGCGCGCGCTGCCGCTCCCTGCCCTCCCCGCCCTGCTCGGCGTATCCGGCGGAGAGCACGACCAGTCCCCGGACGCCGTGCTCGCCGCAGTCGGCGACGGCCTCGGGCACCCGCTCGGCGGGCACGGCGAGGACCGCTAGGTCCACCGGGTGGCCGATGTCGGCGACCGAGGGGAAGGCGGGTACGCCGTCCAGGGCGGACGGCCCGGCGAGGGCGCGGTTCACCGCGTACAGCCTGCCGGTGAAGCCGCCGTCCAGCAGGTTGCGCAGGACCGTGCGGCCCACGCCCCCGGGGGCCCGGCCCGCGCCGACCACGGCGACCGAGCCGGGGGTGAGCAGCCGCTGCACCGACCGGGCCTCGGCGCGCTGCTCCCGCGCGCGCTGCACGGCCAGCGAGCGGTTGGTGGGCTCCAGGTCCAGGGTGAGGCGGACCGCCCCGTCGGCGAAGCTGCGCTTCTGGGTGTAGCCGGCGTCCGTGAAGACTTTGATCATCTTGCCGTTGGCCGGGAGCACCTCGGCCGCGAAGCGCCGGATGCCTCGCTCGCGGGCGACGGCCGCGATGTGCTCCAGCAGCGCGGAGGCCACGCCCCGGCCCTGGTGGGCGTCCTGCACCAGGAAGGCGACCTCGGCCTCGTCGGCGGGGGCGGTGGCGGGCATGCCGTCGGCGTCGATCCGGTCGTAGCGGACGGTGGCGATGAACTCGCCGCCGACGGTCGCCGCCAGACCCACCCGGTCGACGTGGTCGTGGTGGGTGAAGCGGTGCACGTCCTTGGCGGAGAGCCGGGGGTAGGGTGCGAAGAACCGGTAGTACTTCGACTCGTCCGAGACCTGCTCGTAGAAGCTGACCAGCCGTTCCGCGTCCTCGGCGGTGATCGGCCTGATCCGGGCGGTGCCGCCGTCCCGCAGCACCACATCGGCTTCCCAGTGGTCGGGGTACGGGTGTTCCGGCTGGTCCGACGGCGTCCGCATGGGCCCAGGGTACGGTCCCGGGCGTGCGGCGGCGGGAAGACGCAGCACCGCCCGCGGCATGAGACACTGACCACGACAACTGGTCTAGACAACCTTCTGGACAACCCCGCACGACCCGAAGGGCAACACCATGGCTGAGCGCCGCGTCAACGTCGGCTGGGCCGAGGGCCTGCACGCCCGCCCCGCCGCGATCTTCGTCCGTGCCGCCACGGCCGCCGGCGTCCCCGTCACCATCGCCAAGGCCGACGGCAACCCGGTCAACGCCGCGTCCATGCTCGCGGTGCTCGGCCTGGGCGCGCAGGGCGGCGACGAGATCGTGCTGGCCTCGGACGCGGACGGCGCGGACGCCGCCCTGGACCGGCTGGCCAAGCTGGTCTCCGAGGGCCTCGAGGAGCTCCCCGAGACGGTCTGACCCGCCGGGAGATCCCGTCAGCCGCATTCCGCCCCTCGGGGCGGGATGCGGCTTTTCGTTTCCCTTCCACCGGACCCGATGGCCCCACCGGTGCGGAAATTGCGGGAGGGGGACAGGCGCCACCCGGTGCCGATAAACAGACGTCGTCCGCCACGGAGAAGCCACGGAAAAGCCACGGAGAAATGGAGACGGAATCACGCGGGCGTAGCGACGACTTTTCTACCCGCCGTCGGTCACGTACGCGCCACGGCGGTGTTCACGGGATGTTGCGGTGTCCTCACACGTCCGCCGGCGCGGGGCGCCGGCACCCGCAGCCGGTGCGCGCCGGCCAGCTCCTCCACCCGCAGGGCGGTCAGCGCCCGGGCCCGCTCGGCGTCGCCGCGGGCCACCGCGTCCACGATGGCGCCGTACGCGGCCCAGACCTCGACCGGCCGGGCGGGCTGCTCGACGGCGTACATCCAGGCGATCTTCTGCCGCAACTGGGTGAGCAGCGCGGTCAGCGCGGGGCTGCCGGACGCCTGCGCCAGGGTGTCGTGGAACCAGCCCGTCAGCGGGCGCAGGTCCTCAGGGCGGCCGAGCCGGGACTGCTGCCGGCCGAGCCGGACCAGCCCGCGCAGCACCCGCAGATGGGCTTCGCTGCGCCGCTGGGCGGCCCGGGCCGCGCCCAGCGGCTCCACCAGCAGCCGCACCTCCAGCAGGTCGGCGGCCTCCTGCTCGGTGGGCTCGGCCACGCAGGCGCCGGCGTGCCGGCGGGTGGTGACGAACCCCTCCGACTCCAGGGTGCGCAGCGCCTCGCGGACCGGGACCCGGGAGACCCCGTAGCGGCCGGCCAGGCGCTCCTCGGTGAGCCGGCCGCCGCGCTCGAGCACCCCGGCGATGATGTCGTCGCGGATTGCCGTGCACACCGAGTGCGCCGGAACGCCCATGACGAACCTCCCAGTGATCCACGTGAAAAGCATCCGTGGTGCGCGTGCTTTTCCCGGGCCCGTTCCCGTGTGCGTCGACTCTATTGCAGCGCGCGGGAAATTCCGACACCCGGACGGAGTTCGGACGCATTTCGGACGGATTCCGGTCGGATTCCGGTCGGGCGCCGGGAATGCCGACGGCCCCGGTTCCTCATCGGAACCGGGGCCGTGGCCGTAGGCGGAGGGGGTGCGCCGCCGCCGGACGTCAGACGTTGACGCCGTGCGAGCGCAGGTAGGAGACGGGGTCGATGTCCGAGCCGTAGCCCTCGCCGCTGCGGGCCTCGAAGTGCAGGTGGGGGCCGGAGGAGTTGCCGGTGGAGCCGGCGAGGCCGATCTGCTGGCCGGGCAGCACGCTCTGGCCGACCGAGACGCTGAGCTGCGACAGGTGGCCGTACTGGGTGTAGGTGCCGTCGTTCATCCGGATCACCACGTTGTTGCCGTACGCGCCGCCCCAGCCGGCCTCGACGACGGTGCCGGCGCCCACGGCGACGACCTGGGTGCCGGAGGCCGCGTGGAAGTCGATGCCGGTGTGGCTGCCGGAGGACCACATGCCGCCGCCGGCGTGGTACGAGGTGCTGACGTAGGAGCCGGCGACCGGGGCCTGGAAGGAGTTGAGCCGCTTGCGCTCGGCCTCGCGGTTGGCGCGCTCCTTGGCCTCGCGGGCCGCCTTGAGCCGGGCCTCGGCCTTGCGGATGGACTCCGCCTCGGCCTTCGCCTGGGCCTCCGCCAGAGCCGCGTCCTCGTCGGCCTCGCGCCCCTGGGCACGGGCCTGGGCGCCGACGCGCTCGGCGATGAGGTCGGTGGTGACGGCCTGGTTGAGACCGGTGTCCGCCATGTCGGGGGCCGCGTAGGGCAGTTCGGCGTCGGCGGCGAGGGCCGGAGAGGCGAGGGAGCCGATGACGCCACCGCCGGCGAGTGCGGCGACCCCGGCGGCCTGCGCGCCCTTGCGGGTCAGTATGTGCGAACGGCTGGGGGCGCGGTGCTTCCCGGTGGCACGGGTGAACGCCATGAAGCGGCTGGTCCTTTCCTTCCCTCTCGCCTACCGGGTTAGCTGACGGGTTCGGAGCAGGAAGGTCTCCTACGGGCCCCTCCGCCTCGCGGCGAAGGCACCCGATTCACCCCAGGGGACTGTGGGTCCCCGGCTCCCCAGGCTCGCGCCTGACGGGGACTCGGCGATTGCTGTCCGATGCCGCGGGCGCGGCGGGTGCTTCGGGCGGACAGCGCCTAAGACGCTAAGCGGCCGATCTTTCAATATCCAAACGGACTCGGTTTTTTGTAGCGCACGCCACAGACCAGAGGCACCCCCTCCCCAACAATCCGGACATACGCCCGCGCGCACCGGCGGAGCCCGCCCCGCCGTCGCCCCTGCCCATCGCCCTTGCCCATCGCCCTCGCCCATCGCCCCTGCCGCCGGCACCCGCACCGCCTTCGCACCGTGGGCCGCGCCTGCCTCCGGCACACGCGCCGTGGGTCGCTCCGGCCCCGGGCACGACGCGGGCCCCGGCCCCCTCTCGGGGGTGCCGGGGCCCGAACTGCTCTGCCTCCCGCGGGCTTCCGGTGACCGGACGGCCCGTCGGACGCCCGTACGCCCCCGCGGGGGCCGGACGGCCCGTCGGACGCCCGTGCGCCGCCGCGAGGGCGGGAGGCCCGTCGAACGCCCATGCGCCGCCGCGAGGCCCGGTGAGCCCCCGGAAAGCGGCGGGCGGCCCGGTGAGCCCGGCTGAGCGGCGGGGGCCCGGTGAACCCCGGTTGAGCGGCGGGCGGCCCGTCAGCTTCCGGCGACCGTCACCGGACCGAGGTCCAGCGCCTCCACCGGCTCCTTGATCTGCGCGGCGTCGCCGACCAGCACGGTGACCAGCCGGTCCACCGGGAAGGCGCTGACGACCGCGGCGGTGGCCTCCACCGTGCCGGTCGCGGCGAGCGCGGCGTACAGGTCCGCCTGGTAGTCGTCGGGCAGGTGCTGCTCGACCTGGTCGGCCAGGGTCGCGGCGACCGACGCGGCCGTCTCGTACTTCAGCGGGGCCACGCCCACCAGGTTCTGCACCGCCACGTCCCGCTCGGCGTCGGTCAGTCCCTCCGCGGCCAGGGTGCGCAGCACCTTCCACAGGTCGTCCAGCGCGGGGCCGGTGTTGGGGGTGTCCACCGAGCCGCTGATGGCGAGCATCGCGGCGCCGACGCCCTCCGGGCCGGAGCGCAGCACCTGGCTGAACGCCCGTACGCCGTAGGTGTAGCCCTTCTCCTCGCGCAGCACCCGGTCCAGCCGGGAGGTGAGGGTGCCGCCCAGGCAGTAGGTGCCGAGCACCTGGGCGGGCCACACCCGGTCGTGCCGGTCCGGGCCGACGCGGCCGATGAGAATCTGCGTCTGGACCGCGCCGGGGCGGTCCACGATGACGACCCGTCCGGTGTCGTCGGCGGTCACCGGCGGCATGGCGCGCGGGGCGCCCGCGTCGCCGCTCCAGTCGCCGAGGGTCTCGGCGAGCAGGGCGTCGAGGTCGACGCCGTCCAGGTCGCCGACCACCACGGCGGTGGCGGTGGCCGGGCGGACGTGGGTCTCGTAGAACGCGCGCACCGCGGCCGCGTCGATACCGGCCACGGACGCCTCGGTGCCCTGGCGGGGCCGGGACATCCGGGAGTCGGCCGGGAACAGCTCCTTGGAGAACTGGATGGCGGCCCGGCGGCCGGGGTTGGCGTTCTCGTGCGGGATCTCGTCGAGGCGGTTGCGCACCAGCCGCTCCACCTCGCCGGCGTCGAAGGCGGGGGCGCGCAGCGCCTCGGCGAGCAGCCCGAGGGCCTTGCCGAGCCGGGAGACCGGGACCTCCAGGGAGACCCGGACGCCTGGGTGGTCGGCGTGCGCGTCGAGGGTGGCGCCGCACTTCTCCAGCTCGGCGGCGAACTCCTCGGCGGAGTGCTTGTCGGTGCCCTCGGACAGCGCCCGGGCCATGATGGTGGCGACGCCTTCGAGGCCGGCCGGCTCGGCGTCCAGCGGGGCGGCGAGGGAGATCTCCACGGCGACGACCTGCTGGCCGGGGCGGTGGCAGCGCAGCACGGTCAGGCCGTTGCCGAGCCGGCCGCGCTCGGGGGCGGGGAAGGCCCACGGCTTGGCCTCGCCAGGCTGGGGCTGCGGGTGGAACTCCATGGACGTCAGGGACTCGGCGGTCTCGCTCACTGGTCCGCCCCCACTTCCTGCTCGGTGCCGGTGCTGTCGTTCTCGTCGTCCTGCTCCGCGGCCTCCTCGGCCAGCGGCTCGTAGACCAGGACGGCGCGGTTGTCGGGGCGCAGCCGGGCCTTGGCGACGGCCTGCACCTCCTCCGCGGTGACCTCCAGGACCCGCTGGACGGCGGTCAGCGCGAGCTGCGGGTCGCCGAACAGCACGGCGTACCGGCACAGTTCGTCGGCGCGGCCGGCGACGGTGCCGAGCCGGTCCAGCCATTCGCGCTCGAGCTGCGCCTGGGCGCGCTCCATCTCCTCGGGGGTGGGCCCCTCGGCGGCGAACCGGGCCAGCTCCTCGTCCACCGCGGCCTCGATGTCGGGGACCTCGACGCCGCCGGAGGTCTTCACGTCCAGCCAGCCGAGCGAGGGCGCGCCGGCCAGGCGCAGCAGCCCGAAGCCGGCGGCGACGGCGGTGCGGTCGCGGCGCACCAGGCGGTTGTGCAGCCGCGAGGAGTCGCCGCCGCCGAGGACGGTGAGGGCGAGGTCGGCGGCGTCGCACTCGCGGGTGCCGTCGTGCGGCAGGCGGTAGGCGGCCATCAGGGCGCGGGCCGGCACCTCGGCCTCGACCACCTCGCGCAGCTGTGCGCCGACGGTGTCGGGCAGCGTGCCGTCCCGCGGCGGCTGCTTGCCGTCGTGGGAGGGGATGGAGCCGAAGTACCGCTCCACCCAGGCCAGGGTCTGCTCGGGGTCGATGTCGCCGACCACGGACAGCACCGCGTTGTTCGGGGCGTAGTAGGTGCGGAAGAACTGGCGGGCGTCTTCCAGGGTGGCCGCGTCCAGGTCGGCCATGGAGCCGATCGGGGTGTGGTGGTAGGGGTGGCCCTCCGGGTAGGCCATGGCGGTCAGCCGCTCGAAGGCGGTGCCGTAGGGCACGTTGTCGTAGCGCTGGCGGCGCTCGTTCTTCACCACGTCGCGCTGGTTCTCCATGGACTCCTCGTCCAGCGCGGCGAGGAGCGAGCCCATCCGGTCGGCCTCCAGCCAGAGCGCGAGCTCGAGCTGGTGGGCGGGCATGGTCTCGAAGTAGTTGGTCCGCTCGAAGCTGGTGGTGCCGTTGAGCGAGCCGCCGGCGCCCTGCACCAGCTCGAAGTGGCCGTTGCCGGTGACCTGCTTGGAGCCCTGGAACATCAGGTGCTCGAAGAGGTGGGCCAGTCCGGTGCGGCCCTTGACCTCGTGCCGGGAGCCGACGTCGTACCAGAGGCAGACCGCGGCGACCGGGGTCAGGTGGTCCTCGGAGAGCACCACGCGCAGGCCGTTGGCCAGTCGGTGCTCGCTCGCCGTCAGTCCGCCGGAGCCGGCTTGGGCGGCGGCCGTGTGACCCATGGGCATGTACGTCCCTTCGATCGCGATGTGGAAGAGTCCTGCTCGGCGGTGACGCCGGCGGGTGCGGAGAGGTCTCCGGCGCCCCGAGGCGTCCTGCCGATGCTCGAGTCCTGCCACTGTATGCAAGCGGACCAGGGCCCTGCGAAGTTCCCGTGCGCCGGGTGCTTCCCCCGATCGGGGTGGCAGCCCCACCCCGGGGCGGGGGCCTGCCCCCCTCTCCCCGGGTCGCGGTCCGCGTTGTCAGTGGCACGGTCCACAATGGTCCGCGTCAGATCAGCCTTGTTGGTGAAGGAGCCGCAGCCGCGATGGCCCGCCGCAGCACGAAGACCACGCAGCCCGACGACGACTTCGAGGAGCGCATCCTCGACATCGACGTCGTGGACGAGATGCAGGGCTCCTTCCTTGAGTACGCGTACTCGGTGATCTACTCCCGCGCGCTGCCCGACGCGCGGGACGGCATGAAGCCGGTGCACCGCCGGATCGTCTACCAGATGAACGAGATGGGGCTGCGCCCCGACCGGGGCTTCGTCAAGTGCGCCCGGGTCGTCGGCGAGGTGATGGGCAAGCTGCACCCGCACGGCGACGCCTCCATCTACGACGCGCTGGTGCGCATGGCGCAGCCGTTCTCGATGCGGCTGCCGCTGGTCGACGGCCACGGCAACTTCGGCTCGCTGGGCAATGACGACCCGCCGGCCGCGATGCGGTACACCGAGTGCCGGATGGCCGACGCCACCTCGCTGATGACGGAGTCCATCGACGAGGACACCGTCGACTTCAACCCCAACTACGACGGCCAGGAGCGCGAGCCCGTCGCGCTGCCCGCCGCGTACCCGAACCTCCTGGTCAACGGCGCCTCCGGGATCGCGGTCGGCATGGCGACCAACATGCCCCCGCACAACCTGGGCGAGGTCATCGCCGCCGCCCGCCATCTGATCCGGCATCCGAACGCCGACCTGGACGCCCTGATGCGGCACGTGCCGGGCCCCGACCTGCCCACCGGCGGCCGGATCGTGGGCCTGTCGGGCATCCGCGACGCCTACGCGACCGGCCGCGGCACCTTCAAGATCCGCGCCACCGTCGCCGTGGAGAGCGTCACGCCCCGCCGCAAGGGCCTGGTCGTCACCGAACTGCCCTTCGCGGTCGGCCCCGAGAAGGTCATCTCCAAGATCAAGGACCTGGTGGGCTCCAAGAAGCTCCAGGGCATCGCGGACGTCAAGGACCTCACCGACCGCGAGCACGGGCTGCGCCTGGTCATCGAGATCAAGAACGGCTTCATCCCCGAGGCCGTGCTGGAGCAGCTCTACAAGCTGACGCCGATGGAGGAGTCCTTCGGCATCAACAACGTGGCCCTGGTCGACGGCCAGCCGCTCACGCTCGGTCTGAAGGAGCTGCTGGAGGTCTACCTGGACCACCGCTTCGAGGTGGTCCGCCGGCGCAGCGAGTTCCGCCGCGGCAGGAAGCGGGACCGGCTGCACCTGGTGGAGGGCCTGCTGGTCGCCCTGCTCGACATCGACGAGGTCATCCGGCTGATCCGCTCCAGCGACAACAGCGCCCAGGCCAAGGAGAGGCTGATCGGGCACTTCTCCCTCAGCGAGATCCAGACCCAGTACATCCTGGACACCCCGCTGCGCCGGCTCACCAAGTTCGACCGGATCGAGCTGGAGGGCGAGCGCGACCGGCTGACCGGCGAGATCGAGGAGCTGACCCGGATCCTGGAGTCCGACGCCGAGCTGCGCAAGCTGGTGTCGGGCGAGCTGGCCGCGGTGGCGAAGAAGTTCGCCACCGACCGGCGCACGGTGCTGCTGGAGTCCTCCGGCGCGCCGGTCGCCGCGCAGGCGCTGGAGGTGGCGGACGACCCGTGCCGGGTGCTGCTCTCCTCCACCGGCCTGCTGGCCCGCACGGTCACCGGCGAGCCGCTGCCGGACGCCGGCGGACGGCGCGCCAAGCACGACGTCATCGTCTCCGCGGTGCTGGCCACCCAGCGCGGTGAGGTAGGCGCGGTCACCTCCGCCGGCCGCCTGCTGCGGCTGTCCGTGATCGACCTGCCGCAGCTCCCCGACACCGCCTCCGCGCCCAACCTCTCCGGCGGCGCGCAGGTCTCGGAGTTCCTCACCCTGGACAAGGACGAGCGGGTGCTCTGCCTGACCACCTTGGAGGAGTCCTCCCCCGGCCTCGCGCTGGGCACGCTCCAGGGCGTGGTGAAGCGGGTGGTCCCCGACTACCCGTCGAACAAGGAGGAGCTGGAGGTCATCACCCTGCGCGAGGGCGACCGGATCGTCGGCGCGACCGAGCTGCGCACCGGCGAGGAGGACCTGGTCTTCATCACCTCCGACGCCCAGTTGCTGCGCTACCCGGCCGGCCAGGTCCGGCCGCAGGGCCGCCCGGCCGGCGGCATGGCCGGCGTGAAGCTCACGGCCGGCGCGGAGGTGCTCTCCTTCACCGCGGTGGACCCGGCCGCGGAAGCGGTGGTCTTCACGGTCGCCGGCGCCTCCGGGGCGCTGGACGCGACGGCCGGCACGTCGGCGAAGCTGACCCCGTTCGACCAGTATCCGCGCAAGGGCCGCGCCACCGGCGGGGTGCGCTGCCAGCGGTTCCTGCGCGGGGAGGACCACCTGGTGCTCGCCTGGGCGGGCGAGGCCCCGGCTCGCGCCGCCCAGAAGAACGGCACGCCGGTGGAGCTGCCCGAGCCCGACCCGCGCCGCGACGGCTCCGGCACCCCCCTGGCCAAGCCCGTCGCCATCCTGGCCGGCCCGGCCTCATAAGCCGGACGTCACGGAGGCCGGGCCCCGCCCGCGCAGCACGGCGGACGCCACCAAGCGCAGGCCCCGGCCTCGCAAGCCGGCAGACGCCGATGTCGGCCGAGTCCCGCCGCCATAAGGCGTCGGGCACCGCCGAGGCCGGGGTCCCGCTTTCGCAAGGCGGCAGACGCCGTTGTCGGCTGGGGCCCGCGCTCGTAAGGCGGCGGGCGCCGCTGCTGGCCGGGACCCGCCCCCGCCAGGCGGCGGGTGCTCAGATCGCGTCCGCCGCCTCGCTGGCGGCTGGCTCCGGGTCGCCCTTGTCCGGGACGTACCGCAGGACGCCCCACATGCTGTGCTCCTCGGGCGTGTCGTCGGGACCGGTCACCCGGCAGCCGTCCAGCGCCGTGCGCAGGCCCTCCGCGTCCATCCCGAAGCCGATCAGCACCAGCCCGGTGCGGCGCTCCTCGCCGGCCGGCCACGGCTCCGGGTAGAAGCGCAGGAACCGGCCGACCGTGTGCACCGCGTACCGGTTGGCCGGGTCGGCCGCCCCGAAGTCCACGAAGCCCTTGATCCGGTAGAGCCCCTCCGACCGGCCGTCCAGGAAGTCCATCAGCCTGCGCGGATGCAGCGGCAGGTCCGCGGCGAACGAAACCGTGTCGTATCCGGCGTGCGGATGGGCCGCGTGCTCGTCCTCGCGCAGGTCGTCGAAGGAGAGCTGGCCCTCCCCCGCGCCGTCCCGGGGCGCGGCCCGCTCGAACAGCAGCTCCGGATCGACCCGCCCGTACGCCGCGTCCACCACGGCCGCCCGCTCCGCCAGGGCGGCGACGGACTCGTGCACCCGGCCCAGCTCGGCGGCCGGCACCCGGTCGGCCTTGTTGACCACGACGAGGTCGGCGACGGCCAGGTGCCGGTCGGTCTCCGGGTGGCGGGCCCGGGTGGCGTCGTACTCGGCCGCGTCCACGACCTGGACCAGTCCGCCGTACACGATCCGGGCGTTGTCGCTGCTCAGCACCATGCGGACCAGTTCCTGCGGCTCGGCGAGCCCGCTGGCCTCGATCACGATGACGTCCAGTCCGGCCGACGGCCTGGTCAGCGCCTCCAGGTAGTCGTCCAACTCGCTCGCGTCCACCGCGCAGCACAGGCAGCCGTTGCCCAGCGAAACGGTGGAGCCGACCTGTCCGGCCACCGTCATGGCGTCGATCTCGATCGCGCCGAAGTCGTTGACCATCACGCCGATCCGGGTGCCCCGGGCACTGCGCAGGAGATGGTTCAGCAGGGTCGTCTTGCCCGACCCGAGGAAGCCCGCCAGGACGACGACGGGGATCGGCCGCGCGCTGCTCTCGCTGCACTCGCTGCTCAAGGGGACGCCCTTCCGTGGGAGTGGGGGTGGGGGTAGGA
>NZ_PVLV01000321.1 GCF_002982015.1 Streptomyces solincola
CGGACTTCAGGTTGACCAGGTAGTTGAGCTTCACCCGGCGGCCGAACCACTGCCGGCGCACCTTCCCGGCCGCCGCGACCACGTCCAGCAGCTCGTCGTCCGGGGTTGCCAGTACGGCGAGCGCCTCTTCACGGCTCGGCAGTTCGCGCCGAAGCCCCTTGTCCACCAGCGTGTTCAGCAGGTCCATGGCTGTGATCCTGGCCTACGCCGCCCGCCTCGGCCAAGGAGAAAGCCCACAAAGGACGAGCCGCACGGTGTGTGCATGGCCACACGCCGCGGCGGCGCGGGCACGGCTAGGGTCTTGTCCACTGCCTACAAACCAGTGCCGGGGCGGCGGCTGCCCGCACCCATGCGCCGGTACACCGTCGGTGCGGCACGTCCGCGCCGGTACGCCGTCGGGTCCGGCACGTCCGTGCCGCCGTCATGCCGTCGGGTGCGGCACGTCCGTTCCGCCGGTACGCCGTCGGGTGCGGCACGTCCGCCGCGGTACGCCGTCGGCGGGACGCCCGCTGCCGCGCCACCGCCCCGACCCGTCCGCTCGCCCGCCTGCCCGCGACCGTCAGGGACACGTCATGCCCGAGGCTCCACCGCCCCCCGCCGCCACCACGCCCGGCCCCGCCGGACCGCCGCCCGGCGCGTTCGACTGGACCGAGGGGGAGGCGCGCCGCCGCGCCGCCGCCGGGCTGGTCCGGGTGCTGCGGCCCCGCCCGGCCGACTCCGGGCTGCTGGACCTGGCGAGCAACGACTACCTGGGCCTGACCCGGCACCCGGCCGTCACCGCGGCCGCCGCCGAGGCGGCCCGCGTCTGGGGCGCCGGGTCGACCGGCTCCCGGCTGGTGACCGGCACCACCGAGCTGCACACCGGACTGGAGCGGGAACTCGCCGACTTCTGCGGCTTCGAGGCCGCCCTGGTGTTCTCCTCCGGATACGCGGCCAACCTCGCCGTGCTCACCGCGTTGACCGCCCCCGGGTCGCTGCTGCTGTCGGATGCCGGCAACCACGCCTCCATCGTGGACGGCTGCCGGCTCTCCCGGGCCCGCACCGAGGTGGTCCCGCACGCCGACCCGGAGGCCGTGGCCAAGGCCCTGGACGGCCGGGAGCCAGGCGCCCGCGCGCTGCTGGTCACCGACGCCGTGTTCTCCGTCGACGGGGACGCGGCCCCGCTGAACGCCTTCGCCGCCGCCTGCCGGGCGCACGGGGCCGCCCTGGTCGCGGACGACGCGCACGGGCTCGGGGTGCTGGGCGACGGCGGGCGCGGCGCCCTGCACGCCGCCGGGCTGGCCGGCGACCCGGACGTGGTCGCCACGCTCACCCTCTCCAAGTCGCTCGGCAGCCAGGGCGGGGCGGTGCTCGGCCCGGCCCGGGTCATCGAGCACCTGGTCAACGCCGCCCGGACGTTCGTCTTCGACACCGGCCTCGCCCCGGCGGCAGTCGGCGGCGCGCTGGCCGCGCTGAAGCTGCTGCGCGCCGAACCCGGACTCGCCGAGCGGGCCCGTACGGTGGCGGCCATGCTGCACGGGAGGCTCACCGAGGCCGGACTGACCGCCGCCCGCCCCGACGCCGCCGTGGTGTCGGTGCGCGCGCCCTCACCCGAACGGGCGGTCCGCTGGGCGGCGGACTGCCGTGCGGCCGGGCTGGCGGTCGGCTGCTTCCGGCCCCCGTCAGTGCCCGACGGCGTCTCCCGGCTGCGGCTCACCGCCCGGGCGGACCTGACGCCGGAGCAGATCGACACCGCCGTGCGGACCGTGCTGGACACCGCTCCCTGAGCCCGGACACGGGCGCTCGGCCCACCGGTCGGGCCACCTGTCGGGCCACCGAAAACGGCCCTGCGTAGCAGGGTTCACCGCTTCGAGCGACAGACGTACGGGTATCTCCGGGGATCGTCCCCACGGGGTGCGACATAAGTGGCAGTGTGGCGCGAAACACATCCGGGGCCGTGCCTCCCAGCGCGACCGTCACGGTGCGAAGGGGACGTGTCGCCATGGCAGACCATCTGGAAGCCTCCGTCACTCTGCCGAGCGATCCCGCCTCGGTCTCCACCGCCCGGAGATTCGCGGCGGGCGTGCTCGCCGAGTGGGGACTACCCGGCGAGCACGACACCGCCGACACCGTGCGGCTGATCGTCTCGGAACTGGCCACCAACGCCGTCCAGCACACCTTCGGCCTGTCGCCGACCTACACGGTGGAGCTGCGGCTGGACCGCGACGAGGAGCTGTGCGTCGGCGTCACCGACAGCCACCCGCGCTGGCCTCAGCGGCTGCCCGCGGCCGTCCGGCAGGACAACGGCCGGGGCATGACCATCATCCGCTGGCTGGCCGTGGAGAACGGCGGCAAGCTCTCCGTGGCGCCCACCCCGGACGGCGGCAAGACGGTCCGGGTCGCCCTGCCCTGGACCACCGTGCCCGTACGGCGCTGACCCCGGGGGCCGGGGGCCGGCGACGAGGGACCAGGAACCGGGGGAATCAGAGGCCAGGGGCCAGAGGTCAGCGCACCCGTCCGTAGTAGACGGACTTCGACCAGATCTTCTCCAGCCGCACCACCGCACCGGACTTCGGCGAGTGCCAGATCTTGTTCTGACCCGCGTAGATGCCGACGTGGTAGACGCTGCCGCCGCGGTGGAAGAAGACCAGGTCGCCCTTCTGGCGACCGGACGTGGAGAGGTGCCGGGTCTTGTTGTACTGCTGCTGCGCGGTCCGCGGCAGGGACTTGCCGGCCTTCTTGTACGAGTAGAGCGTCAGCCCGGAGCAGTCGAACCGGGACGGGCCCGTCGCTCCGTACGCGTAGGGGGCGCCCTTCTTGGCCGCGGCGGTGCTCAGCGCCTTGGCGGCGTGTGAGGTGGCGGCCTGCGCCTCCGGTGCGCCGCCGGGCGCCAGCAGCGGCACGCTGACGGCGGCGAGGGTGAGGACCGAGACGGCGCCGGCCCGGGACAGCAGAGACGGGACATGAATCTGCGCGGTCATGCGCAACCCTTCGTCAGTCCGCCTGTGAAGGATGACCTGTCGGGTTCGGGCTAGACGAAGACGCCCGGCCGCTGACGCGGCTTCACCCCGAGGGCGACCGGCCCGACGAACGTCGGTGGGCCACCCGTACTGCCTGGGTCCTCCACTCCTGCCGATCCACTTCCTGTCGACCAGTCGTCCGTGGCGGCGGCAGGACTCGGCGTCCGCCCGGACCGCCCCGCCGCGGTGGCGGGGGCTTGTCGTCGACAGGGATCTTGACCCATCGCCCGGCCGATTACCGAGCCCAAATGGTGTTTTGTGAGGCTCCTCACGACTGGCCCGTTCGGGTGGACACGCCGGAAAGACGATCTGACCACAAGCCGCGCGGACGCCCCGTCACCCCGCCTCACCTGCACCGGAACAGGCCCGCAGCCGACTCCCCGGGCGGCCCCGCGCAACTCGCCTCGCGGGAGGTTCCCCCGGATGCCTGAGCTGATCGGGCGAGGCCCGCCGAGGCCCCGGGCGGCCGTCCGGGCGAGGCGCTGCACCGCCCGGGTGTCGCCGTCCTGAGGAACCGTCACCGGCGCGCCCGCCACTCGGCGCCCGGGGTCCGCGGGGTGCGGCACGGCCGTGACGCGAGCCCGGGCCGAGCCGGTCGAGCCGGCCAGCCGCGCTGCCAACGCCCGACTGACGGGCCGGCGGGTCGAAAACCGGTTCGGTCGCGGCGCCCGTCGGTGGATATGCTCCCCGCAAGGGCGGGGTCGTAGCACAGAGGTAGTGCGCCGCGATGCCATCTCGGAGGACGCCGGTTCGAATCCGGTCGCCCCGCCCCGTCGTTCATCTCCGCCTCCGGTCCGCACGTCAGCGGAGATGGGGGCCGCGGGCATTTCCCGCCGCACGGGGCGCCCTGAACACCACCGCCGGAGGTACGCCTCGGCGTGTTGCCCATGGAACGGCAAAGGCCCCGTTAACCTCCCGGAAAAAATTGCGCCCGAGTTTGAAATATCTCTCGGCCAGACTCTTCTGCCAGGTCAACAGAGTGTTGAAGCCGGATAGTGTCCCGCTGCGCTCGGGGCCGTCCGGGCGGGAGACTGTGAGGTGAACCGTGCAACTGACCCCGCACGAACAGGAACGGCTGCTCATCCACGTCGCCGCGGACGTGGCCGAGAAGCGCCGGGCGCGCGGCGTACGGCTCAACCACCCCGAATCCGTCGCGCTGATCACCGCCCACGTCCTGGAGGGCGCCCGGGACGGCCGGACCGTCGCCGAGCTCATGGCGTCCGGACGCAAGGTGCTCAGCCGCGACGACGTCATGGACGGCATCCCGGAGATGATCCACGACGTCCAGGTGGAGGCCACCTTCCCCGACGGCACCAAGCTCGTCACCGTCCACGACCCGATCGTGTGAGGGGAGAGACGACAGCATGATCCCCGGACAGATCCTGTACGCCGACGAGCCGGTGCCCCTCAACGCGGGCCGCCCCGTCACCCGCCTCACCGTGCTGAACGCCGCCGACCGGCCCGTCCAGGTCGGCTCCCACTACCACTTCGCCGAGGTCAACCCGGGACTGGAGTTCGACCGGGCGGCCGCCCGCGGACTGCGGCTGAACATCGCCGCCGGCACCGCCGTGCGGTTCGAACCGGGCATCCCGGTGGACGTCGAACTCGTCCCCGTAGCCGGCCGCCGCATCGTCCCCGGTCTGCGCGGAGAGACCGGAGGCCCGCTCGATGACTGACCACGTCCCCCTCCCGGCCACGTCCGCGGTGCGCGTCCCGCGGCCCGTGTACGCCGACCTGTTCGGCCCCACCACCGGCGACCGCGTCCGGCTCGCCGACACCGACCTGCTGGTGGAGATCGAGGAGGACCGCTGCGGCGGCCCCGGGCGCTCCGGCGACGAGGCGGTGTTCGGCGGCGGCAAGGTCATCCGCGAGTCCATGGGCCAGGCCCGCACCACCCGCGCCGAGGGCGCCCCCGACACCGTCATCACCGGCGCCGTGGTCGTCGACCACTGGGGGATCGTCAAGGCCGACATCGGCATCCGGGACGGGCGGATCACCGCCGTCGGCAAGGCCGGCAACCCCGACACCATGGACGGCGTCCACCCCGACCTGGTCATCGGCCCGGAGACCGAGATCATCGCCGGCAACGGCAAGATCGTCACCGCCGGCGCGATCGACACCCATATCCACTTCATCTCGCCGACCGTCGTCGAACAGGCCCTGACCTCCGGCATCACCACCCTGGTCGGCGGCGGCACCGGGCCCGCCGAGGGCACCAAGGCCACCACCGTCACCCCCGGCCCCTGGCACCTGGCCCGGATGTTCGCCGCCCTGGAGTCCCACCCCGTCAACATCGGACTCCTGGGCAAGGGCAACACCGTCTCCGCCGACGCCATGCACTCCCAACTGCGCGGCGGTGCCCTCGGCTTCAAGATCCACGAGGACTGGGGGGCTACCCCGGCCGTCATCGACGCCTGCCTGCGGGTCTGCGAGGAGACCGGGGCGCAGCTCGCCATCCACACCGACACCCTCAACGAGGCCGGGTTCGTCGGCGACACCCTCGCCGCCATCGCCGGCCGCACCATCCACGCGTACCACACCGAGGGCGCGGGCGGCGATGGCGGCGAGGGTGTCGCCGACGAACCCGGCCTCGTTG
>NZ_PVLV01000322.1 GCF_002982015.1 Streptomyces solincola
GGTGACGATGACGCGGGCGCCCTGGCCGCGCAGGGACTCGGCGCAGCCCTTGCCGACGTCGCCGTAGCCGCAGACGACGGCGGTCTTGCCGCCGATGAGGGTGTCGGTGGCGCGGTTGATGCCGTCGACCAGGGAGTGGCGGCAGCCGTACTTGTTGTCGAACTTCGACTTGGTGACGGCGTCGTTCACGTTGATCGCCGGGAAGAGCAGAGCGCCGTCGCGGTGCATCTCGTAGAGGCGGTGGACGCCGGTGGTGGTTTCCTCGGTGACGCCGCGGATGCCGGCGGCGATGGCGGGCCAGTCCAGGGCGCTGGACTCCAGGAGGGCGCGGACGGCGGCCAGTTCCTCGTTGGCGGGGGCGGGGAGGGCGCCGGTCTTGCGGTACTCCACGCCCTGGTGGACCAGGACGGTGGCGTCGCCGCCGTCGTCGAGGATCATGTTGGGGCCGCCGGTGGGGCTGTCGGACCAGGTCAGCGCCTGCTCGGTGCACCACCAGTACTCCTGGAGGGTCTCGCCCTTCCAGGCGAAGACCGGGATGCCGGCGGCGGCGATGGCGGCGGCGGCGTGGTCCTGGGTGGAGTAGATGTTGCAGGACGCCCAGCGGACCTGCGCGCCGAGCGCGACCAGGGTCTCGATCAGGACGGCGGTCTGCACGGTCATGTGCAGGGAGCCGGTGACCCGGGCGCCGGCCAGCGGCTGGGCGGCGGCGTACTCGGCGCGGATCGCCATCAGGCCCGGCATCTCGTGCTCGGCGAGGGTGATCTCCTTGCGGCCGAACTCGGCCAGGGAGAGGTCGGCGACCTTGAAGTCGGTGACGTCAGAGGGAGGGTTGGCAGACACGGGTGCTCCTTTGGAGAGGGAGGGACGGGGAGGGGATCAGGCCCAGGACGTTGTGGTGGATCTCGCGGGTCGCGGTGGACTTGTTGAGGGTGATGTAGTGCAGGCCGGGGGCGCCTTCGGCGAGCAGGCGCTCGGCCATGGCGGTGGCGGTGGCGACGCCGACGCGGTGGCCCTCGGCGGGGTCGTGGCGGGCCGCGTGGAGGCGGTCGGCCAGGTCGGTCGGGAAGCTCGCGCCGCTCAGTTCGGCGAACCGGGCGATCTGCCGGACGTCGGTGGCGGGCATGATCTCCGGGATGATCGGGATGTCGCAGCCGGCGGCCGCCACCCGGTCCCGCAGCCGCAGGTAGTCCTCCACGTGGAAGAACATCTGGGTGATGGCGTAGTCGGCGCCCGCCCGGCACTTGGCGACGAAGTGGCGGATGTCGCTGTCCCAGTCCGGGGAGCGCGGGTGGCGCTCGGGGAAGGCGGCGACGCCGATGCGGAAGTCGCCCAGGGAGCGGACGAGTTCGACCAGTTGGCGGGCGTGGGTGAGGCCGGCCGGGTGCGGCGTCCAGGGGCCTTGCGGGTCGCCGGGCGGGTCGCCGCGCAGGACGAGGACGTCGCGGATGCCGGCGTCGGCGTACTGGCCGATGATGTGCCGCAGCTCGGCCACGGAGTGCCCGACGGCGGTGAGGTGGGCGACGGGCCGCAGCGTGGTCTCGGCGGCGATGCGGCGGGTGACGGCGACGGTGCGGTCCCGGGAGGAGCCGCCCGCGCCGTAGGTGACGGAGACGAAGTCGGGGCGCAGGGCTTCGACTTCGCGCAGGGCGCGCCACAGGGTGCGCTCGCCGGCCTCGGTCTTCGGCGGGAAGAACTCGAAGGAGAAGGAGGGGGCGGAGGAGGTCGTCATGCGGGGGGCTCCGGGGGGCCGGTGCGGCGCAGGGCGGCGGTGATGCGTTCGGCGGCCTCGGCGCCGTACGCCCGGTGAGCGGTGGTGTGGATGTCGTCCAGGTCGGCGCGGTAGCCCTGGGGGCCGACGGTGGCGAGGGCGGCGGAGGCGGTGACGCAGCCGAGGCGGGCGGCCGCGCCGAGGCACAGGCCGCGGCTGAGGCCGGCGAGGAAGCCGGCCCGGAACGCGTCGCCCGCGCCGGTGGGGTCGGCGACGGCGGTGTCGGGGACGGCGGGCACGGTGAGCGCGGGCAGGCCGCGCCGTTCGATGCGGACGCCGCCGGCGCCCAGGGTGGTGACCCAGGCGCCGGTCTGCTCCAGGATGGCGTCCCGGTCCCAGCCGGTGCGCTCGCGGAGCAGGGCCGACTCGTACTCGTTGGTGAACAGCCAGGCCGCGCCGCGGACCAGTTCGCGGGCCTGGTCGCCGTCGAGCCTGGCCAACTGCTGGGAGGGGTCGGCGGCGAAGGGCACCTGGTGGTCGCGGCAGGCGGCGGTGTGCCGCACCATCGCGGCGGGGTCGTCGGGGCAGACGACGACGAGGTCGGGCCGGTCGGCGGTGAAGGCGAGGCGCGGCAGGTCGATGTCGCGGGCCTCCTGCATGGCGCCGGCGTAGAAGGAGGCGATCTGGTTGCCGTCCTGGTCGGTCAGGCACATGAAGCGGGCGGTCTGCCGTTCGGCGGAGACGTGGACGCCGCCGGTGTCGACGCCGTGCTCCTTGAGCCACACCTCGTACGCGGCGAAGTCCGGGCCCACCGCGCCGACGAGGAGCGGGTGCAGGCCGAGGGCGCCGAGGCCGAAGGTGATGTTGGCGGCCACGCCGCCGCGGCGCACGTCGAGCGCGTCGACGAGGAAGGAGAGCGAGACGTGGTCGAGCTGGTCGGGCAGCAGTTGGTCGGCGAACCGGCCGGGGAAGGTCATCAGATGGTCGGTGGCGATGGAGCCGGTGACCGCGATGCGCACGGTGAACTCCTGGGAGGGGAGGAGGCGGGGGCAAGGGGGTCCGGAG
>NZ_PVLV01000323.1 GCF_002982015.1 Streptomyces solincola
TGGCTCTGCGAGATGGCCGCATCCAAGGATGCCTGGCCGGGCACCCGTGCCCGGCCAGGCATCCTTGGATGCGGCCATCTCGCAGAGCCAGACGTACCCACCCTCGACCCACTCACGAGGAGCAGCTCGATATGTCGACTGTCGCGAACCGACAGGACTTCAAGGTCGCCGACCTCTCCCTGGCCGAGTTCGGCCGCAAGGAGATCACCCTCGCCGAGCACGAGATGCCGGGCCTGATGGCGATCCGCGCCGAGTACGCCGAGGCGCAGCCGCTGGCCGGCGCCCGGGTCACCGGCTCCCTGCACATGACCGTGCAGACCGCCGTCCTGATCGAGACCCTGGTCGCGCTCGGCGCGCAGGTCCGCTGGGCGTCCTGCAACATCTTCTCCACCCAGGACCACGCCGCCGCGGCCATCGCGGTCGGCCCCGACGGCACCCCGGAGGCCCCCCAGGGCGTGCCCGTCTTCGCCTGGAAGGGCGAGACGCTGGAGGAGTACTGGTGGTGCACCGAGCAGGCGCTGACCTGGCCGGACAGCCCCACCGGCGGCCCGAACATGATCCTGGACGACGGCGGTGACGCCACTCTCCTCGTCCACAAGGGCGTCGAGTTCGAGAAGGCCGGCCAGGCCCCGGACCCGGCCACCGCGGACAGCGAGGAGTACGCGTACATCCTGCGCCTCCTCAACCGCACCCTCTCCGAGAACCCGCAGAAGTGGACCCGGCTCGCCTCCGAGATCCGCGGCGTGACCGAGGAGACCACCACCGGCGTCCACCGCCTCTACGAGATGCACCGCGACGGCGCTCTGCTCTTCCCGGCGATCAACGTGAACGACGCCGTCACCAAGTCGAAGTTCGACAACAAGTACGGCTGCCGCCACTCCCTGGTCGACGGCATCAACCGCGCCACCGACACCCTCATCGGCGGCAAGACCGCCGTCGTCTGCGGCTACGGCGACGTCGGCAAGGGCTCCGCCGAGTCCCTGCGCGGCCAGGGCGCCCGCGTCATCGTCACC
>NZ_PVLV01000324.1 GCF_002982015.1 Streptomyces solincola
TCGGCGGGGACGACGTCAGCGCGCTGCCCCCGCACCGGCGCGGGGTCGCCTGGGTGCCGCAGGACGGCGCGCTCTTCCCGCACCTCAGCGCGCTCGCCAACACCGCGTACGGGCTGCGCGCGCAGGGCGAGTCCCGCGCCGGTGCGGGGGCAGCGCGCTGACGTCGTCCCCGCCGAGGGCGAGCCGGGCGGCGGCCCGGTCGGTGAGTCCGAGCAGGGCCCGCAGCAGGGTCGTCTTGCCGGCTCCGTTGGGGCCGACGACGGCGACGGTGGTGCCGGGCCCGGCGTCCAGGGTGAACCGGGTGAAGCCGGTCAGCTCGGCGTGCAGGGGCCACGAGGAGGCCGGGGGGCCGGACTGCTCGGGCGCCGGCGCGGCCGGGGCGGCGGCCGGGTCGTCGGGGGCGGCGGCCGGCTCCCCGGGGCCCGGCCGCCGGTCCCTGCCGGAGGAGGGCGTGGTCGTCCAGCGGCCGCGCAGCGCGATGAGCACCGCCATCGCGATGGCCAGCAGCAGGAGGGAGACCGAGGTGGCGGCCTCGGGGCGCTCCTGGAGCAGCAGGTACACCTGGAGCGGCAGGGTCTGCGTACTGCCGGGGAGGTTGCCGGCGAAGGTGATGGTCGCGCCGAACTCGCCCAGCGCCCGCGCCCAGGTGAGCGCCGCGCCGGCGGCGAGGCCGGGGGCGACCATCGGCAGGGTGACGGTGGCGAACACCCGGGCCGGGGACGCGCCCAGGGACGCGGCGGTCTCCTCGTAGCGCCGGTTCAGGCCCGCCAGCGCGCCCTCCAGGCTGATCACCAGGAACGGCATGGCGACGAAGGTGGCGGCGACGACCGCGCCGGAGGTGTGGAACGGCAGGGTGAGGCCGAACCAGTCCTCCAGCCACGGCCCGAGCAGCCCGCGCCGGCCGAAGCCGAGCAGCAGCGCCACCCCGCCCACGGTGGGCGGCAGCACCATCGGCAGCAGGACGAGCGAGCGGACCAGGGCCTTGCCGGGGAAGTCCACCCGGGCCAGCAGCCAGGCCAGCGGCACCCCCAGCAGCAGCGACAGGCCCAGCGACCAGAGCGAGACCGTGAGGGAGAGCCGCAGCGCCTGGAGCGCCTCCGGGCTGCCGAGGTGGGCGCCCAGCTCGCCCCAGGAGGTGCGGGCCAGGATGCCGACGAGCGGCAGCAGCAGGAAGGCGACGGCGAGGAGCGCGGGCAGCGCCAGGGTGGCGGGCATCCTGGCCCGGGCCTGGTTCCCCCGGGTGCTCCGGGTCCCGGCCCGGGCCTGCTTCTTCATGTGCTCCGCTCCTCGCCGCCGTCCGTGCGCCAGCTCCGGGCCCCGGTTCCGGGCCTCAGGCCCGGCCGCCGCAGTGCCTCAGGCCCGAGCCCCGGCTCCGGGCGTCAGCCTGGGACCGCCGTCCGGGCCTCAGCTCCGGGCCCCGGTTCCGGGCCTCAGGCCCGGACCGCCGCAGTGCCTCAGGCCCGAGCCCCGGCACCGGGCCTCAGCCTGGGACCGCCGTCCGGGCCTCAGCTCCGGGCGTCAGCCTGGGACCGCCGTCCGAGGCGCGACCCGACGTGCACAGGCGGCGGTTCGGGGGCCTCAGCTCCGGGTCTCAGGCCCGTGCCTCAGCGCCGTACCTCGGATCCGGGCCTCAGGCCCTGATCCCGGCTCCCGGCCTCAGGCCTGGGGCTTGGGGGACTGGAAGCCCGCGTCCAGCAGGATCTTCTGGCCCTCGGGGCCGGACAGCCAGGTGACGAACGCCTTGGCGGCGGCCGCGTTCTTCGAGTCCTTCAGCGCGGCGGCCGGGTACTCGGCGACGGCGTTCTGGGCGTCCGGGATGTCGACCGCGTCCACCTTGTCCGGGGCGCTCTCGGCGTCCGTCTTGTAGACCAGGCCGGCGTCGGCCTCGCCGAGCTGCACCTTGCTGAGCACCGCGCGGACGCTGGGCTCCTGGGAGACCGGCTTGACGGTGACCTTCTGCCGGTCCAGCACCTGCTTGCTGTACTTCCCGGCCGGCACCTCGGGGGCGGCCAGCACCACCTTCAGCTTCGGGTCGGCCAGGTCCTCCAGCTCGCCGACCTTCTGGGGGTTGCCCTCAGCGGTGGCGATGACCAGGCGGTTCTTGGCGATCACCACCGGGGCCTCGGTCTCGTCCCCCACCTTGGCCATGCTCTTGGTGTCGGCGGTGACCAGCGCGTCGGCCGGGGCGCCGTTCTGGATCTGGGCGATCAGCTCCTGGGACCCGGCGAAGGAGAAGTTCAGCCTGGTGCCGGGGTGGCTCCTCTCGTACGCGGCGCCCGCCGTCTTGAAGACGTCGGTCAGCGAGGCGGCGGCCAGGACGGTGAGGTCCGCCGCCGGGGCCTGCGGGGCGGAGGCGGACGGCGAGCCGCTCTGCCCCGCGTCCTTCGCGCCGGAGTCGGAGCCGGAGCCGCCGCAGGCGGTGAGCGGGAGCAGCAGGGCGGCGCCGGCGAGCGCGGCGAACGCGGTGCGGCGGTGGGGGAGCGAGGACAGGGACATCGGGGCGACTCCTGGAGTCGTCAGGGGCGGTCGATGTGGACGCTGGTGGACTTCACGCGGGCCGTGGCCTGCATGCCGACCTCCAGGCCGAGTTCGTCGACCGCCTCACGGGTGAGGAGGGAGACCAGCCGGTGCGGCCCGGCCTGGATCTCGACCTGGGCCGCCACGTCGCCGAGCTTGATCGCGGTGACGATGCCCGGGAAGGCGTTGCGGGCGGAGGTGTAGGGGACGTCGTCCTCCCCGTTGCCCTGCTGCGCCACCTCGATCGAGAACGCGGCCAGGGCCCGCCCGTCGATGAGGCGGCGGCCGCCCTCGTCGCGATGGGTCGCGACTCTTCCGGCGTCCGCCCAGCGGCGCGCGGTGTCCGGGCTGACGCCCAGCAGCCGCGCCGCCTGACCGATTGTGTAGGACTGCATGTCCGCAACGGTAGGCATCGTGACCTCTTGTTTGCAATGTTTCAGGGCTTCAGCCATGGCATATGCGAGGCCGCTCGGAGGAATCTCCAATGATCCGGGGCGGTCGTCTTCGGGCCTCGGGGCGGGGCGTCCTGATGAGGGCTCCCTTACAGTTGCTGGTAGACCCCCCGTACCGTCAGCCGTCACCCGGCGACCGAGACCGAGAAGGAGCCACGGACCCGCAATGGGTGAGCCTCCCAGTACCAGCCGTGCCACCGCCCGCGCGCACCAGACGAGCCGGGGAACGGGGGTGGCACGGTGACCGAGGTCCTGCTGCTGCTGGCCGCTCTCGTGCTCACGCTCACGTGCGCGGTGTTCGTGGCCGCCGAGTTCTCCCTGACCACCGTCGAGCGCGGCGAGCTGGAACGCTCCGCCGCCGACGGTGAGCGCGGCGCCGCCAGCGCCCTGGCGGCCGTCCGCAGGCTGACGCTCCAGTTGTCCGGCGCGCAGCTCGGCATCACCGTCACCTCCCTGGTCATCGGCATGCTCGCCGAGCCGTCCTTCGCCGCTCTGCTGGGTGGCCCGCTGCGGGCGATCGGCCTCGGTGCGGCCGCGCCGACCGTGGCCACCGTGCTGGGCGTGGTCCTCTCCACGGTGGTGCTGATGGTGATCGGCGAGCTGGTGCCGAAGAACTGGGCGATCTCCCGCCCGCTGGCCGTCGCCCGGGTGGTGGCCGCCCCGCAGCGCGCCTTCACCACGGCCTTCGGCCCGTTCATCCGCCATCTCAACTCCACCGCCAACCGCTTCGTGCGCCGCTTCGGCCTGGAGCCGGCCGAGGAGCTGGCCTCCGCGCGCACCCCAGAGGAGCTGGTGGCGCTGGCCGAGCACTCGGCGCGCGAGGGCGCGCTGGAGGAGGACTCGGCCGAGCTGTTCGTCCGCACCCTGCACCTGGCCGAGCTGACCGCGCAGAACGTGATGACGCCCCGGGTGGAGGTGCTCGCGCTGGAGGCGGGCGCCACCGCCGCCGACGCGGCGAACCTGACGCTGGCCACCGGCCTGTCCCGCTTCCCGGTCTACCGGCAGACGCTGGACGACGTGGTCGGCACCGTGCACATCCGCGACGTGCTGGCGCTGCCCCCGGCCCAGCGGGCGGTCACCGCCGTCACCGCGCTGGCCACCCCGCCGCTGCTGGTCCCCGACAGCCTGCCGGCCGACAAGCTGCTGGAGCGGATGCGGGCCGAGCACACCATGGCCGTGGTCATCGACGAGTACGGCGGCACGGCCGGCGTGGCCACCGTGGAGGACATCGTGGAGGAGGTCGTGGGCGAGGTCCGCGACGAGCACGACCCGCTGGAGGCCCCCGACCTGCTGCCGGCGCCCGCCACCGAGGACGGCCGGGCCACCTGGGAGGCGGACGGCAGCGTCCGCATCGACCAACTGGCCGGCATCGGGCTGGCCGCGCCGGACGGCCCGTACGAGACGGTCGCCGGGCTGATCGCCAACCGCCTGGCCCGCATCCCGGCCCAGGGCGACACCGTGGACGTGGCGGGCTGGAGGCTGGACGTCCTGGACGTCACCCACCACCGCGCCGACCGGGTGCACATCACCGAGCCGCCGCGCACCGCCTACGAGGGCGTGCCGGCCGGCGCCCGCCGCCAGCTGGAGGAGGCCCGATGACCACCGTGCAGATCCTCATCGGCCTGCTCACCCTGTTCACCAACGCCTTCTTCGTGGCGGCGGAGTTCGCGCTGATCTCGGTGCGCCGCAGCCAGATCGAGCCGGCCGCCCGGCAGGGTGACACCCGGGCCCGGATCACCCTGTGGGGCCTGGAGCACATCTCCCAGATGATGGCCACCGCCCAGCTCGGCATCACCGCCTCCTCGCTGGTGCTCGGCGCGGTCGCCGAACCGGCCATCGCGCACCTGCTGGAGCCGGTGTTCGCCGCCGTCAGCGTGCCCGACGCGCTGGTGCACCCGATCGCGTTCGTGATCGCGCTGGCCGCCGCCACCTACGCGCACATGCTGATCGGCGAGATGGTGCCGAAGAACATCGCGCTGGCCGCCCCGGCGCGCACGGCGCTGCTGCTCGGCCCGCCGCTGGTGGCCCTCACCCGGGCGCTGAAGCCGTTCGTCTTCGCCATCAACGCCTTCGCCAACACCCTGCTGCGGCTGATCCGGGTGGAGCCCAAGGACGAGGTGGAGTCGGTCTTCACCGACGACGAGCTGGCCCGGATGGTGGCCGACTCCTCCGACGCGGGCCTGCTCAGCGCGGCCGACGGCGAGCGGCTGCGGGACGCCCTGGAGCTGGGCACCCGCCCGGTCGGCGAGATCCTCGTCGCCGCGCCCCGGATGCGCACCGTCCCGCACACCGTCACCCCGGAGCAACTGGAGCGCACCGCGGCGGAGGCGAAGTTCTCCCGCTTCCCGGTGACCGGCCCGTCCGGCGCGGTCCTCGGCTACCTGCACATCAAGGACACCCTGGGCGTTGCCGAGCGGGACAAGCCCTTCCCGCGCTCGGCCCTGCACACGGTGACCCGGGTCGCCCTGGACACCCCGCTGGACGACACCCTGACCGCCCTGCGCGCCGCCGGCAGCCACCTGGCCGCCGTCACCGGCGAGAAGGGCGCGGTGATCGGCTACGTGACGATGGAGGACGTGCTCGACGAACTGGTCGGCCCGGCGGCGCCCGCCACCGCCTGACCCGCGTCGTGATCCACCGCTCATGGCATTGCCATGACGCCATTGTGGTGCCATAGTGGCGTCATGGATCTCACCCCGTATGTCGAAGCCCTGCGCCGGGAGCTGGCGGTGGCCGCCGACGCCGGCGGCACGGAGGCGCGTGAGCTGGCCGAACGGCTCACCGCCCCGCTGGAGTCGGCCACCCGACTGGCGATGCTGAACGTCCTCTCCGACGCGATGGGCGAGGTCACCCGGGAGCTCGCCCCCGGCTCGGTCGACGTGCGGCTGCGCGGACTGGAGCCGGACTTCGTGGTGACACCCCCGCCGGGTCAGGATGGTGCCACTATGGCGTCAGGCGGCCCCTTCGAAGGCCCGCCGGCCCCGGCGGCCGAGCGGGGCGCGGCCCCGGTCGAGAGCGACGACGCGGGCGGCACCGCCCGGGTGAACCTGCGCCTGCCGGCCCCGCTCAAGGCCCGCGCCGAGGAGGCCGCGAGCCGCGAGGGCCTGTCGGTCAACGCCTGGCTGGTGCGCGCCGTGTCGGCCGCGGTCGACGGCGGTGGTGCCCGGCCGCGTACGACCGAGGGGCCCCCGACCGTCGGACAGAGCTTCACCGGCTGGGTGCGTTAGCCCAGGTCGCTCACCCGCGCTCACCTCACTTCACTTCGCCATTCGCCAGGAGAACGGGACAGCCATGCCTTCTTTCGACACCCCCGAGGCGATCTCGGTCGCCGCGCACGTGGACGCCGGTTCGATCCAGTTCACCGCGGGCGAGCGCACCGACACCGTGGTGGAGGTGCGCCCCCGCGATCCGGAGAAGGACCTGGACGTACGGACGGCCGGCAAGACCGACGTCACCTTCGCGGGCGGCGTCCTGCGGATCAGGACGCCGAAGGCCGGCCTGTTCGGACGCACCGGCACCGTGGACGTGGCGGTCGAGCTGCCGGCCGGCTCGCGGATCGACGTGACCGGCGCCTGGACCCAGGTCTACGGCCAGGGCCGGCTGGGCGAGGCCCGGGTCAAGACCTCGGCCGGCGACGTGCGCCTCGACACCACCGGGCCGCTGCGGCTGACCGCCTCGCACGGCTCGATCAGCGTGGATCGGGTCGGCGGCAGCGCCGAGATCGCCACCAGCTCCGGCAGCGTGCGGGTCGGCCTTCTCGACGGTCCCGCCGTCCTGAAGAACTCGCACGGCTCCACCACTGTCGGCACGACCACCGGCGAGCTGCGGGTGAGCGGTGCCAGCGGCGACATCACGGTCGGGCGCGCCGAGGACTCGGTCACCGCCACCACCGCCCACGGCGCCCTGCGGGTCGAGGAGGCGGCGGGCGGAACCGTCCGACTGGAGACCGGGTACGGCGCCATCGAGATCGGCGTCCCCGAGGGCACGGCCGCCTGGCTGGACGTGCAGTCCACCGCCGGCCAGGTCCGCAACGCGCTCACCGCGGGCGAGGCCCCGGAGAAGTCCGCGGGCAGCGTCAGGATCCGCGCCCGCACCCAGTACGGCAACATCGACGTCCGCCGCGCGCGGGGCTGACGCCCCGGGGCCCGCCTCCTGGCGTCTCCCCGCCATCGCACGTCTCACTCGCGCTTCCCACCGCTCACCTCGCGCTTCTCACCGCTCACCTCGCACTTCTCACCGCTCACCTCTCTCTTCTGGCCTCTCGCCCCACCTCGTGAACGGAAGGACCCATGCCCTTTTCTGTCATGCCCTCATCAGGGCACTCGGAGCGGACCGCCGTGTCCGCCGTCGGCCTGCGCAAGTCCTACGGCGGCAAGACCGTCCTGGACGGCGTGGACCTGAGCATCCCGGCCGGATCCGTGTTCGCCCTGCTCGGGCCGAACGGCGCCGGCAAGACCACCACCGTGCAGATCCTCTCCACGCTGCTGGCCGCCGACTCCGGCACCGCCCGCGTCCTCGGGCGCGACGTGACCGACGACCCCGACGGCGTCCGCCGGGTCATCGGCGTGACCGGCCAGTTCGCCGCCGTGGACGGGTTGTTCACCGCCGAGGAGAACCTCCGGCTGATGGCGGACCTGCACCACCTCGACCGTCGGGAGGGCGGACGGCGGGCCGCCGAGCTGCTGGAGCGCTTCGAGCTGACCGAGGCCGCGGGCAGACCCGCCATGACCTTCTCCGGCGGGATGCGGCGCAAGCTCGACCTTGCCATGACGCTGGTCGGCCGGCCGCGGGTGATCTTCCTGGACGAGCCGACCACCGGACTGGATCCGCGCAGCCGGCGCACGATGTGGGAGATCATCCGCTCGCTGGTGGCCGACGAGGGCGTGACCCTCCTGCTCACCACGCAGTACCTGGAGGAGGCCGACCAGCTCGCGGACCGCATCGCGGTGCTCGACCACGGCGTCCTGGTCGCCGAGGGCACCGCCGACGAGCTGAAGCGCCGCGCGCCCGGCGGGCACCTGCGGCTGAGGTTCGCCGACACCGCCCGACTGGCCGCCGCCGAGCACTGTTTCCCGGTCGCCGTCCGCGACGACGAGGCGCTGGCACTGCGGGTGCCCGGCGACGGCACGCCCGCCACCCTGCGGGCGGTGCTCGACGTACTGGAGACCGCCGGAGCGGAAGCCGAGTCCGTCACCGTCCACACACCCGACCTCGACGACGTGTTCCTCGCCCTGACCGGCGGCGGCGCACCCGCCCGTGAGGAGAGCCTCCGATGAGCAGCACCGCCGCACACGCCGCCGCACCGGCGCGCCCCGTCCGCTCCCACGCCCTGCGGGACGCGGCGACCATGCTGCGCCGCAACCTCAAGCGCGCCCGGCGCTATCCGTCCCTGACCGCGACCACCGTGATCATGCCGGTGGTGATGCTGCTGCTGTTCGTGTACGTCTTCGGCGGCGCCCTCGGCACCGGGATCGCCCCCGTGGCGGGCAGCGGAGAGGCGGTCCGCTATGTGGACTACATCGCGCCCGGCATCCTGCTGATGGCGGTGACGTCCGGGGCCATCGCCACCGCGGTTGCCGTCGCCGTCGACATGACCGAAGGCACCGTCAACCGCTTCCGCACCATGGCGATCTCCCGCGCCTCGGTGCTCACCGGGCATGTCGTCGGCAGCCTCGTCCAGACCGCCATCGGCCTGGTCGCGGTGCTCGGAGCCGCCCTGGCCTGCGGCTTCCGGCCCAACGCCACCGTGGTCGAGTGGGCCGCCGCCCTCGGTGTCCTGATGCTGCTCGCCTTCGCGCTGACCTGGGTGTCCGCCGCGATGGGGCTGGTCGCCAAGACCGTCGAGTCGGCCAGCAACGCCCCGATGCCGCTGACCTTCCTGCCCTTCATGGGCAGCTCCATCGTCCCCCCGGAGTCCATGCCGGGCGCGTTGCGCTGGTTCGCCGAGTACCAGCCCTTCACTCCGGTCAACGAGACCCTGCGCGGCCTGCTCATGGGCACGCCGATCGGCTCCAGCGGCCCGCTCGCGCTCGCCTGGTCCGCCGTCCTGGCCCTGGCCGGCTACCTCTGGGCCCGGCGGAAGGCGCGCCGGGCCCAGAGGTAGCCGGCCAGGGCCAGGACGGCGGACCA
>NZ_PVLV01000325.1 GCF_002982015.1 Streptomyces solincola
CCCCGCCATGCCTGCTGCCGTCCCCGCTCCCCGCGTCCCCGCCGGCCCCTCCCGCCGCCGTCTGCTGGCGGGCGGCGGCGCTCTCGCGCTCGCTCCGCTGCTGGCGGCCTGCGGCGGCGAGGACGGGAAGCCGGCGGACGGCGCGGCGGGCGGCGCCTGGTCGTTCAAGGACGACCGGGGCGTCACGGCGAAGACGCCGGGGCGCCCCGAGCGGATCGTCGCCTACGTCTCCACCGCCGCCGCCCTCCACGACTACGGCGTCGAGGTCAAGGGCGTCTTCGGCCCGTCGAAGCCGGTGGACGGCAAGCCCAACCCGCAGGCCGGCGCGATGGACGTGCGCAAGCTGACCAGCCTCGGCGAGCAGTGGGGCCAGTTCAGCGTCGAGAAGTACGCCGCGCTGGAGCCCGACCTGCTGGTCAGCAACATGTTCCCGGCCCCCGACCTGTGGTTCGTGCCGCAGAACAGCAAGAAGAAGATCGAGGCGCTGGCCCCGACGGTCGGCATCGACATCGCCCGCACCTCGCTGCTCAACCCGCTGCGGCGCACCGCCGAGCTGGCCGAGTCGCTGGGCGCGGACCTGGGCGCGCGATCGGTCAAGGACGCGAAGGCCCGCTTCGAGAAGGCCGCCGAGACCCTGCGCACCGCGGCCCGCGGCAGGAAGGGGCTGAAGGTCATGGCGGTGACCGGCGACACGGAGCAGATGTACGTCGCGGTGCCGGACTCCTACAGCGACCTGCACTACTTCAAGGAGCTGGGCGTGGAGTTCGTGGAGGGCAGGAAGTCCGACGAGTGGGGCTTCTGGGAGTTCCTGTCCTGGGAGAACGCCGACAAGTACCACGCCGACCTGATCATGGTCGACAACCGCGCCTCCTCGGTGCCCGAGGACCAGCTCGCCAAGAAGCCGACCTGGCGCCGGCTGCCGGCGGTCAAGGCGGCCCAGACCACCCCGTGGTCGATGGAGGAGCGCTTCAGCTACGCCGGCTGGGCGCCGGTGCTGGAGCGGCTCGCCGCCGCCGTGGAGAAGTCGCGCACGCTGGCCTAGTCCCGCGCCCCCCGCAGGGTCGTTCACGCTGGTCACGGCCGTGTGCGGGCCGCGCGTTCGGGGTCCCCACCCGCCGCCTCGCGGCGGAGGGGGACCCCGTGATCGATCAGAATGACAGAGGGATTAACATATGAGCACTGCCTAGCTCGAAAGATGCTCTCCTGATGACTGTCAACGACGACTCGTTCACCAACTGGAAGAACCGCGAGGAGATCGCGGAGTCGATGATCCCGCTCATCGGGAAGCTGCATCGGGAGCGGGACGTGACCGTCCTCCTCCACAGCCGCTCCCTGGTGAACAAATCGGTGATCAGCATTCTGAAGACCCACCGCTTCGCCCGCCAGATCGCGGGTGAGGAGCTGTCGGTCACCGAGACCCTCCCCTTCCTGGAGGCGCTCACCGCGCTGGACCTCGGCCCCTCGCAGATCGACATCGGCATGCTGGCCGCCACCTACCGGGCCGACGACCGGGGCCTGTCGATCGCGGAGTTCACCGCCGAGGCGGTCGCCGGCGCGACCGGCACGGAGAAGATCGAGCGCCGCGCCCCGCGTGACGTGGTCCTCTACGGCTTCGGCCGGATCGGGCGCCTGGTGGCCCGGTTGCTCATCGAGAAGGCCGGCTCCGGCAACGGCCTGCGGCTGCGCGCCATCGTGGTCCGCCGGGGCGGCGAGGCGGACATCGTCAAGCGCGCCTCGCTGCTGCGCCGCGACTCCATCCACGGCCAGTTCCAGGGCACCATCACCGTGGACGAGGCGAGCAGCACCATCGTCGCCAACGGCAACGAGATCAAGGTCATCTACGCGAACGACCCCTCCGAGGTCGACTACACCGCGTACGGCATCGGCAACGCCATCCTGATCGACAACACCGGCCGCTGGCGGGACCGCGAGGGACTGTCCCAGCACCTGCGGCCCGGCATCGACAAGGTGGTGCTGACCGCGCCCGGCAAGGGCGACGTGCCCAACATCGTGCACGGCGTCAACCACGACACGATCAAGCCGGACGCGCAGATCCTGTCCTGCGCCTCGTGCACCACCAACGCCATCGTCCCGCCGCTGAAGGCGATGAACGACGAGTACGGCGTGCTGCGCGGCCACGTGGAGACGGTCCACTCGTTCACCAACGACCAGAACCTGCTGGACAACTACCACAAGGCCGACCGCCGGGGCCGCTCCGCGCCGCTGAACATGGTCATCACCGAGACCGGCGCCGCCTCGGCCGTCGCCAAGGCGCTGCCGGAGCTGACCGCGCCGATCACCGGCAGCTCGATCCGCGTGCCGGTGCCGGACGTCTCCATCGCGATCCTCAGCCTGCGCCTGGGCCGCGAGACCACCCGCGAGGAGGTGCTCGACTACCTCCGCGAGGTGTCGCTGACCTCGCCGCTGAAGCGCCAGATCGACTTCACCACCACGCCCGACGCCGTCTCCAGCGACTTCATCGGCTCGCGCAACGCCTCGATCGTGGACGCCGGCGCGACCAAGGTGGACGGCGACAACGCCATCCTCTACCTCTGGTACGACAACGAGTACGGCTACTCCTGCCAGGTCGTCCGGGTCGTCCAGCACGTCTCCGGCGTGGAGTACCCGACCTACCCGGCGCCGGCGGTCTGATCCGCCGCCGCACCCGCCGCCGCCTCGGCGGTGTCCGCCGAGCGCGGGCAGGCTTCCCCACCCCGGGGGGCCTGCCCGCGCTCGCACGTCCGGGCTCCGGACCGGGGGCTCACAGCCGGGGGTCGGCGACCGCCTCGACGTGCTCGGCGACCGCCACCAGCAGCACCCTGGTGCCCGGCTCGACGGCCCGCCAGCGGTGCCGGATGCCGCCGGTGAGGTAGAGGGTGTCGCCGGGGCCCAGCCGTACCGTCCGGCCCTCGGCCTCCACCTCCGCCGACCCGTCGGCCACGTACATCAGCTCGTCGTTGCGGTGCCGGAACTCCCGTGCCCCGTCGTGCTCGCCGGTGAACTCCAGGGCGTGCAGCTGGTGGTGGCCGCGCACCAGCGGCCGGGCCCGGCCGCCGCCGGCCGGCGCGAGGCCGGTGTCGTCGCCGGCCCGCACCACGTCCATCCGGCGCGGGGTCCCGGCGGCGGCCAGCAGTTGCACGGCGGTGGTCTCCAGCGCGTCGGCGACCCGCTGGAGCGAGCGCATGCTGGGCCGGGCGCGGTCGTTCTCGATCTGGCTGAGGAAGGGCGCCGAGAGGCCCGAGCGCCGTGCGACCTCGGCGAGGGTCAGCTCCAGGGCCCGGCGCCTGCGGCGCACCCCGGCGCCCACCCGCGGCCCTCCCCCACCGGACCCGTCCGCCCCGTCCGGCCTGCCCGGTCCGTCCGGCGCGCCCGCCGGCTCGCCGTCCGCCTCGCCCATGTGCCGTCCGCTCCCCGCCGTCCGCCCGTGCTCCCTCCGGCACCCTAGCGCGCGCCGCACCGGCCCCTGGATGCCGCCATACGGCCGCCACACTGCCGCAACATCACCCCGCTAGCTTCGAAGTCGCTCGACCACATCAAAGAAAGTTTGACGAGGGTGAGGGACTTCGATGACCGCTGACACTGCCGCGGGTAGGGCTTCCGGGGCGCGGGCCGCCGGCCGGGTGGACCAGAACAGCCGCCGCCGGCGCGGCACCGGGCTGATCGCCCTGGACGCCGAGGCCGCCTTCGACGGCTACACCCTCTACGCGCCGCTCACCGGGGCCGGCGAGGTGTACCTGATCGACCTTCGCGGCGAGGCGGTCCACCGGTGGAACCTCCCCTACCGGCCCGGACGGCACGCCCGGCTGCTCGCCGACGGACGCCTCGCCTACAACGGGGTGCTCCCCGACCAGCCCGCGCTCTTCCCGATGTGGCACAAGTACCGCGGCGGGGTGATGCTCCAGGCCGCCCCGGACGGCACCGTGCTGCGCGAGCACCGGGACCCGCTCCAGCACCACGACGCCCACCACACCGACGACGGCCGCATCCTCTACACCGGGCTGGAGCCGCTGCGGGGCGCGGACGCCGCGGCGGTACGCGGCGGGGTGCCGGGCAGCGAGGCCGCGGACGGCACGGTGTGGGCGGACACCATCACCGAGGTGGACGCGGACGGGAACACCCTGTGGTCCTGGCGGGCCGCCGACCACCTGGACCGCGACGCGTACCCGCTGCACCCGGACTACGCCCGCGAGCACTGGCCGCTGATCAACAGCGTCACCCCGCTGGACGACGGCACCGTCCTGGCCAGCCTGCGCAGCGTCTCGGCGGTGGTCGTCATCGACCGGTCCGACGGCAGGATCGTCTGGCGCACCGAACCGGGCACGGTCTCCCAGCAGCACGCTCCCACCGAACTGCCCGGCGGCAACCTGCTGGTCTTCGACAACGGCGTCTTCCGGCCCGGCTGCGACGTGCCGTACACCCGGGTCGTGGAGATCGAGCGGCCCGGCGGCACGGTGGTCTGGGAGTACCACGACCCGGCCCGGGAGTCGTTCTTCGCCCCCTTCATGGGCAGCGCCCAGAGGCTGGCCAACGGCAACACCCTGGTCACCGACTCCCCGGCGGGCCGGCTCTTCGAAGTGACCGCGGACGGCTACCTGTGCTGGGAGTACGTGGTGCCGCAGTTCGGCGCCTACCGCGAGTCCGAGGTCCGCACGCTCTTCCCGGCCGAGCCGAACGCGGTCTTCCGCGCCTACCGCTACGCCCCCGCCGAGGTGCCCTGGCTCACCGCGCGGGACGGCCGGTGACCGCGCCCGCCCCCGCCCCGAAGCCCGCGCCGCCACCCGACCCGGTGGACGAGCGCGTCCCGCTGCGGCGACTGGCGCCGCTGGCCGGGCAGCACGTGCTGGCGATGGTCGCCGCCCCGGTCTCCACCGCCTTCCTGACCGCCGACGCGCTGCGGCTGACCGGCCCGCAGACCGCCTCCCTGCTCAGCGTGACCCTGCTGCTGTGCGGGGCGGGCACCCTGCTCCAGTCGCTCGGCCCCTGGCGGATCGGCGCGAGGCTGCCGTTCGTGATGCTGCCGGGCGGGGCGGCCACCGCGCTGTTCCTCCAGGTGGCCGGCGAGCACGGGGCGGCCACCGCGAGCGGATCGGTGATCCTCGCCGCGCTCCTGCTGCTGGCCGTGCTGCCGCTGTACGCCCGGGCCGTGCGGCTCTTCCCGCCGCTGGTCATGGGGGTGACCGTACTGCTGATCGGCGTCTCCATGGTGCGGGTGGCCGCAGGGCTGGTCACCGGCGGGCCGGGCCGGCCCGCCGCGCCGTCCGCGCTGCTCCTGGCCGCCGCCACGGTCGGCTGCGTGCTGCTCGCCTACCTGCTGCTGCGTGGGGTGTGGCGGCAGAGCGCCGTGCTCCTGGGCATGGCCGGCGGCACCGCGCTCGCGGCCGTCACCGGGCTCGGTTCCTTCACTCCGCCGGGGGAGGCGGCGGCCGCCCTGCCCGCCCCGCTCCCCTACGGCGTACCGCAGTTCGACCTGCTCGCCGCGCTGCCGCTGCTCGTCTTCAGCCTCACGTCGCTGGCCGAGGCCACCGGCCAGACGGTCCTCAACAGCGAGACGGTGGGCCGCGCCGCCGACCCCGGCCGGGACGTGCCCCGGGTGGCCCGGGCCGACGCGGTCGCCTCGCTGCTCGCCGGCGTGTTCGGCGCGGCCCCGCTGGTGACCAGCTCGGAGAACATCGGCATCAGCAGGCTGACCGGGGTGCGCAGCCGCTACGTCACGGCCGGCGCGGGGGTGCTGCTGGTGCTGTGCGGGCTGCTGGCGCCCATCTCCCGGCTGCTGGCGGGCATCCCGCCGGCCGTGGTGGGCGGCAGCGCCCTGGTGGTGTACGCCGTGATCGCGGTCATGGGCGTGCAGATGCTGCGCCGGGTGGACCTGGACGACCGGGTGAACGTGATGGTCGCGGCCACCGCGCTGGCCGCCGGGCTGCTGCCGGTGCTCTCCCCCGGGCTGTACGACGCCTTCCCGGGCTGGGTGCGCGGTGTGCTGGGCAGCGGGGTGGTGGCGGGCGCGCTCACCGCCGTCCTGCTGCACGGCCTGTTCCGCCTGCGGCCACGCGCCCGGACGGCCCCCGATCCCCGGCCGGCTGCCGAAGCCCGGACGGTCTCCGCTGGTCGGCCGCCCGACGCCTGACGGCGGGGGCGCGGTGCGTCCCGCGCGGCGGCCGGGGTGGCGGCACACCGGGCCGGGCGGCCGCTCCGGGCCGGGGG
>NZ_PVLV01000326.1 GCF_002982015.1 Streptomyces solincola
TCACGGCACCGCGCCAGGCCCCCGCACCCCCAGCCGGCTGAGCACCCCTCCCGCCTCCTGGGGCGTGCCCCAGGAGGCGGCAGCCCTCTGCGCGCCCGCCCGGGTGAAATCGGTGCCGGATGGCGTAGTGGGGCGGTCGGGAAGGGACGCGGGGGGTCAGTCCTGTTCTGTTGCGTTCAGCTTTGGCGGGGCGCCGCGCCGCGTGTCCGTCCGCGCTCCCGCCCCTGACGTCGAGGAGGACGCATGGCGGGGCCGTCCACACCGCTCGCCGCCGACTGGCCGGTGCCGCTCGCCGCGGCGGTGCTGACCGAAGGCAACCGGGTCATCGTGCTCGTGGTCGGCGCGGTGGCGCTGCTCGCGCTGGTCGTCGCCCGGCTCTTCGCCCGGCAGGTGCTGGCGGCCGGGGAGGGCACCGCCGCCATGAAGAGCATCGCGGAGGCGGTGCAGGAGGGCGCGAACGCCTACCTCGCCCGGCAGCTCCGTACCGTCGGCGTCTTCGCGGTCGCCGTCTTCTTCCTACTTCTGCTACTGCCCGCGGACGACTGGGCGCAGCGGGCCGGGCGCTCGCTGTTCTTCCTGGTCGGCGCACTGTTCTCGGCGGCCACCGGCTACCTCGGCATGCGGCTCGCGGTGCGGGCCAACGTCCGGGTGGCCGCCGCCGCGCGGGCGGCCGAGTCGGGCGGTCAGACGGCCGCCGCCGCCCGCCGGGCGGCCAGGATCGCCTTCCGTACCGGCGGCGCGGTCGGCATGTGCACGGTCGGCCTCGGGCTGCTCGGCGCGGCCTGCGTGGTCCTGGTCTACGCCGCCGACGCGCCCAAGGTGCTGGAGGGCTTCGGCCTCGGGGCGGCTCTCGTCGCCATGTTCATGCGCGTGGGCGGCGGCATCTTCACCAAGGCCGCCGACGTCGGCGCGGACCTGGTCGGCAAGGTCGAGAAGGGCATCCCGGAGGACGACCCGCGCAACGCCGCCACCATCGCCGACAACGTGGGCGACAACGTCGGGGACTGCGCGGGCATGGCCGCCGACCTCTTCGAGTCGTACGCCGTGACGCTCGTCGCCGCGCTGATCCTCGGCTCGGCGGCGTTCGGCGACCTCGGGCTGGCGTTCCCGCTCATGGTGCCCGCGATCGGGGTGGTCACGGCGGTGATCGGCATCCTGGCCGTCGCCCCGCGGCGCGCCGACCGCAGCGCGATGTCCGCGATCGACCGCGGCTTCGCCGTCTCCGCCGTCATCTCGCTCGCCCTGGTCGCGGTCGCCGCGTTCACCTACCTGCCCGACTCCTACGCCGGGCTGGCCGGCGTCACCGAGGGCGCGGTCCGCCGCCACGACGGCGACCCCCGGGTGCTGGCGCTGGTCGCCGTCGCCGTCGGCATCGTGCTCGCCGCCCTGATCCAGCGGCTGACCGGCTACTTCACCGAGACGAACCGGCGTCCCGTACGGGATGTCGGGCGCTCCTCGCTGACCGGTCCGGCCACCGTGGTGCTCGCCGGCGTTTCGCTGGGGCTCGAATCGGCCGTGTACACGGCGCTGCTGATCGGGCTCTCGGTCTACGGGGCGTTCCTCCTCGGCGGCTCCTCGATCATCCTGGCGCTGTTCGCGGTGGCCCTGGCCGGGACCGGGCTGCTGACCACCGTCGGCGTCATCGTCGCCATGGACACCTTCGGGCCGGTCTCCGACAACGCCCAGGGCATCGCCGAGATGTCCGGCGACGTGGAGGGGCCGGGCGCGCAAGTGCTCACCGACCTCGACGCGGTGGGCAACACCACCAAGGCGATCACCAAGGGCATCGCCATCGCCACGGCGGTGCTCGCCGCCGCGGCCCTCTTCGGCTCCTACCGGGACGCGATCGCCACCGCCGTCGCCGACGTGGGCGACGGTGCGGGCGCGGACGTGCTGTCCCGCGCCGACCGGCTGACGCTGTCCATGGACATCTCGCAGCCGAACAACCTGGTCGGGCTGATCCTCGGCGCGGCGGTCGTCTTCCTCTTCTCCGGGCTGGCGATCAACGCGGTCTCCCGGTCGGCCGGATCGGTCGTCTTCGAGGTGCGCCGGCAGTTCCGGGAGCGGCCCGGGATCATGGACTTCAGTGAGAAACCGGAGTACGGGCGGGTCGTCGACATCTGCACCCGGGACGCCCTGCGCGAGCTGGCCACCCCTGGCCTGCTCGCCGTGATGGCGCCCATCGCGGTCGGCTTCGCGCTCGGCGTCGGCGCGCTGGGCGCGTACCTGGCGGGCGCGATCGGCGCGGGCACCCTGATGGCGGTCTTCCTCGCCAACTCCGGCGGCGCCTGGGACAACGCCAAGAAGCTCGTCGAGGACGGCCACCACGGCGGCAAGGGCAGTGAGGCACACGCCGCCACGGTGATCGGGGACACCGTCGGCGACCCGTTCAAGGACACGGCGGGACCGGCCATCAACCCGCTGCTGAAGGTGATGAACCTGGTCGCGCTGCTGATCGCCCCCGCGGTCGTGCGGTACGCCTACGGGGAGGACGCCAGTCCCGCCGTACGAGCGGTGGTCGCGGCCCTCGCCGTCGCCGTCATCGTCGCCGCGGTGTGGGTCTCCAAGCGCCGCTCGGTGTCGGTCGACGGCGGCCGTGACGGCTCCACCGGCCGCGGCGGCGGCGACGGCGCCGCGGGCAGCGGCGGCGGTACGGCGGAGGGCGTCCCTCCGGAAGCGTCGGCGCCCCCTGACGCCCGGACGTGCCGGGACGGCCCCTGAACGGCTCGGGTCGTGGCGTCAGAGGCGTCAGAGGCGTCGGTGGCATCGGTGGCATCGGTGGCGTCCGTGACGCGTTCGTGAGGCTTCTCTCCTTGGTGCAAATGGTGGGAAAGGCGTACGTAAGGCTCATGTGCCACGGAGAGCCGCCCATAGGGCGTGTATGTTCCCGGGCCGAGAGCCTTCGAAGGGACCGATACGGTGAACAAGAAGCTTGCGGCCGCGCTGTCGGGCGGTGCGGTACTGGTGCTCACGCTGTCGGGCTGCAGCGACGACAGCGGCGACGAGCAGGTCAACGCCTGGGCCGGCAAGGTGTGCGACCAGGCACAGCCGCAGATCCAGAAGCGGGCGGACGCCCAGCAGGTCATCATCTCCACGGCGGCCGACGGCAAGCCCGCCGACGTCCAGACCGCCGACTCGAAGGCCTTCCAGGACATCGCCGACGCGAACCGCTCGCTCGCCAAGGGCATCGAGTCCGCCGGCGAGCCGCCCGTCGAGGGCGGCAAGCAGCTCCAGCAGGACGCGGTCAAGGAGCTCACCGCCACCGCAACCGCCTACGAGGGCCTGAAGAAGCAGGTGGACGGGCTCGACCCGAAGGACCAGAAGCGCTTCGCCGACGGCCTCAACACCATCGCCACCGGTCTGGCGAAGATCGAGAAGATGGACCAGGACGCGCTCGGCAAGCTGTCGTCCGGCCGCCTCGGCCAGGCGATGGCCAAGCAGCCCGGCTGCCAGAAGGCCAAGGCGTCCATCGCCCCCACGCCGCAGTCGGCGAAGCCGGGCTCCGACGCCTCGACCGGCTCCGACAAGGCCCCGTCCGCCGCGGCCTCCGCCTCGGCGTCCGCCGCCCCCTCCGCCTCCAAGGGCGAGGACAAGGAGTAGGACCAGTAGGGCTCGCTCGGCGCGTTCTCACGGCCGCTGCCGTCGACCGCTGCCACTGACAGTGCCCGCCGGGCCCCCGGCGGGCACTGTCAGTGGCAGCGGTCACAATGAATGCCGTGAGTACGACGAGTCTTTCCGCTGACCTGCCGGCACCCGACCACGCGCCCCGGCTCCGCGAGGCGCTGCTCGCGGCCGGCTTCACCGCCGACGGCCTGCTGGAGCTGCTGGGCGCCTCGGCGTACGCGGCGCTGGCCCGCAGCGAGACGGTGCCGGCCCTGCGCGCCACCACCCGGGCGGACGGCCCCGCGTCCGCGCTGGCCGCACTCGTCCGCCTCTTCCTGCTCCAGCAGCCGGTCGACCGCGCTCCGGTCGCGGCCGTGCTGCCGCTGGCGGAGGCGCTCGCCGACGGCTGGGTCCGGGAGGAGAACGGCCTGGTCCACGCCACGGTGGACGTCCGCCCCTACGGCGGCCCGGACGGGCAGGACTGGTTCATCGTCTCCGACCTCGGCTGCGCGGTGGGCGGCGCAGGCGGGGCGAGCGGGCGGGACGAAGGCGTGGTCCTCGGCGTGGGCGGGGCCTCCATGACGCTCGCCGGCATCACCGTGCGCACCCCGGTCGGCTCGGCGCTCGACCTCGGCACCGGCTCCGGCATCCAGGCCCTGCACGCGGCCCAGCACGCCACCCGTGTCACCGCCACCGACCTCAACCCCCGGGCGCTCGGCTTCACCCGGCTCACCCTCGCCCTGTCCGGCGCGCCGGAGGCCGACCTGCGCACCGGCTCCCTCTTCCAGCCGGTGGACGGCGAGACGTACGACCTCATCGTCTCCAACCCGCCGTTCGTCATCTCGCCCGGCGCCCGACTCACCTACCGCGACGGCGGCATGGGCGGAGACGACCTGTGCCGGGCGCTCGTCCAGCAGGCCGGCGAGCGGCTCAACGACGGCGGGTACGCCCAGTTCCTCGCCAACTGGCAGCACGTGGAGGGCGAGGACTGGCAGGACCGGCTGCGCTCCTGGGTGCCGCGCGGCTGCGACGCCTGGATCGTGCAGCGCGAGGTGCAGGACGTGACACAGTACGCGGAGCTCTGGCTCCGGGACGCCGGCGACCACCAGGACGATCCGGCGCGGTACGCGGCGCGGTACGAGGAGTGGCTGGACGAGTTCGAGGCGCGCGGCACCAGGGCCGTCGGCTTCGGCTGGATCACCCTGCGCAGGTCGGCCGCGGCGCTCGAGCGGCCCGCGATCACCGTCGAGGAGTGGCCGCACCCGGTGGAGCAGCCGCTGGGCGAGACGGTCCGCGCGCACTTCGCCCGCCAGGACTACCTCCGCTCGCAGGACGACGCCGCCCTGCTCGGAGACCACTTCACGCTGACCCCGGAAGTGGTGCAGGAGCAGGTCGGGCTGCCTGGCGCGGAGGACCCGGAGCACGTGCTGCTCCGGCAGAACCGCGGCATGCGCCGCGCGACCAAGGTGGACGCGGTGGCCGCGGGCTTCGCCGGCGTCTGCGACGGGACGCTGAGCGCGGGCCGCATCCTCGACGCCATCGCCCAGCTCATGGGCGAGGACCCGGTCATGCTCCGCGACCGCACCCCGCAGGCGATCCGGCTGCTGGTGGAGGAGGGCTTCCTGGAACCGGCCACGACGACCACCGCCACCCCCGGCCTCGCCACCGGCTGACGGCGCGCCCGCCCGGGGCGCCGTCAGCCGGTGGCGAGGCCGGGGGTGGCGGTGGTCGTCG
>NZ_PVLV01000327.1 GCF_002982015.1 Streptomyces solincola
CGCGAGCACACCGTGACGCCGTGACGCCGAGCGCGCGGCGGGCGGCGAGGCCTACGCCGTGACGCTCACCGCCCGCCGCGCGCTCGGCGTCACGGCGTCACGGTGTGCTCGCGCGGACGCCGGTCGGGTCACTTGCCGGCGACGGCCTTGGCCAGGATGGGGGTCAGGTTCTCGACGACCCAGGAGGCGCTGAGCGCGTCGGGGTAGGCCATGGCGACGGCGAGGCCGTTGTCGGAGGGGACGACGGTGTCGTGGTTGCCCTTGACGACCTTCAGCGACTGGTAGAGCTTGTTCTTCTCCAGCTCGTCGGCGCTGAGCAGGCCGTTGTCACCGAACGGGTAGGTCATCAGCAGGATGTCGGCCTCGAGCTCGTCGAGGTTCTCCAGCGAGACGGCGTTCTTGTTGGGGGTGTAGTTCTTGGCGTTGGGCGCCTTGCGGAAGCCGAGCGCCTCGAAGACGCCGGGGTCCTGGGCGGCGAAGGAGGCGTAGCTGAGCTGCTCGGGGTGGACGACCGCGTAGGTGTAGGTCTTGCCCTTGAACTCGGGGTGCGCCTTGGCGGCGTCGGCCAGCGCCTTGTCGTTGGCGGCGATGACCTCGTCGGCCTTCTTCTCCAGGCCGAGCGCCTTGGCGGCCGTCTTCAGCCGCTCCTGCCAGGTCAGGGTGTCGGCCTGCTCCTTCTCGGCGTAGGTGACGACGGGGGCGACGGGCGCGAGCTTGGCGTACTCCTTGTCCATCTGCCAGGTGTTCATGCCCAGGATGACGTCGGGCTGGGCGGCGGCGATGGCCTCGAAGTCGGTGCCGTCGGTGTCGTCGAACGTCTTCGGCTTGCCGCCCCCGAGCTTGTCCAGGGCCTGCTGCTTGTACTCGGGGAAGGGCGAACCGTCCTCGACGTCGGGGGTGATGACCGGGACGATGCCGAGGGCGAGCGCGATGGAGGTGTCGCCGTCGGAGACGGTGGCGACCTTGACCGGCTTCTTCTCGACCTTGGCGGCGCCCCAGGCGTTGGTGAGGCTGACGGGGAAGGCGCCGGCCGAGGAGCCGCCCTTGTCGCCGGCGGCCTCCTTGGCCGGCTCGGCCTCCGTGCCGCAGCCCGCGACGAGGGTGACGGCGGCGGCCGCCGCGAGCAGCACGCGGGCGGGTCTGGCGAAGGCGTTCATGTCAGTGGTTCTCCTGTGGTGCGTGACGGCGGCCGAGCGGGAAGATCTGCGGCCGGTCCGTGCGAGGGTGGGGTACGACGACGCAGTCGAGGCCGAAGACGTCGGCGACGGTGCGGGCGTCGAGTACCTCGTCCGGCGTGCCCTGGCGGACGATCCGGCCGTCGCGCATGGCGACGATGACGGAGGCGTACAGGGCTGCCTGGTTGAGGTCGTGGGAGACGAGGACGATGGTCTTGCCGGCCTTCTCGTTGAGGTCGGCGAGCAGGTCCATGACCTCGATCTGGTGGGCGATGTCCAGGTAGGTGGTGGGCTCGTCCAGCAGAAGCGTGGGGGTGTCCTGGGCCAGTGCGAGCGCGATCCAGACGCGTTGGCGCTGGCCGCCGGAGAGCTGGTCGACCGGGCGGTCGACGAGTTCGGCGGTGCCGGTGGCGGCGAGCGCCTCGGCGATGAGGACGTCGTCGGTCTCGGTGCGGCGCTCGCCGAACCGGCGGTGCGGGTGGCGGCCGCGCCAGACCAGGTCGCCGACGGTGATGGACTCGGGGGCGATCGGCGACTGCGGAAGGATGCCGAGCCGGCGGGCCACCTCCCGGGTGGGCATGGCGTGGATGTCGCTGCCCTCGAGGAGCACCGAGCCGGCGGCCAGCGGCAGCAGCCGGGCGATGGACTTCAGCAGGGTGGACTTGCCGCAGGCGTTGGGGCCGACCAGGGCGGTGATCTTCCCGGCGGCGATCTCGACGTCCAGTCCGTCGATGACCCGGTGCTTGCCGTAGCCGGCGGCGATGGCGCGGGCCTGGAGTGGGTGTGTCACGAGGAGGCTCCCTGTCCGCGCCGAAGGATCAGCCAGACGAAGTAGGGCGCGCCCAGCAGCGCGGTGAGGACCCCGGTGGGCACCGGGCTGATCAGGGGGGCGTGCAGCGCGAGCACGTCGGCGCCGATGACGATGGCGGCGCCGACCGGCGCGGCGAGCAGCACCGAGCGCTCGGCTCCCACCAGCCAGACGGCGATGGGGCCGCTGATGAGGGAGACGAAGCCGATGGGGCCGACGACGCTGGTGGCCAGGGCGGCGGCCGCCGCGCCGAGCAGCAGCACGGCGACGCGGGCCGGGTTGACGCGGGCGCCCAGGCCGGTGGCCAACTGGTCGCCGAGCGCCATGGCGGTGAGCGAGCGGTTGAGCCACACGGCGAGCGGCAGGCAGCAGGCGAGGCCGGCGGCCAGGGTGGTGACGCCGTCCCAGTCGGCGGCGTTGGTGGAGCCGATGGTCCAGCGCATGGCGACGGCCAGGGCGTTGGCGTCGGCGACGGTGAACAGGTAGTTGGTGTAGGCGACGCACACCGCGCTCAGCCCGATGCCGACCAGGATCAGCCGGTAGGTGTCGACCTGGCCGCCGCGCCAGCTCAGCGCCTGGACGGCGGCGACCAGCACGAAGGAGCCGGCGATGGCGGCGACCGGTGCGCCGACGACGTACGCGGCGGGGGCCAGCAGCAGCACGGTGGCGGCTCCGGCGCTCGCGCCGGCGGAGATGCCGACGATGTCGGGGGTGGCCAGCGGGTTGCGGATGAGGCGCTGGTAGAGCGCGCCGGCCAGGCCGAAGAGGGCGCCGGCGAGCAGCGCGGCCAGGGTGCGGGGCATCCGCAACTGGAAGACCAGGTAGTCGGCGAGGCCGTCGCGCAGGCCGAGGGCGGCGGGCAGTACCTCGCCGGCCGGGACGCCGTCGAGGTCGATCAGCAGGGCGGCGGCGGTGAACGCGAGCAGCAGGGCGACGAGGCCGGCGCCGACCAGCGCCGTGCGCCGGTTGCGGGCGCGGCGGGCGGCGCGCAGTCGGGCGACGGCGGCGAGCGCGGGCGCGGCGGCGGTGTCCGGGGCGGTGGCCCGGGCGTCGAGGACGGTCATCACACCCGCACCAGGTCGCGGCGGCGGGCGAGCCACACGAAGAAGGGGGTGCCGACGATGGCGGTCATCACGCCGACCTGGATCTCGCCGTGGTCGAGGACGAGCCGGCCGGCGGTGTCGGAGACGGTGAGCAGCACCGCGCCGGTGGCCATGGCGACCGGCAGCGACCAGCGGTGGTCGGCGCCGACGAGCATCCGGGCGACGTGCGCGCCGACCAGTCCGACGAAGGCGACGGGGCCGATGGCGGCGGTGGCGGCGGCGCACAGCAGCACGGCGACGGCGGCCGCGGTGAGGCGGGCGCGCTCGACCTTGACGCCCAGTCCGCGGGCGGCCTCATCGCCGAGGCCGAGGACGTTGAGGGAGCGGCCGAGGGTGAGCGCGAGCAGCAGGCCGGCGATCGCGAACGGCAGGATCTGGCCGAGTGCTTCGGCGCGGCCGGTGAGCTGGCCGACCGACCAGGCCCGCAGATGGGCGAAGGCGACCCGGTCGCGGACGACGAGCAGGGTGATGACGGAGGACATCACCGCGCCCATGGCGACGCCCGCGAGGACCAGTCCGATGGTGGTGGAGCCGGTGTTGGTGCGGGTGCCGATGAGGTAGACGAGGGCGGCGGCGCAGGCCGAGCCGGCCAGCGCGAGCCAGAAGTAGCCCTGGACGCCGGTGACTCCGAGGAACAGGATGCCGAGGACGACGAAGAGCGAGGCGCCCTGCTCGACGCCGAGGATGCCGGGATCGGACAGCGGGTTCATGGTGAGCGCCTGCATGATGAGTCCGGAGGCTCCGAGGGCCGCGCCGACCAGCAGGCCGAGGAAGGTCCGCGGGATGCGGTCGGTCCACAGCACGTGGGAGTCGTAGCTCTGGCCGCCGGGGTGCAGCAGCACGCTGACGACGTCGCCCGGGGAGATGTCGCGCGCGCCGAGCGCGATGCCGGCGACGAGGGTGGCGGCCAGCGCGACGGCGGCCAGCACGGCCACGGTCGCGCCGCGCGAGGAGCGGGTCCGTGCCGGTGGCGGAAGGGACGTCACCGGTGGGGACGTGTCGGTCATAAAGGTTTCCTCGGCTCCTCACGAGTCGCAACAGCCAGTTAGGTTACCCTAACCTTAGTGCCGCCGATCCAACCAGGGGTCGGAGTGTTCACACTCAGGGGCCGGGCTGCCGGCCCCTCCGTTTCAAGGGGGTTGGCCGGCATGGTGCGGCATGCGGCTCATCAGGCGTACGGAGCGCCCGGCGGCGTACGCGGCGGGGCGCGGGAGGCCGAGCGGCCCGGCGAGTGCCAGGTGGCGGCCGGCGGGCACGGCGTCCATGTGCACGACTTCCACCAGTTCCTGTACGCGCCGGTGGGCCGGATCACGGTCAGCGCGGACGGCCGGGACCACGAGTTGTCGCCGGCGGTGGCGCTGTGGGTGCCGGCCGGCGTGGCGCACAGCGCCCGGTTCGACCCCGACTCCCTGGTCATCGCCGAGGACTTCGGCGTCCACCACCGGCTGCCGTACGCCCGGGCCACCCGGGTCAACGTGGGCGAGGCCCAGCGCAGGCTGCTGCTGGCGCGCACCCGCAGCTCGCATCCGGAGCCGGACTGCGCCCGGGTGTTCGCCGCGCTGACCGCCGGGCGGCGGGACTGCCTGCCGCTGCCGCAGCCGGTCAGCGGCGCGGCCCGGGCGGTCGCCGGGGAGCTGCTGCGCCGCCCGCACGACCCGCGCACCGCGACCGAGTGGGCGGAGAGCCTGTACGTCAGCTCCACCAGTCTGCGCCGGGCGTTCCGGGCGGAGACCGGGCTGGCGTTCTCCGAGTGGCGCACCCGGGTGCGGCTCAACCGGTCGCTGGACCTTCTGGCGCAGGGCCTGCTGGTCGGCACGGTCGCCTCGCGGGTGGGTTTCGTCTCCACCAACGGCTACATCCTGGCCTTCCGCCGCCACTTCGGCTCGACGCCGGGGGCATACGCGCGGCGGCGGCCCGACGGCGCCGCCACGTCGTCGGCGGGAGACCGCTCCTGACGCCGGGTCGGGGCGGCGCCGGTCGGAGCGCGGGGCGGAGCCCCATCCCCCGATCGAGTGAACTTAGGCTAGCCTAAGCTAAGCCTTCGGGGCCGGTGCAGTGCGCGCCGGCCGACCGTCCGCCGTGCCATCAGCGAGGAGACGTATGGGTCCGCCGACCGCCGTGCCGCACCCCGTACCGGGAGGGGACGGCCTACCGCCGCCCCCGGCGGCCGCGCTCCCCGACCCGGCCCGGGCCGCCCTGGTCGTGCTCGGCCTCCAGCGGGACCTGCCCGAGCTGCTGCCCGGCCCGTGCACCGGCGAACTCCTCGCCTCGGTACGGCTGCTGCGCGACCGGGCCGGCGCGCTGGGCGTCCCCGTGGTGCACGGCGTCGAGCGCCGCCCCGCGCCCGGGCCCGGCCCGGCCGGCGGACCGCCACCCGGGCCGCTGGAGCCGCGCGTCGGCGAGTACCTGGTGGACCACGCCCGGCCCAACGCCTTCCTCGGCAGCCGGCTCGCCCGGGTGCTGCGCACCCTCGGCCGCGACCAACTGGTGCTGTGCGGGCTGCTCGCCGAGCACACGGTGCTCACCGCGGCGGACGCGCTCGGCCACGGCTTCACGGCCTGCCTGGCGTCCGACGCGGTCGCCGACCTGACCGCCGAGCGCCGCGCCGCGGCCCTGCGCCGGGCCGCCCGGCACGGGGCCCTGATCCGCCCGGCCGGGGAGCTGTTCGCGCCGGACCCGCCGCGACGGCGAGCGGCGGCCGCGCCCGGACGGGCCGAAGCTGCCGCGGCCGGACCCGAGCGGACGGAAGCTCCCACGCCCGTGCCCGCGCCGACCGGCACGCGGGCAGAACCCCCCGCGGGCGGGCATCCGGCGGCCGAAGCCCGTCTCCCGGAGCCGGCCGGAGCCGGACACCCGGCGGCCGGAGCCCTTCCGGCGCGGCCGGTGGGAGCCGAACGCGTCTCGGACGCCGCCGGCCTGGCGGTCTGACACCCGCGACCGCCACCGGACCCGCACCCCGGCCCGTATCCCCGCCCGCAGCCGCCAGCCCGGCGGCCCGCACCCGCCACCAGCCC
>NZ_PVLV01000328.1 GCF_002982015.1 Streptomyces solincola
GGGCGGGGGGAGGCGGGGGGGGGGGGGTACGGCCCCGCCCCCCCCACCGCCGGTCGGTGGGCGCCGGTCAGGGCGCCGGGGGCGGCAGCTCCTTCAGCCGGATGTTTCGGAAGGAGACCTGGTCGTCGGCGCCGTGGTTCTGTAGGCCGATGTGGCCGTCGCGCAGACTGCGGGCGGAGTCGGTGTTGGTGAAGTCGTTGATCTTCGCCCCGTTGAGGAAGACCTGGAGGCGTTCGCCCTGGACCCTGATCTCGTAGCTGTTCCACTGGCCCGGGGGCCTCAGGACCCGGTCGCGGGCCCTGAGGTCGGCGGACTTGGAGCCGTAGACCGCGCCGGTGGTGCGGTCTACGGCGTCGGTGGCGTCGATCTGGATCTCGTAGCCCTTGTTCACCGCGGACCAGGGGTTGTCGGAGGCGGGGAAGCCCACGAAGATCCCGGAGTTGTCGTCACCGGCGAGCTTCCAGTCGAGCGTGAGCGAGTAGGAGTCCAGCTCCTTGCCCTGGTACCAGAGCAGGCCCATGCCGCCCTCGGAGCGCAGTTCGCCGTCGGCGACGGTGAACCGGCCGGGTCCTGCCTGCTTCCAGCCGTTGGTGGTCTGGCCGTTGAAGAGGTCGCGGTAGCCGGTCTGCGGCCGGCAGTCGGCCTTGACCTGGCCGGCGGCGTAGCGCAGTCCGCCGAGCAGGTGCTGCCGGAAGGCCGGTTCGGCGTAGGACTCCGCGGTGTGCCCGCCGCCGGTGTAGAAGGCGCGGCCGCCCTGGTAGGTCTGGCACCAGGCGATCGGGTGGTCGCCCTTCATGGTGCCGCCCTGGTAGGTGGTCTCGTCGAGGCCGGCGAGGACGCGGGCCTGGCCGCGGGGGTTGGTGCGGTAGTCGTACCACTCGTCGGTGCGCTGCCAGGTGTCGCCGAGGTGGGCGGTGGCGGGGTGCTGGTGGTCCTCGACGCGGACGGTGGCCTGCTGGACGTGCGGGTGGGAGGCGAAGTGGGCGCCGACCAGGCCGCCGTAGAACTCCCAGTCGTACTCGGTGTCGGCGGCGGCGTGGACGCCGACGTATCCGCCGCCGGTGGCCACGTAGTTCTCGAAGGCCCGCTGCTGCTCGTCGTTCAGGACGTCGCCGGTGGTGGAGAGGAAGACGACGGCGTCGTAGCGGGCGAGGTTGGCGGTGGTGAACTGGGCGGCGGTCTCGGTGGCGTCCACCGTGATGTCGCTGCCCGCGCCCAGTTCCTTCAGGGCGGCGACGCCGGCCGGGATGGAGTCGTGCCGGTAGCCGGCGGTCCTGGAGAAGACCAGCACGCGCTTGGCGGCGCGGTCGGGCCGGGTGTTCGACAGCTCGAAGTCGTCCAGGTCGTAGAGGGCCCCGGCGCCGCCCCTGAAGACCAGGACCAGGGAGGTGGTCCTCTTCGGGACCGAGCGCAGCGGCACGTCCACGTCCTGGAAGGTCTCCCAGCTTCCGGTCACGGGCACGGGCGCGGAGCCGAGCAGCGTGCCGGCGGCGGAGCCGGCGCGGACCTCCAGGAAGCCTCCCGCGCCGCCGGAGGAGATCCGGGCGGTGAGCTGGGTGGAGCCGGTGAGGAGGTAGGGGCTGAAGGAGATCCAGTCGCCGTCGTCGATGTCGCCGACGGTCCGGCCGCCGTGGGCCGCGCCCTTCTCGTAGGTGCGCACGCCGGAGGAGGCCGTGTAGTGCTCGGCCTGCCGGTGGCGGGGCTGGAGCTGGGCCTGGTCGTGGCCGGTGAGCGCGGCCTGTCCGCCGCCTCCGCCGTCGGTGTACTCGGCGTCCAGCACGCCGAAGATGTTGGCGTTGGGGTCGTGGCCGCCGTCGGAGGAGGTCTTGATGGTGCCGGTGCAGCCGGTGGCGGAGGTGATCGGGTGCCCGTGGCTGTCGTGGCCGAGGACGTAGGTGACCTTGACCTTGGCGCAGTCGACGGCGCCGTCCTCGGGGTCGGTGACGGTCACCTTGAACGGGATGTCGTCGCCGAAGGAGAACAGGGTGCCGTCGCCGGGCAGGTCGAGGGTCACCTTGGGGGCGGTGTTGCCGACGGTGACGTGGACGGTGGCGGAGGCGGTGCGGCCGGTGGGGTCCGTGACGGTCAGCTCGGCGGTGTAGGAGCCGTTGCGGCGGTAGGTGTGCGTCGGGTCCGGCGCGGTGGAGGCGCCGCCGTCGCCGAAGTCCCAGGCGTAGGTCAGCTCGTCGCCGTCCGGGTCGCTGGTGCCGGCCGAGGAGAAGGCGACCTTCAGCGGGGCCTTGCCGGAGGTGCGGTTCGCGGCGGCCTCGGCGAGCGGGGAGCGCCCGCCGGTGGCGTTCTCGATGCGGTAGAGGCCGGAGTTCTCGTCGCCGCCGAACCAGGCGGTGCCGTAGTCCAGGACGTACAGCGCGCCGTCGGGGCCGAAGGCCATGTCCATCACCTGGGTGCCGGTCCAGGGCACCGGGTGGATGGACTGCACGGCGCCGTCCGGGCCGTGCTCGACACGCCGGATCCAGCGCCGGCCGAACTCGCCGGCGAAGAAGTCGCCGTCCCACGCCTCGGGGAACTTCACCGGGGAGGGGTTGTCCGGGTCGTAGCGGTAGACCGGGCCGCCCATCGGGGACTCCGACCCGGTGCCGAACTCCGGCACCGAGCCGCCGTCGTAGGGGATCCAGGCGGGCTCGGCCGGCGGCAGCTCGGTCAGTCCGGTGTTGTACGGGGAGGTGTTGCGCGGCGCGGCGCAGTCGAACGGCTCCCCCGCGACCTCGGTGGCGAAGTCGTAGTCGGTGTAGGCGTCGTTGTCGCCGGTGCAGAAGGGCCAGCCGAAGTTGCCGGGCCTGGTGACGCGGGCGAACTCGACCTGGCCGGCCGGGCCGCGCGACGGGTCGGCGGCGCCGGCGTCGGGCCCGTAGTCTCCGACGTACAGCACCCCGGTCTGCTGGTCGACGCTGAAGCGGAAGGGGTTGCGGAAGCCCATGGCGTAGATCTCGGGCCGGGTCCTGGCCGTCCCCGGGGCGAAGAGGTTGCCGGCGGGGACGGTGTACGAGCCGTCCTCGGCGACCTTGATGCGCAGGATCTTTCCCCGCAGGTCGTTGGTGTTGCCGGAGGTGCGGCGGGCGTCGAAGGCGGGGTTGCGGCCCGGGCGCGCGTCGATGGGGGTGAAGCCGTCGGAGGCGAACGGATTGGAGTCGTCGCCGGTGGAGAGGTAGAGGTTGCCCTGGGCGTCGAAGTCGATGTCGCCGCCGACGTGGCAGCACATGCCCCGGGTGGCGGGGACGTCCAGGACTTTCCTCTCGCTGGCGTTGTCCAGGGTGCCGTCGGCCTTCAGGGTGAAGCGGGAAAGGCGGTTGACGCCGTCGAAGCGGGCGAAGTCGGCGGCGGCGCCGTTCTCGGGGGCGTCGCCGGCGGGGGTGTCCAGCGGGGGCGCGTAGTAGAGGTAGACGGCCCGGTTGGCGGCGAAGTCCGGGTCGAGTGCGACGCCTTGCAGTCCCTCCTCGTCGTGGGAGTAGACCGGGACGCTGCCGACGACGCGGGTGTCGCCGCCGGCGTCGGTGATCCGCAGCGTGCCGTCCCGGGAGGTGTGCAGCACCGAGCGGTCCGGCATGACCGCCAGCGACATCGGCTCGCCGGTCTCCTCGCCGCCCTTGGCGAGGGTGACCTGCTGGAACTGCTCCTCTGCCGGGGCCGGGTGTCCCGGGTGTCCCGGGTGGCGGGCCGGGGCGGCGAGGCCCTGCGGGGCGCCGAGGGCGAGCGAGGTGACGGCGAGCAGGCCGCCGGTGAGGAGGGCGAGCGCGCGCCGCGCTCGGGTCCGTTTGCTGTGCACCAGGGGTCCTCCGTCAGGAAGGGCGT
>NZ_PVLV01000329.1 GCF_002982015.1 Streptomyces solincola
TGACCAGGGTCAGTCCGAGGCCGACCAGCCGCAGCCGGGGGCGCTGCGGCTGGGCAACCCGCGCCCCCGGCTGCGGCTGGTCGGCCTCGGACTGACCCTGGTCATGCTGGTGTTCACCCTCCGGCTGCTCCAGGTGCAGGCGCTGGACGCGGACGCCTACGCGGCCAGGGCGGAGAAGAACCGCTACCAGGAGTACACGCTCTCCGCCGAGCGCGGCGAGATCACCGACCGGGCCGGCGTCGCCCTGGCCACCAGCGTGGACGCCTACGACATCACCGCCGACCCGAAGATGTTCACGCCCAAGGAGGCCAAGGCCCCGGACGCGCCCGAGCAGGCCGCGGCGCTCCTCGCGCCGATCCTCGGCAGGGACGCCGCCGAGCTGGTGCAGAAGCTGAAGGCGCCCGGCTCCCGCTACGCGCTGCTGGCCCGCCGGCAGACCCCGCAGGTGTGGAACCAGATCCGCGACCTCAAGTCCACCTACGCCCGCAAGGCCCGGGAGGACAAGGCCGACGGCGGCTCCGGCGTCAGCGTGCTGGCTGGCGTCTTCAACGAGCCCAGCAGCAAGCGGATCTACCCCAACGGGGAGCTGGCCGCCGGGATACTGGGCTACGTCAACGCCGAGGGCCGCGGCGGCGGCGGCCTGGAGTCCATGCTGGACCAGGAGCTGGCCGGCCGGGACGGCAGGATCAAGTACGCCCAGTCCGGCGGTCGGCGGGTGCCGACCGCGGGCGCCAACGAGACGCCCGCGGTGCCCGGTTCGGACATCGAGCTGACCATCGACCGGGACGTGCAGTGGGCCGCCCAGCAGGCCATCAGCCGCCAGGTCGAGGAGTCCCGGGCCGACCGGGGCTACGTCATCGTCCAGGACACCCGCACCGGCGAGGTGCTGGCCATGGCCAACTCCCCGGGCTTTGACCCCAACGACCTCTCCCAGGCGGACTCCGCCGCCATGGGCAACGCCGCCCTCCAGGACGCCTACGAGCCCGGCTCCACCGCCAAGGTGATGTCCATGGCCGCCGTCCTGGAGGAGGGCGCGGCCACCCCGTCCACCCGTGTCACGGTGCCCAACCGGCTGCACCGCGGGGACCGGCTGTTCAAGGACGACATCGACCACCCCACCTGGTACCTCACCCTCAACGGGGTGCTCGCCAAGTCCAGCAACATCGGCACCATCCTGGCCACCGGCGAGCTGGGCAGGAACCAGGCCGAGTCCAACAAGGTCCTCCACTCCTACCTGCGCGCCTTCGGCATGGGCCGGCCCAGCGGGCTCGGCTACCCCGGCGAGACCTCCGGCATCCTCGCCGCCCCCGGCGACTGGTCCACCTCGCAGCAGTACACGATCCCCTTCGGCCAGGGCATGTCCCTCAACGCCATGCAGGCCGCCTCGGTGTACTCCACCATCGCCAACGGCGGGCAGCGCATCGAACCCAACCTGGTCCGCGGCTTCCGCGGCCCCGACGGGCGCTTCACCCCCGCGCCCACCCCGAAGAAGACCCGGGTGGTCAGCGAGAAGACCGCCACCACCCTGGCCGCCATGCTGGAGTCGGTGGTCGACGACCGGGAGGGCACCGGAACCAAGGCCGCCATCCCCGGCTACCGGGTCGCCGGCAAGACCGGCACCGCCAACCGCGTCGACCCCGAACTGGGCCGCTACAAGGGCTACACCGCCTCCTTCGCCGGCTTCGCCCCCGCCGACCAGCCCCGACTCACCGTCTACTGCGCCATCCAGAACCCCACCAAGGGCAGCTACTTCGGCGGCCAGATCTGCGGCCCCGTCTACAAGAAGGTCATGGAGTTCGCCCTGAAGACCCTGTACATCGCGCCGACCGGCAAGCAACCCCCGCGGATGCCGGTCACGTTCGAACCCGGCCAGTGAGCCGGGCGGGAGCCACCGTGACGACCATCACCCCCCGATCCGAGAACCAGCCCCCGCGCGGCGGCGGCGACCACGCCGCCCCGGCGCCCTCTTTTGGCCCGATGCCGCCCCCGCCCGGTACGCTCACCGCCGTGCCACACGCTGATCAGTCCCGAACCACCCCCACGGACGCGAACGCCACCCGACCGGGAGCGCCGAGGCCGGAACGCACCCGGCCCGTCCCGCTCGGCGAGCTGGCCGCGAAGCTGGGGACCACCGCCCCGGGCGACGCCCAGGTGACCGGCATCACCCATGACTCCCGGGCGGTCCGCCCCGGAGACGTGTACGCCGCGCTGCCCGGCGCCCGGGCGCACGGCGCCGACTTCGCCGGGCAGGCCGCCGACCTCGGCGCGGTCGCCGTCCTCACCGATCCCACCGGCGCCGACCGCGCCGCCGCCACCGGACTGCCGGTGCTCGTCACCGAGCAGCCGCGCGGCCGGATGGGCGAGCTGGCCGCCGACATCTACGGCCGGCCCGGCGAGGCCCTGCTCCAGATCGGCATCACCGGCACCTCCGGCAAGACCACCACCGCCTACCTGGTCGAGGGCGGGCTGAAGGCGGCCGGCCGGTCCTCCGGACTGATCGGCACCGTCGAGATGCGCATCGGCGACGAGCGCATCAAGTCCGAGCGCACCACCCCCGAGGCCACCGACCTCCAGGCGCTCTTCGCCGTCATGCGCGAACGCGGCACCGAGGCCGTCGCCATGGAGGTCTCCAGCCACGCCCTGGTGCTGGGCCGGGTCGACGGCTGCGTCTTCGACGTCGCCGTCTTCAACAACCTCAGCCCGGAGCACATGGAGTTCCACTCCGGCATGGAGGACTACTTCCAGGCCAAGGCGCAGCTCTTCACCCCGCGCCGCTCCCGCCGCGGCGTCGTCAACCTCGACGACGAGTACGGCCAGCGGCTGGTGAAGGAGGCGTCGGTGCCGGTCACCACCTTCTCCGCCGAAGGCCACCCGGACGCCGACTGGCGGGCCGAGGACGTCGAACTGGGGGCCACCGGCTCCACCTTCACCGTCGTCGCCCCCGACGGCCGGCGGATCAGCGCCGCCGCCCCGCTGCCCGGTCCGTTCAACGTGGCCAACACCCTGGCGGCGATCTCGGTCCTCGCGGTGGCCGGAATCGACCCGCAGACCGCCGCCGACGGCGTGGCCGCCGTGCCCGGCGTCCCCGGCCGGCTGGAGCGCGTCGACGCCGGCCAGCCCTACCTCGCGGTGGTCGACTACGCCCACAAGACCGACGCCGTCGAGTCGGTGCTGCGCTCCCTGCGCAAGGTCACCGAGGGCCGGCTGCACATCGTGCTCGGCTGCGGCGGCGACCGCGACACCACCAAGCGCGGCCCGATGGGAGCGGCCGCCGCGCGGCTCGCCGACACCGCCGTGCTCACCTCCGACAACCCCCGCTCCGAGGACCCGCTCGCGATCCTCGCCGCCATGCTCGCCGGCGCCGCCGAGGTGCCGACGTTCGAACGCGGCGACGTGATCGTGGAGGAGGACCGGTCCGTGGCCATCGCCGCCGCCGTCGCACGTGCGAAGGCCGGCGACACGGTGCTGATCGCCGGCAAGGGCCACGAGCAGGGCCAGGACATCGCCGGGGTCATCCGCCCCTTCGACGACCGCGAGGTCCTGCGGCGCGCCATCGAGGCGCGGTCGCAGACCCCCGCCTCACCCCACCAGAACCCCCAGGGATGAAGTAGTGATCGCCCTCTCCCTCGCCGAGGTCGCCACCCTCACCGGCGGGCAGCCGCACGACATACCGGACCCGGAGCTCCTCGTCACCGGGCCGGTCGTGATCGACTCCCGCAAGGTCGAAGCCGGCTCGCTGTTCGCCGCCTTCGCCGGTGAGAACGTCGACGGACACGACTACGCCCGCGGCGCCGTGGACGCGGGCGCCGTCGCCGTGCTCGCCACCCGGCCGCTCGACGGCGTGCCCGCCATCGTCGTGGACGACGTGCAGCGCGCCCTCGGCGCGCTCGCCCGCGCGGTCGTCGCCCGGCTCGGCACCCGCGTGGTCGCGCTGACCGGCTCGGCCGGCAAGACCAGCACCAAGGACCTCATCGCCCAGGTGCTCCAGCGCAAGGGCCCCACGGTCTGGACGCCCGGCTCCCTCAACAACGAGATCGGCCTGCCGCTCACCGCGCTCACCGCCGACGCCGCCACCGAGCACCTGGTGCTGGAGATGGGGGCGCGCGGAATCGGCCACATCCGCTATCTCACCGAACTCACCCCGCCCTCCATCGGGCTGGTGCTCAACGTCGGCTCCGCCCACATCGGCGAGTTCGGCGGCCGCGAGCAGATCGCCCAGGCCAAGGGCGAGATGGTCGAGGCCCTGCCGTCCGCCGAGGAGGGCGGCACCGCCGTCCTCAACGCCGACGACCCGCTCGTGAAGGCCATGGCCTCCCGTACCAAGGCCCGCGTGCTGCTGTTCGGCGAGGCCGACGAAGCGGACGTACGGGCCGAGAACGTGCACCTCACCGACGCCGGGCAGCCCTCGTTCCGGCTTCGGACACCCACCGGGTGCAGCGAGGTGACCTTGCGCCTGTACGGTGAGCACCACGTGTCGAACGCGCTCGCCGCGGCCGCCGTCGCCCATGAGCTGGGCATGTCCGCCGAGGAGATCGCCACCGCGCTCTCCGGGGCAGGCACCCTCTCCCGCTGGCGCATGGAGGTCACCGAGCGTCCGGACGGTGTGACGATCGTCAACGACGCCTACAACGCCAACCCCGAGTCCATGCGGGCAGCGCTGCGCGCGCTGGTCGCCATGGGGCGGGGACGCCGTACGTGGGCGGTGCTCGGCACCATGGCCGAGCTGGGCGACGAGGCGCTCGCCGAGCACGACGCGGTCGGACGGCTCGCCGTCCGGCTCAATGTCGGCAAGCTCGTCGCGGTCGGGGGCAGGGAAGCGTCCTGGCTGCAACTGGGCGCATACAACGAGGGTTCGTGGGGTGAGGAGTCGGTGCACGTGTCCGACGCGCGGGCGGCGGTCGACCTGTTGCGCAGGGAACTGCGTCCGGGTGACGTCGTGCTGGTGAAGGCGTCCAGGTCGGTCGGCCTGGAGAAGGTCGCCGAGGCGCTGCTTCAGGGCGCCGAGGGCGAGGTCGCCGGCCGATGAGGCAGATCCTCTTCGCGGGAGCCATCGGGCTCTTCCTCACCCTGATCGGCACCCCGCTGCTGATCAAGCTCCTGGCCCGCAAGGGGTACGGGCAGTTCATCCGCGACGACGGCCCGCGCACCCACGGCAGCAAGAAGGGGACGCCCACCATGGGCGGCATCTCCTTCATCCTCGCCACCCTCATCGCGTACGCGCTGGCCAAGGTCATCACCGGCGAGAAGGTGTCCCACTCCGGCCTGCTGGTGCTGTTCCTGATGGCCGGCATGGGCCTGGTCGGCTTCCTCGACGACTACATCAAGATCGTCAAGCAGCGTTCGCTGGGCCTGCGGGCCAAGGCGAAGATGGCCGGGCAGCTCATCGTCGGCATCGCCTTCGCGGTGCTGGCGATGCAGTTCGAGAACCAGCGCGGCCAGACCCCGGCCTCCACCAAGCTCTCCTTCATCACCGACTTCGGCTGGTCCATCGGCCCGGTGCTGTTCGTGGTGTGGGCGCTGTTCATGATCCTGGCCATGTCCAACGGCGTGAACCTCACGGACGGTCTGGACGGCCTGGCCACCGGCGCGTCGGTGATGGTCTTCGGCGCCTACACCTTCATCGGGCTGTGGCAGTTCCAGGAGGCGTGCGCCAACGCCCTGGAACTGACCAACCCCAGCGCCTGCTTCGAGGTCCGCGACCCGCTCGACCTCGCCGTGGTCGCCTCCGCCCTGATGGGCGCCTGCTTCGGCTTCCTGTGGTGGAACACCTCGCCCGCCAAGATCTTCATGGGTGACACCGGTTCGCTCGCCCTCGGCGGCGCGCTGGCCGGCCTCGCGATCTGCTCCCGCACCGAGCTGCTGCTCGCGCTGCTGGGCGGCCTGTTCGTGCTCATCACCCTCTCCGTCGTCATCCAGGTCGGCTCCTTCCGGATGACCGGCAAGCGGGTCTTCCGGATGGCGCCGCTCCAGCACCACTTCGAACTCAAGGGCTGGTCCGAGGTCCTGGTGGTGGTCCGGTTCTGGATCATCCAGGGCATGTGCGTCATCGTCGGCCTCGGCCTCTTCTACGCGGGATGGGCAGCCGACAAGTGAGCACCACCTCCTGGCAGGGCAGGCACGTCGCCGTCGCCGGACTCGGCGTGAGCGGCATCCCCGCCGCCCGCGCCCTGGCCGGCCTCGGCGCGCGCGTCACGGTCGTCAACGACGGCGACGACGAGCGCTCCCGTGCGCAGGCCGAAGAGCTGCGGTCCGAGGGGATCACGGTCCGCCTGGGCGACGGCGACACCCTGCCGGAGGGCGCCGACCTCGTCGTCACCGCGCCCGGCTGGCGGCCCGACAAGCCGCTGTTCGCCGCGGCCGAGGCGGCCGGCGTCGAGGTGTGGGGCGACGTGGAGCTGGCCTGGCGGCTGCGCGGCCCGGACGCCGCGCCCTGGCTCGCCGTCACCGGCACCAACGGCAAGACCACCACCGTACGGATGCTGGCGAGCATCCTCCAGGCGGCCGGCCTGCGCACCGCGGCCGTCGGCAACATCGGCGTCTCGCTGCTGGACGCCGTCCTCGGCGAGCAGGAGTACGACGTGCTCGCCGTCGAGCTGTCCAGCTACCAGCTGCACTGGGCGCCCTCGCTGCGCGCCCACTCCGCCGCGGTGCTCAACCTCGCCCCGGACCACCTCGACTGGCACGGCTCCATGGCGGCGTACGCCGCCGACAAGGGCCGGATCTACGAGGGCAACACCGTCGCCTGCGTCTACAACGCCGCCGACCAGGCCACCGAGGACCTGGTCCGCGAGGCCGACGTCGAGGAGGGCTGCCGGGCGATCGGCTTCACCCTGGGCGCCCCCGGCCCCTCCCAGGTCGGGATCGTGGACGGCCTGCTGGTGGACCGGGCGTTCGTGGAGAACCGCCAGAAGCAGGCCCAGGAGCTGGCCGAGGTCTCCGACGTCGACCCGCCGGCCCCGCACAACATCGCCAACGCGCTCGCCGCGGCCGCGCTCGCCCGCGCCTTCGGCGTCCCGGCAGGGGCGGTCCGCGGGGGCCTGCGCGCCTTCCGGCCCGACGCCCACCGCATCGAGCACGTCGCCGACGTGGCGGGCGTGGCCTACGTGGACGACTCCAAGGCCACCAACACCCACGCCGCCGAAGCCTCCCTCGCCGCCTACGAGGGGATCGTCTGGATCGCCGGGGGCCTCGCCAAGGGCGCCACCTTCGACGAGCTGGTCCAGCGCTCCGCGCCCCGGCTGCGGGCGGCCGTGCTGATCGGCGCGGACCGCGCGCTGATCCGCGAAGCCCTGGCGCGACACGCGCCCGAGGTCCCGGTGGTCGACCTCGACCGGACCGACACTGGGGCGATGCCCCAGGCGGTCGCCGAGGCCGCCCGGCTCGCGAAGGCCGGGGACACCGTGCTCCTGGCCCCCGCCTGCGCGTCGATGGACATGTTCACCAACTACACCAAGCGGGGCCAGGCGTTCGCGGACGCCGTCCGCGCCCTCGCCGCCGAGCGCGCCTGACCGCCCGGCCGCGGGCCGCCGCGGCCGGACGCCGGACCGCCACCGGATCCGGACACCACCGGAGGGGACAGCGACCATGCGGGCCGAGAACACCGCGTACCCGCCCCGCTGGGCGGGCATCGCCCGGCGCGGCCGCACCGCCGCCGGAGCGCGCACCCCCGCCGCCGTCCGCCGCCGCGCGGGGGGAGGCCGGGGG
>NZ_PVLV01000032.1 GCF_002982015.1 Streptomyces solincola
AGATGTGTATAAGAGGCAGGGGCTCGGGCGTGGGGGCCGGGGCTCAGGCGTGGAACGGCAGGCCGGCGTCGGCGACCAGCTCGGTGTCGTCGTCCTCGGGCGGCGGGAGCAGGGTGGCGGTGCCGTCGCCGACCGGGACGACGCCGAGGTCGAGGAGCTCGGTCAGGGCGGCGCTGCCGGCCATGTCGCGGACCTGGAGCTGGTAGCGGGCGGTGGTGCGGTAGGAGCCGCCGCCCTCGTCGCCGGTGCGCTGGAGGAAGCCGGAGTCGGTGAGGAAGGCGACGGCCTTGCCGATGATGCCGGTGGTGGAGCCGGCCAGCCGGCGGGCGTCCTTGGTGGCGCCGGTGGCGCTGCGGCGGGTGTAGACCCGCCAGGCCGCCTCCAGGCCGGGGGCGCCGGTGGCCGGGTCGGTGTTCTCGCCCTCCGCTTCGGCGCGCTCCTCCAGGCGGTGGCAGGCCTGGCGTACGAAGGCGTCGACGCCGTTGACGGTGATGCGGCCGATGTAGCCGTCGTCGGCGAGGTCCTCGGGGCGGGGGAAGGCCATGGCGGCGACGGCGAGATGGGCCAGGCCGTGCAGGAAGCGGTCGGCGGAGTCGGCGACGGCGCGGCGGGCGTAGTCGCCCATCCGGACGGCGAAGACGGAGTCCTCGGCGGCGGTGACCGCCATGCCGGCCCGGGGCGAGACCTCCAGCACGACGAGGCCGAGCCCGGTGGCGACGGCGTCGGCGAGCCGCGCGAACGCGGACTCCTCGCGGTAGCGGCGCAGCAGGTCGGCGTACTCGGCGTCCCGGGCGGGCAGCAGCTTGGGCTGAAGCCCGAAGGAGACCAGGCGGGCCGCGTCGGCGGCGTCCGCCGGCGTCACCCCGCCGGACGCCGGCGCCGGGGTGGCGACGGGCTCGCTCCACGCGTCGGCGGGCTCTGCGTGGTGGTCGCTCACGGCTGGTGCTCCTTGCTGGGATGGGACGGCGGTACGGCGGTCTCGCGGGGCGCCGGGGTCGCGGCGGGCCCGTGCGGGCGGCCCGGGCGGGGCGCACGGCCGGGCAACCGCCACCGG
>NZ_PVLV01000330.1 GCF_002982015.1 Streptomyces solincola
CGTCCCGTCCGTGCCCGCCCCGCGCGTCTCCGCGTCGTTTTCCCTGCTCTTCCCGGTGTGTGCCATACGAGCAAGGGTTACCCGGGAGTCCCGGCTCAACCCGCGACGGCTCGCGTTGCGGGGCCGCGAGCGGCGCGGCAGGGTCGGGGCAGCCCGCACCATGCGAGGAGGACCATCCCATGCCCATCGCGACCGTCGACCCCACGACCGGGGAGACGCTCCGGACCTTCGACGAGCTGGACGCCGAAGGCGTCGAGAAGCGGCTCGCCGCGGCCGCCGAGGCCTTCCGCGCCCACCGCGCCACCCCCTTCGCCGAGCGGGCCCGGCTGCTGCGCCGCGCGGCCGACCTGCTGGACGCGGACCAGGACGAGATCGCCCGCACCATGACCACCGAGATGGGCAAGCCGCTCAAGGCCGCCCGCGCCGAGGCCGCCAAGTGCGCCAAGGCGATGCGCTGGTACGCCGACAACGCCGAGCGGCTGCTCGCCGACGAGCACCCCGACGACGCCGACGTCAAGGACTCCGGGGCCGTGCGCGCCGCGGTCCGCTACCGCCCGCTCGGCACCGTGCTCGCCGTGATGCCGTGGAACTTCCCGCTCTGGCAGGTCGTCCGGTTCGCCGCGCCCGCCCTGATGGCCGGCAACACCGGCCTGCTCAAGCACGCCTCGAACGTCCCGCAGACCGCGCTCTACCTGGAGGAGCTGTTCCGCCGCGCCGGCTTCCCCGAAGGCTGCTTCCAGACCCTGCTGGTCGGCTCACGCGCCGTCGACGCCATCCTGCGCGACCCGCGGGTGGCCGCCGCCACCCTCACCGGCAGCGAACCGGCCGGCCGCGCCGTCGCCGCCACCGCCGGCGACGAGATCAAGAAGACCGTGCTGGAACTCGGCGGCAGCGACCCCTACGTGGTGATGCCGTCGGCCGACGTGGAGCGCGCCGCGGACACCGCGGTCACCGCCCGGGTGCAGAACAACGGCCAGTCCTGCATCGCCGCCAAGCGGTTCATCGTGCACACCGACGTCTACGACGCCTTCACCGAGCGCTTCACCGCCACGATGGCCGCGCTCACCGTCGGCGACCCGATGGACGAGGCCACCGACGTCGGCCCGCTCGCCACCGAGCAGGGCCGCGCCGACCTGGAGGAGCTGGTGGACGACGCGGTGCGCGCCGGGGCCCAGGTGCGCTGCGGCGGGCGCCGCCCCGAGGGGCAGGGCCGCGGCTGGTACTACGAGCCCACCGTGCTCACCGGCGTCACCCCGGCGATGCGCATCCACCGGGAGGAGGCGTTCGGACCGGTCGCCGTCGTCTACCGGGCCGCCGACCTCGACGAGGCGCTCGCGCTCGCCAACGACACCCCCTTCGGCCTCAGCTCCAACCTGTGGACCCGCGACCGGGACGAGGTGGAGCGCTTCGCCGCCGGGATCGAGGCCGGCGGGGTGTTCGTCAACGGCATGACCGCCTCGCACCCCGCGCTGCCCTTCGGCGGCGTCAAGCGCTCCGGCTACGGCCGCGAACTGGCCGGCCACGGCATCAAGGAGTTCTGCAACGCCACCACGGTCTGGGAGGCCGACTGACCCGCGGACGGGGCCGGCGCCCCGCCCCCGGCGGACCGGGAGCGGGGCGCCGCACCGGGCCTAGAGCGGCTGGATGACCTCGGCGGTCGGCGGGGGCGGCGGGGGAGTGCCGTCGCCGAAGGGCCGGCCGCCCAGCTCCTCGCGGTGGTGCGCGGTCCGCCAGCCCCGCAGGTCCGGGCCGCGCGGCACGATCCGCGTCGGGTTGATGTCCCCGTGCACCTGGTAGTAGTGCCGCTTGATGTGGTCGAAGTCGACCGTGTCGCCGAACCCGGGCGTCTGGAACAGGTCCCGGGCGTACGCCCAGAGCACCCGGTCCTCGGTGATCTTGTTCCGGTTGCACTTGAAGTGACCGTGGTAGACCGCGTCGAACCGCACCAGCGTGGTGAACAGCCGCACGTCCGCCTCGGTGATGGTGTCGCCGACCAGGTAGCGCCGGTCCGCCAGGTGCTCCGACACCTGGTCCAGGCGGGCGAACAGCTTCGCGTACGCCGCGTCGTACGCCTCCTGGCTGCTCGCGAACCCGGCCTGGTACACGCCGTTGTTGACGTCCCGGTAGATGCCCTCCATCCGCTCGTCGATCTCGTCCCGCAGCGCCTCGGGATACAGCTCCGGGGCCCCCTCGCGGTGCAGCGCGCCCCACTGCGTGGACAGGTCCAGGGTGAGCTGCTGGTAGTCGTTGGTGACCAGCTCCCCGCTGGGCACGTCCACGATCGCCGGGACGCTGACCCCGCCGTCGTAGCCCTTCTCCCGGGCCTGGTACGCCTCGCCGAGGAAACCGATGCCGAGCACCGGGTCGCGGTCGCCGGGGTCCAGGGTGAACCGCCAGCTCCGCTCGTCCTGGATCGGGTCGGTGACCGCCAGCGACAGCGCCTCCTCCAGCCCCAGCAGCCGCCGCACCACCAGCGCCCGGCTCGCCCACGGGCAGGCCAGGCTCACCACCAGCCGGTAGCGGCCGGGCTCCACCGGCCAGCCGTCCCTGCCGTCGGCCGTGATCCGGTCGGTGAAATGGCTCGACGAACGCTTGAACTCGCCGGGCTCGGTGTTCGCGCCCTTCCCTGCGGACTCGTCGGGCCCGGTCTTCGATCCGGACGGGGACTCACTCACCACTGCCGCCTCTCCCTCGTGCGTGACATACGCGAACCTGCGCGGACGGGCCTTCGGCCGCCCGCGGACACTGCCTGACTACCCCGGCCCCGCCTGCGTGTACCGCCTGGCCTCAGCCGTGCGCCGGGGCCCGCAGCGCCGGCGCGCGCACCCCCGAATGCCGGCGCGGACCCGGCTCGAAGGACATCAGCACCAGCCGCGAACCGGGAGCGGCCAGCGGCTGCGCGGCGCACATGGTCACCCACCCCGGCCCCAGCCGGGCGTGGCGCAGCGGCCGCACCGCCCCGTCCAGGTGCACCGAGGCGCCCGCCGTCTCGTACACCGGCCCGGCCACCGGATCGGCCAGCACCTCCCGCTCGATGCGGCGCAGCACCGGATCGTCCGGCACGGCGGCCAGCGCCACCCGCAGCTGCGGCAGCAGCACCGGCGCCCAGGCGCTCGCCCAGTCGGTCAGCATGGTCCGCGCCCCCGGGTCCACCGCCATCCAGCGCATGGTGTTCGCCGGCACCAGCCCGGCCGGGAACATCGCCGCGAAGGCGGCGTTGCCCGCCAGCAGGTTCCACGACCGGTCCGTCAGGTACGCGGGGTGCGCGAAGCCGTCCAGCAGCGTCCGCCACGCCCCGGACAGCTCGGTGCCGGCCCGCGCGTCCAGCGGGTGCGGCGGGTCCTGGCCCAGCGCGTAGCGCCACAGCGCCACCCACTCCTGCTCGTCCATCCGGAACAGCCGCGCCACGTCCTGTAGCAGCCCGACCGGCGGGTTGGGGTAGCGGCCGGACTCCAGCCGCCCGTACGTGTCGGGGGCGCGGTGCAGGATCTGGTCCACCTGCGTCTGGGACAGTCCGCGGGCCCGGCGGCCCTGCCGGGTCGGCCGGGACAGCCCGTGGCTCTCCGGGGCGATCGCCGCCCGCCGCTCGCTGAGCAGGAAACGCAGTGCAGCCTTGTCCATGCGATGTCTTTCCCAGGTGGGCGGCTGCCGCCGCCGGTGTGTTGCCGCGCCGTCCCGGCGCCGTCCGCGGCGGGAGGCGGGCGACGGGGGACCGAGCAGACGCACCGGTACGCTGACTGCTGCGCCGCGGGCGATCAAGCGGTCACGGGATGCGCGTGTGCGCACGGCGCAGACACGCAGCGGTGAAGCGGCGCTCACACACGCGTGAACGGGGGCGAGGACAGTGGAGTGTGACCGGCACGCGCGCGGCACGGACGCGCCGGCGGCGGGCGGCCCGCGGCCGGGCGACGCGGGGGAGGCGCCCGGACTCGTGGGCCCCCCGCCCGAAGGCCCCGCGTCCTCGACCCCGGCGGACGGCCGGCCGCCGGCCGCGCTGCCCGACGGACTGTCACCGGCGGCCCGGGAGCTGTACGTCCGGGTCACGCGCGGCGACCGCACCCGCCCCGTCGACGAACCCGCCCTGCGCGAGCTGCGCTCCTGGCGCCTGGTCACCGCCGACCCCGCGCGGCCCGGCGCCCCGGTGCCCCACGACCCGGGCGCGGCGGTGCGCCGCCGGGTCGACGAGGGGCTGAGCGAACTGGCCTCCCGGGCCGCCGCGCTGGCCGCGCTGTCCGAGGTCGCCGACGCCCTCGCCCCGCACTTCGAGCGCGCCGCCTGGCGCTCCGGCTCCGGCAGCGAGTTCCTCGCCGAGCCCGGCCAGGCCGCCGCCCGGATCGCCGAGGCGGCGGGGCGCGCCGACACCGAACTGCTGACCGCCTGCCCGCCGGAGCCGGGCCGCCCCGGCCACCCCTGGGCGGTGCGCGGCGGGAGCCTCGACGCCGCGGCCCGGGGCCTGCCGGTGCGGGTGCTGTACCGGGACGGCGACCGCGAGCACCCCGCCGCCCACGCGCACGCCGCCGCGCTCACCGCCCGCGGCGGCCAGGTCCGCACACTGGCGGCGCCGTTCCAGAGCTGCGTGGTCGTCGACCGGCGGCAGGCGTTCATCCCCGACCTGGTGGGCAGCAGCCCGGCCCACGCGGCCTGGCACGTCGCCGACCGCGCGCTGGTGGCGTTCATCGCCGAGGGCTTCGAGGACGCCTGGCGGCGCTCCGACATCTGGGACGCGCCCTGCCGGCGGCCCGCCGAGGACGCGCTCACCCGGCGGCAGCGGGAGATCCTGGCCGACACCGCCGCCGGCGTCGACCAGCGGATCACCGCCCGCCGCCTCGGCATCGGCCTACGCACCCTCACCAAGGAACTGAGCGCGCTGCGGGCCCGCTGGGGCGTACCCACCCTGGCCGCGCTCGCCTACCAGTGGGCGCTGTCGGCCGACCGCCGCCCGGACGCCGACGGCCCCTCCACGGCCCCGGCCGCGCGGCCGGACTGACGGGACCGCCGGCCGGCGTACGGCTCCTCCGCGTCGCCCCCGCCATCCCGCCACCTCCCCATACCGGCCGTCCCGGCCATCCCGGCGGTCCTTTCGGGCCCGGCGGTGGCCGAACATTTCCCCTGAAGAAGCGTCAGAAGAAAACACCGCCGGATTGCTGCATCCTGGGGGAGTTGATCGGCACGCCCGTCGCCGGGCGCGACGGTCCGCGAGCCGCCATCGCGGGGGACGTTGTCCACGCCTCATGCCAGAACCGGGCAACGCAGGGCACGGGCAGTGTGCCCTGCCGGGCATCGCGTGGATACCGGAAGCGCCGAGCCAGGGCCTCCCGGACCGCCCTCACCGGACGAACGGTGCGTCCTCCGCGATGGGCGCAGCCCCGCCGGCCCGCGGGCGGCTCAGCCGCCGGGCGCCCGCCGGGTGCGGGTCCACTCCAGCAGCCCGTCCGCCGACCAGGTGTTGACGACCCGTTCCGCCGGCGCCCCGCACTCCTCGGCCCGGGCGCAGCCGAGGATCTGCCAGTGCAACTGCCCCGGGGCGTGCGCGTCGGTGTCCACCGCGAGGAACACCCCGGCCGCGACCGCCTCGCGCAGCAGCCTGCGCGGCGGATCGAGGCGTTCCGGACGGCTGTTGACCTCCACCGCCGTGCCCGACTCCGCGCACGCCGCGAACACCGCGGCCGCGTCGAACGACGACTCCGGCCGGCCGCGCCCGCTCACCAGCCGCCCGGTGCAGTGGCCCAGCACGTCCACCCGCGGATCGCGCACCGCCCGCACCATCCGCCGGGTCATCGCCGGCGCCTCCATCCGCAGCTTGGAGTGCACGGACGCCACCACCACGTCCAACCGGTCCAGCAGGTCGTCGTCCTGGTCCAGCGAGCCGTCCGGCAGGATGTCCACCTCGATGCCGGTCAGCAGCCGAAACGGCGCCCAGCCCGCGTTCAGCTCCGCCACCACGTCCAACTGCTCGCGCAGCCGGTCCGCCGACAGCCCGTTCGCCACCGTCAACCGCGGCGAGTGGTCGGTCAGCACCGTCCAGTCGTGGCCCAGCGCCGCCGCGGTGCGCCCCATCTCCTCGATCGGGCTGCCGCCGTCGGACCAGTCCGAGTGGGTGTGGCAGTCGCCCCGCAAGCGGGCCCGCAGCGCCGTGCCCGGCCCGGAGTCCCGGTCGTACGGCCCGCCCTCGGCCTCCCGCTCCAGCCTCTCCAGGTACCCCGGCACCTCACCCGCCAGCGCCTCCCGCACCACCTGCGAGGTCTTCGGACCGATGCCCTTCACCCGCTCCAGCGTGCCGTCCCCGGAGCGGCGCGCCGACTCCTCCGCACCCAGCTCCGCGAGCACCGCGGCCGCGCCGCGAAAGGCCCGCACCCGGTAGGTCGGCGCCTGCGCCCGCTCCAGCAGGAAGGCGATCCGGTCCAGCGCCCCCAAGGGATCCATGCTGCCTCCGCCTCCGGTCACTCCTCGTCCACCACCCGCCCGCGCCCCGCCCGGACAATCATCCGTACGGGCCGCCCGGGTCGGACGACGGCGGGCCGATCTCGCACCACACCGCCTTGCCCTCGCCGCGCGGCTCCACACCCCAGCGCAGCGCCAGCGCGTCCAGGAGCAGCAGCCCGCGGCCCGAGGTGGCCGCCTCACCCGGCGTACGCCGCCGGGGCCAGGCGCTGGAACGGTCCTGCACCGACAGCCGCACCCGGCGCTCCGGCTCCGGCAGCACCTCCAGCGTCAGCACCGCACCGCCCTCCGTGTGCAGCAGTACGTTGCCCAGCAGCTCACCGGTCAGCAACTCGGCGTCGTCCGCGTAGGCCCGCAGCCCCCAGTCCCGCAGCGCCTGCCGCACCACCGACCGCGCCTCCGACAGGCCCTGCGGATCGGCCTGGTGGATGTACTGGTGCACCCGGGGCGCCCGGGGCGTACCGGGGTCGGGACTGCGCCGCAGCACCAGCAGCGCCACGTCGTCCCCGGCGCCCCACCGCTCCCACAGCCGCTCCGACAGGTGGTCGGCCAGCGCCTCCGCGCCCGGCGGGCCGCTGCTCACCGCCTCCTCCAGCGCGGCCAGCCCCTGGCCGAGGTCCGCGCCCGGCTGCTCCACCAGCCCGTCGGTGCACATCACCAGCGTCTCGCCGGGCACCAGGTCCAGCCGGGTCTCCGGGTACTCCTCGTCGCCGAACACCGACGCCACCCCCAGCGGCAGCCCGCCCGCCACCTTGGGCCGGCCCACTCGCCCGTCCGTGTGGCGGATCAGCGGCTCCAGGTGTCCCGCCCGCACCGCCTGGACCGTGCCGGTCGCCAGATCGGCCTGCGCGTAGGTGCAGGTCGCGAAGCGCTCGGTGTCCAGCTCCGCCAGGAACCGGGAGGCCCGCGCCAGCACCGTCGGGGGAGCGTGGCCCTCACCCGCGTACGCCCGGATCGCGATCCGCAACTGGCCCATGATCGCGGCGGCGTGGGTGTCGTGCCCCTGGACGTCCCCGACCACCACGCCCACCCGGCCCCGGGGCAGCGGGATGACGTCGTACCAGTCGCCGCCGACCTCCCGCCCGCTCCACGCCGAGTGGTAGCGCACGGCGATCTCGCCGCCCTCCACCTCGGGGATGCGCCGGGGGAGCATCGCCGCCTGGAGCCCGGTCGCCAGCTCCCGCTCCTCGTCGAAGAGGATCGCCCGCTGGAGCGACTGGGCGACGATCGCCGCCAGCCCCAGCGTCAGGTTCCGCTCGTCCGCGCTGAAAGTCGTCCGCCCCCGGTAGAACAGCGCCATCCCGCCCAGCGTGCGCGCCTGCGCCACCAGCGGCAGGTAGGCGGCGGCCCGGAACCGCAGCCTGTCCGCGTACGGCGCGAGCAGCGGGTAGCCGCGCACCAGCTCCTGGAAGGAGCTGCTGAACAGCGGACGGCCGCTGAGCACCGTCTCCGCCAGCGGCCGGCCCGGCTCCAGCTTCTGGTCGCGCAGATGGTCCAGCACCTCCAGGGACTCGCCGCTCAGTGCGATCACCTGTAGGGCGCCGTTCTCCACCAGGCCGAGCGCGAACCCGTCCGCGCCGAGCCGGGCCAGCCCGCCGGGGCCGGTCAGCGCCGCCGTGACGTCGTCCACCGTCACCGCCCGCGACAGCGCCCGGGTGGTCCGCTCGACCATGTCCGTCTGCCGCTCGCGCTGCTTGCGCAGATCCGTCAGGAACGTCGAGTGGGCCATCTCGGGCGTGGCGTCCCGGACGACGCCGACGATCCGGTGCGCGTGCCCCTCGCCGTCGCGCAGGACGCGTGCCTGGACATGGGTCCACTGCACCGAGCCGTCCTCCAGCGGGACGGGGAACCGGGCCTCGTAGGAGGAGCGCCCGCTGCGCAGCGCGTCCTTGATCACGACCTCCAGTCGGGCGCGCTCCCCGGGTTCCAGCCGCAGCACCAGGGTGCCGGGGCGCCCGTCGAAGCCCTCCGGCCGCACGCCGAACACCGACAGCCCGGCCTCGTCCACGTCGATCGTGCCGGCGTCGAGGTCCCAGTCGAAGCTGCCGGTACGGTTCATGGCGAGCCGCACCTCGGGCCCGAACTCGCCGCTGTGGCCCTTTTTGTCCGTCATCTCTTTCATTGTCGGACACAACCCGGCCCCCGGCCCCGCCGGCACCGCGTCCGGGGGTGCGCCCGGGCTCGGGCCGGGGCAGCGGCCGCAGGGCCCGGCCCGCTTCGGGCATCGCCGACCTGCGTGGCCCCGTCGGCGTCCGGCATCGCCGACCTGCGTGGCCCGGGGCGTCGGGGCATGCTGGACGCGTGGACCATCCGCGGGAGGCGGGCGCCGGTCTGCGCCCGCTCGGCGCCGCCCTGGACGACCTGATGCGGCGCACCGGGGCCTCCGTCGGCATGTTCTACCTGCCGGTGCCGGCGGACGAGGAGGCCGGCCCGGCCGGCGCCGCGAGCAGCCCGCGGCCGGTCCTGGCACCCACCCCGCTCCCGCCGGAGCCGCCCGCGTCTCCCGTCGGACGAGCGCGGCGCGGGGAGGCCGTCTCCCCCGGGCAACCGGGGCAGTCCGGGTTTCCCGCAGCGTGGCCGCCGGGGCAGCACCGGACGGTCCCGACCTGCGCCGACACAGGGGCGAGCACCGGACGGCGGGCGTCCGCGGCGGCGGACGGCGCCGGTCCCGCGCTCCCGGTGCTGCGCCTCGCCGTCCTCGGCGGGGTGTCCCGCGAGTTCGCCGTACCCTGGCTCCGCGTCGCCCCCGGCGACCCCGTGCCGCTCGCCGACGCCGTCGCCCAGCGGCGACTGGTCTGGATCGGCGGCCAGGAGGAGATGGCCCGCCGCTACCCCCGCCCCGGCCTGATCCTGCCCTACCGGTTCGCCCTCGCCGCGATGCCCGTCGCCGACTCGGTCGCCGGCGACCCCGCCGCCGACTGGGGCGGCCTGGTGCTCCTGTGGCCCGGCAGCCACCCGCCCCGGCTGAGCCCCGCCCAGCGGGACGACATCGCCGACGGCTGCGCCAGGCTCGCCGCGGTCTGCCGGCGAGAGGCCGAGCACGGAGCCCCGCTGCGCCCCGGGCACCAGCCCAGGCTGGTGCGGCGACACCGCCGCACCCCCGGCCCCATCGAGGCGACCGCCGCCGTGGAGTTCGTCGAGCGGCTGCCCGGCGGCAGCGTCTCCCTGGACCTGAACGGCGTCGTCACCTACCTCACCGAGGCCGCGGCCGACCTGCTCGGCGCGGACGTCGACGACCTGCTCGGCGCCCTGCCCTGGGAAGCCCTGCCCTGGATGGACGACCCGGCCGTCGAGGACCGCTACCGCGCGGCCGTCATCAGCCGCCAGACCACCTCGTTCACCGCCGTCCGGCCCCCGGGCAGGCGGCTCCGCTTCGACCTGCACCCCGGGCCCACCGGCGTCAGCGTCCGCGTCACCCCCGCGCCCCCGGAGGACCCGGCCGACGGCCCCGCCGAGGAGCCCGGCGAACCGGCGCTCGCCGGGGCCGCCGGGCCGCGACCGGACGACCCCGCTCACGCGGCGCACCCCCCGCTGCCCAGCCGGGCCACCGCCCTCTACCAGCTCATGCACCTGGCGGCCACCCTCACCGAGGCGGCCGGCGTGCAGGACGTCGTCGACCAGGCCGCCGACCAGCTCGTCCCCGCCCTCGGCGCGGAGGCGCTCGCCCTGCTCACCGCAGAGGAGAACCGGCTGCGGGTCATCGCCTACCGCGGCGCCCCCTACCGGGCCGACGTCCGCGACGAGTCCGCCCCGCTCACCTCCGAGATCCCCGCCGCCCGGGTACTGCTCACCGGCGACCCGCTCTTCTTCGGGACCCGCGCCGAACTCGCCGCCGCCCACCCCCGCGCCGCGGT
>NZ_PVLV01000331.1 GCF_002982015.1 Streptomyces solincola
CCGCCGCACCCCGGCCCGCTGGTCGCCATCGACGCGGTCGGCGCGAACCTCGGGGTGACGCTGGCGCTCGGCCTGGTGGTCGCCGTCCCGACGGTGGTCATCGCGGGCCCGCTGTTCTCCCGGTACGCGGCCCGCTGGGTGGACATCCAGGCGCCGGAGCGGATGATCCCGCAGCGCGCCTCGGAGGACCTGGAGCGCCGGCCGAGCTTCGCCGCGACGGTCGCCACCGTGCTGCTGCCGGTGGCGCTGATGCTGGTCAAGGCGCTGGTGGAGATCGTGGTCGACGATCCGGAGAACCATGTGCAGCGGGTCACCGACGTGATCGGCGAGCCGCTGATCGCGCTGCTGGCGGCGGTCCTGGTGGGCATGTTCACGCTGGGCCGGGCGGCCGGGTTCACCCGGGGGCGGCTGTCCTCGACCGTGGAGTCCTCGCTGGCCCCGATCGCGGGCGTGCTGCTGATCGTGGGCGCGGGCGGCGGCTTCAAGCAGACGCTGATCGACATCGGCGTGGGCCGGATGATCCTGGACTTCTCCGAGAGCTGGTCCATCCCGGCGCTGCTGCTGGCCTGGCTGATCGCGGTGGCGATCCGGCTGGCGACCGGCTCGGCGACGGTGGCGACGATCTCCGCGGCCGGCCTGGTCGCGCCGCTGGCGGCCGACATGTCCACCACGCACGCGGCGCTGATGGTGCTGGCGATCGGCGCGGGCTCGCTGTTCTTCAGCCATGTGAACGACGCCGGCTTCTGGCTGGTGAAGGAGTACTTCGGAATGAGCGTCGGCCAGACCATCAAGACCTGGTCGGTGATGGAGACGATCATCTCGGTGTGCGGGATCGTCTTCGTGCTGCTGCTGTCCCTGGTGCTGTAGCGCCGCCGGAGGTGGCGCCGGCGGGTCCGGTCCGGGCCCGCCGGCGCCGTGCGCCGTGCACCGGTCAGGGCCGGGCTTCCACCCGGACGCCGGCGATGCGCCCTTCGGCGTCGAAGTCGACGCGCGCCCGGGAGCCGTCCGGGAGGGCGGCGGTGATCCGGTCGGCCTCGGTGTGCTGGGGCAGGCCGTGGTGGTCGAAGTACCCGGCGACGACCTGCCGGGCCGAGTGGCCGATCAGGCCCGCGCCGGTGAGCAGGGTGCGGGGCAGGGAGACGGCGTCCGGCTGGGTGCGGGGCGTCCGCGCGTCGTCGGGCAGGAAGTAGACGCGGGTGGCCGGGCCGGCCGGGACGCCGATGTACCCGGGCGCCCCGGCCACGCCCATCCCGGCGAAGGCGAGCGTCTCGGCCGCGCGGCGGGGATCGTCGAACCCGGCCAGGTCGATGGTGGCGTCGGTGAGTTCGGGTATGGCGTGCGCCTGGCCGTAGCGCTCCAGCGCGCCGGTCAGGGCCACCGCCTCGGTGCCGCGCAGGCCCGGGTTGGCCCAGCCCCACATCCAGGAGCGCTCCTCCTCGTCGTAGGTGCCGAGCACCGCGACCCGCAGGTCCAGGTCTCCCTGCCGGTAGCGGCAGGAGGGCAGGTCGGCGGTCCAGGGGCCGTCGGGCAGGAAGGCGGTCAGCGCCTCCAACTGGGCCGCGCCCCAGGCCGCGTGCCGCTCGGCCTCCAGGAGGAACGCGTCGCTGAATCGGTTCACCATGATCGTGACCCTACGGGGCCGCCCCCGCGCCGGGCCAGGGTCCGGGGCGGCCCGGGCTTCGGGCGGTCAGCCCACCTCGCGGGCGGCGGCGCGGCCCGCCGTACGGCCGGAGAAGAGACAGCCGCCGAGGAAGGTGCCCTCCAGGGAGCGGTAGCCGTGGACTCCGCCGCCGCCGAAGCCGGCGGCCTCGCCGGCCGCGTAGACGCCGGGCAGCGGGTCGCCGCCGTCGGTGAGCACCCGGGAGGACAGGTCGGTCTCCAGTCCGCCGAGGGACTTGCGGGTGAGGATGTTCAGGCGCACGGCGACGAGCGGGCCGGCGGCCGGGTCCAGGATCCGGTGCGGGGCAGCGGTGCGGATCAGCCGGTCGCCGAGGTAGCGGCGGCTGCCCCGGATCGCGGTGATCTGGAGGTCCTTGGTGAAGGGGTTGGCGATCTCCCGGTCCCGGGCGGTGATCTCCCGGCGCAGCGCCTCCTCGTCGATCAGCGGCTCCTCCGTGAGCGCGTTCATGCCCCGGACCAGGGCGGCCAGGTCCCTCTCCACCACGAAGTCCGCGCCCTGGTCCATGAACGCCTTGACCGGGGCGGGGACGTCGGCGCGGGCCCGGTCCACCACCCCCCGTACCGACTTGCCGGTCAGGTCCGGGTTCTGCTCGGAGCCGGAGAGGGTGAACTCCTTGCCGATGATGCGCTGGTTGAGCACGAACCAGGTGTGGCCGTGCCCGGAGCGCATGATGTGCTCCAGGGTGCCGAGGGTGTCGAAGCCGGGGAAGAGCGGCACCGGGAGGCGGTGGCCGGTGGCGTCGAGCCAGAGCGAGGACGGGCCGGGCAGGATGCGGATGCCGTGCCGGGCCCAGATCGGGTTCCAGTTCTCGATGCCCTCGGTGTAGTGCCACATCCGGTCGCGGTTGACCAGCCTCGCCCCGGCCGCCCCGGCGACGTCCAGCATCAGCCCGTCGACATGGGCCGGGACGCCGGAGAGCAGCTTCCGCGGCGGGGTGCCGAGCCGCTCGGGCCAGTGCGCGCGGACCAGGTCGTGGTTGCCGCCGATGCCGCCGGAGGTGACGACCACCGCCTGGGCGCGCAGGGAGAAGGAGCCGGTCGCCTCGCGGCCGGAGGCGGTGCCGCGCTCGGCGGCGGAGGGGGCGAGGATCTCGCCGGTGACCGTGTCCACCGCGCCGGCGGTGCGCTCCAGGCCGGTCACCCGGTGGCGGAAGGCGAAGCGGACCAGGCCCCGGGCCGCGCCCGCGCGCACCCGCCGCTCGAACGGGGCGACGAGGCCCGGCCCGGTGCCCCAGGTGATGTGGAAGCGGGGCACCGAGTTGCCGTGGCCGGTGGCGTCGTAGCCGCCGCGCTCGGCCCAGCCGACGACGGGGAAGAACCGCACGCCCTGCCGGAGCAGCCAGGACCGCTTCTCGCCGGCGGCGAAGTCCACGTACGCCTCGGCCCACCTGCGCGGCCAGTGGTCCTCGGGGCGGTCGAAGCCCGCCGTGCCCAGCCAGTCCTGGAGGGCCAGCGCGTGGCTGTCGCGGATGCGCATCCGGCGCTGCTCGGGCGAGTCCACCAGGAACAGCCCGCCGAAGGACCAGTGCGCCTGGCCGCCGATCGACTGCTCGGGCTCCTGGTCGAGGAGGATGACGCTGCGCCCGGCGTCCACCAGTTCGGCGGTGGCCGCGAGACCGGCCAGCCCCGCCCCGATCACGATCACGTCGGCGTCGTACGCCATGGGCTTCCCGTCCCTCGTCGGTGCGCCGCGTCCGGGTGTCGGCGGCTGGTGGCTCGATCCTCCGTACCCGGGGGTAACACGTCAACGGTCGGGAGGGGACGCCTCCGGCCGGCGGGCGGACGCTTCGACGCCCCGGGGATGATGTCCCCATGGATGCGGTGAACGCGGCGGACCCGGCGGACGAGGTCCTGGACGTGGTGGACGAGCACGACGAGGTGGTGGACCGGCTGCCGCGCGGCGAGGTCTACGCCCGCGGGCTGCGCCACCGGTGCGTGTTCGTGCTGGTCACGGATGACGAGGGGCGGATCTTCGTGCACCGGCGGACGCCGGGGAAGCTGGTGTTCCCCTCCCACTACGACATGTTCGTGGGCGGGGTGGTCGGCGCGGGCGAGGGATACGACGCGGCGGCGCTGCGCGAGGCCGAGGAGGAGCTGGGCGTACGGGGGCTGGAGCCGCCGCGGCCGCTGTTCTCGTTCCTGTACGAGGATGCCGGCGGGCACGGGTCGTGGTGGTCGAGGGTCTACCGGGTGCGCTGTGCGCTGCCGGTGCGGCCGCAGGTGGAGGAAGTGGCCTGGCACGCCTTCCTGCCGGAGGCGGAGGTGCGGGCGAAGCTGGCCGACTGGCCGTGGGTGCCGGACGGGCTGGCCGCGTACAGGCTGCTGCGGGACTTCCGGGACGGGATCTCCGGTAGCGCCGGCAGCAGGCCGCCCCGCTAGTGTGATCATGTGAGCGACTTCGCACGGGATCTGCGGCTGTGGTTCGCGCCGCGCCGTATCCGGCAGGAGGGCGAGACCCCCGACTACCGGTTCTCGCTGGCCAACGAGCGCACCTTCCTGGCGTGGGTGCGCACCGCGCTCGCCCTGGTGGGCGGCGGGTTCGCGGTCGACCAGTTCCTGCCCGACCTGCGCTGGGTGGCCCGGGTGAGCCTGGCGCTGGCGCTGCTGGCCGCCGGGGCGCTGTGCGCGCTGCGGGCCGTCAACCACTGGGTGCGCTGCGAGCGGGCCATGCGGCGCGGCGAGGACCTGCCGGTCAGCCGCTTCCCCGCGCTGCTGTCCCTCGCCGTGGGCCTGATCGCGACGATCATGGTGCTGGCCGTGCTGCTGCGCCGGCACGCCTGATGGCGTCCCCGCCCGGCGCCGAGGCGGCACGGGACCCCGGGCTCCAGCCGGAGCGCACCAAGCTGGCCTGGCGGCGCACCACCCTCTCGGCGACGGTCGCCGCGGTGCTGGCGGCCCGGCAGTGCGTGGCCGACGGGTCGGGCGATCCGGCCGGGCTGCTCGGTGCGGCGCTGACCCTGCTGGTGTGGGTGGCGTTCCTGGCGGTGGCCCACCGGCGGATGCGGGCCCTGGCCGCGCACCGCCCGCCGGCGCTCTCGCCGCGCGCGGCGGTGGCGGCCGCCCTGTGCACGGTGGCGCTGGCCTGCTGCGCGATCGCCCTGGTGGCCTGAGCCTGGCGGCGGCGCACCCGGAGTCCCCTCGGGAAGCGATCCGCCCGCACGAAGGGCACGGCATCCCGGCGGTGGCGCACCCGGAGTCCCGGTCAGGGAGCGACCCGCCCGCACGAAGGGCACCGGATCCCGGCGGCGGCGCACCCGGAGTCCCGGTCGGGAAGCGACCCGCCCGCACGAAGGGCACGGGATCCAGGCGGTGGCGCACCCGGAGTCCCGGTCAGGGAGCGACCCGCCCGCACGCAGGACACCGGCACGCGGCCTGCGGCGGGCACGGGGACGACCACTGAGCCCTGCCGGGGTCCCCGGACCCGGCGGGGCACTGGACGACATACCGACTGGTCGGTCATGCTGCGGTGAGCACGTCACCGTGACGCACGCGATCCGCCAGGAGGTACGCCCGATGAGCACCGCTTCGCCGCCCGGCCTCGACCCCGAGCAGTTGCGGGTCTTCCTGGACCGGGCCAGGCCCGGCCTGGTGGCCGGGCCGCTGACCGCCCGGGTGATCGAGGGCGGCCGGTCCAACCTCACGTACACCGTCACCGACGGGACCGGCTCCTGGGTGGTGCGCCGGCCGCCGCTCGGCCACGTGCTGGCCACCGCGCACGACATGCGGCGCGAGCACCGGGTCATCAGCGCGCTGCACCCGACGGCGGTGCCGGTGCCCGAGCCGGTGGCGCTCTGCGAGGACGAGTCGGTGCTCGGCGCGCCGTTCTACGTGATGGAGCACGTGGCGGGGACGCCGTACCGGACCGCCGGGCAGCTCGCCCCGCTGGGCGCGGAGCGCACCCGGGCCGCCGTCCTGGGCCTGGTGGACACCCTGGTCGAGCTGCACGCGGTGGACCCGCGGGCCGTGGGCCTCGGCGACTTCGGCCGGCCCGAGGGCTTCCTGGACCGCCAGCTCCGGCGCTGGGGCAAGCAGCTCGACGCCTCCCGCAGCCGCGAGCTGGCCGGCATCGGGGAGCTGCACGCCGGGCTCGGCCGCGCGCGGCCCGACTCCCCAGCGCCGAGCGTCGTGCACGGCGACTACCGGCTGGACAACGTGCTGCTGGACGGCGAGGACCGGGTGGCGGCCGTCCTCGACTGGGAGATGTCCACCCTCGGCGACCCGCTGACCGACCTGGGCCTGCTCGCCATGTACAGCACCCCGCTGGACCTGCCCGGCTCCCCCGTCTCCACCACCGCCGGTGCCGCCGGGCACCCGCCGGCCGCCGAGCTGGTCGAGCGGTACGCCGCCCGCTCCGGCCGGGACGCCTCCGCCATCGCCTGGTACACCGCGTTCGCCTGGTTCAAGCTCGCGGTGATCCTGGAGGGCATCCACTACCGCTACACCCTCGGGCAGACCGTCGGCGCCGGCTTCGACCGGATCGGCGACCTGGTGCCCGTCTTCGTCGAGCACGGCCTGCACACCCTGAAGGAAGGCTGACCCGATCATGGACTTCGCGTTCGACGCGCGCACCGAGGAACTGCGGGCCAGGCTGCTCGCCTTCATGGACGAGCACGTGTACCCGGCCGAGCCGGTCGCCGAGGAGCAGCGGGCCGCGCTCGCCTCGCCGTGGGACACCCCGGCGGTGGTCGAGGAGCTGAAGGCCGAGGCCCGGCGGCAGGGCCTGTGGAACCTCTTCCTGCCCGACGAGGAGTACGGGGCCGGGCTGACCAACCTTCAGTACGCGCCGCTCGCCGAGATCACCGGGCGCTCCCCGCAGCTCGCGCCCACCGCGCTGAACTGCGCGGCCCCGGACACCGGGAACATGGAGGTGCTGGCCCAGTTCGGCTCTCCGGCGCAGCGCAAGCAGTGGCTGGAACCGCTGCTGGCCGGGGAGATCCGCTCGGCGTTCGCGATGACCGAGCCGGAGGTGGCCTCCTCGGACGCCACCAACATCGAGACGCGGATCGACAAGGCCGCCGACGGCAGCGGCGACTACGTCGTCAACGGCCGCAAGTGGTACATCTCCGGCGCGATGAACCCCGAGTGCCGGATCTTCATCGTGATGGGCAAGACCGACCCGGACGGCCCGGACGTGCGCCGCCAGCAGTCGATGGTGCTGGTCCCCCGGGACGCCCCGGGCGTCCGGGTCCGGCGCGCGATGCGGGTGTACGGCTACGAGGACCACTCCCACGGCGGCCACGCCGAGGTGGTCTTCGAGGACGTCCGCGTCCCGGCGGCCGACCTGGTCGGCGAGGAGGGCGGCGGATTCGCCATCGCCCAGGCCCGGCTGGGGCCGGGCCGCATCCACCACTGCATGCGGCTGATCGGCATGGCCGAGCGGGCCATCGAGCTGATGTGCCGGCGGGCGGTGTCCCGGACCGCCTTCGGCCGGCCGCTGGCCGCCCAGGGCCAGGTGGGCGCGTGGATCGCGGACGCCCGGGTGACCGTCGAGCAGGTGCGGCTGCTGGTGCTGAAGACGGCCTGGCTGATGGACACCGTCGGCAACCGGGGCGCGCACACCGAGATCCAGGCGATCAAGATCGCCACCCCGCGCGCGGTGGTGGACATCATCGACCGGGCGGTGCAGTTGCACGGCGCGGGCGGGGTCAGCCAGGACTTCCCGCTGGCCGAACTGTGGGCGAGCGCCCGGACGTTGATGCTGGCGGACGGCCCGGACGAGGTGCACCAGCGCTCGCTGGCCCGGCGCGAGCTGAAGCGGTACGCCGAGCAGGGCTGACGCGGCCCGGCGGAGCCCGGCAGGGTCCGGCAGGGTCCGGCCGGACCCGGCAGGGCATCACCGGGCGGCGCCGCCCGCAGGCACTTCCGACCGGCACTTCCGACCGGCGCTTCCGACCGGCGCTTCCGACCGGCACGCCTGGCGGGCGCCGCCGGTCGGAACCCTTTGGCGGCACTGCTTATAGCAGTCCGCCAGTCTTCCGTTAAGAGTCGTTCCCGACAACGGCCGGATCTCGCGCACCTCAGCGGGATCCGGCCAACCTTCCCCGGCTTCCGCCCCTGCGGACAACCGAGTCCCCGGTCCGCTCCTCTCACAGCGCGGGCACAGCTTGCGGCCCTCCGTGCGCGCCCGGCGGCCGAGAAGGCCCGGCCGTGGCCGCCCGCCACCCGCCTTCTTTCCGCAGGACCCGGAAGACGAGGGAACGATGACCAGTACCCGCAACACCCGGCTGCGGCGACCGCTGCTCGCCGGCACCACGGCGCTCGCCGTGACCGCCGTGACCGCCGGCGTCGTCGCCGCCGCGCCGGAGGCCGCCAAGGCCCCGACCGGCCCGAAGCTCAGCCTCATCGCGGCCACCGACTCGGTGACGCTGACCTCCTGGAAGGAGGAGCCGGGGGTCTTCCTGGACCTCGGCACCTACCTCACCGCCGAGGGCGCTCCGCTGGAGCTGAAGGTGACCCGCAAGTCGTACAAGGACCCGGTGGTCGTCACCCAGACCGTGTACGCGGGCGGCAAGGCGAAGGCGAAGACGCTGCCCAAGGGCACCGTGAAGGACTTCTCCGGGCTGCCCGGCTTCGTGGAGCTGACCCTCACCGACGGCAAGGGCAAGAAGGTGCTCACCCGCACCGAGGACTTCTGCCCCAACAACGCCAGCGGCCGGGTGCGCCCGGACGCGCCGTCCACCTCGAAGTACCCGGAGAGCTGCCCCACCAACGCCTTCACCCTCGGTTCGGTGTGGGGCGTGGAGAAGGGCTGGGCCGCCAACACCTACGCCGGCTCCTACACCGACCAGGTGAAGCTGAAGCCCGGCAAGTACACCGCCAAGGTCAGCGTGGCCAAGAAGTACCGGGACCTGTTCGGCATCGCGGACAAGCCGTCCGCCGTCAAGGTGACCGTGGTGGAGAAGAGCTGGGAGGAGGAGGCCAACGGCGGGCCCGCCGGCCGTTCCGCCAAGGGCTCCGGGCACGCAGGCCACCAGATGCCGGGCGCCCACGAGGGCCACCACATGCCAGGCCACGCCCCGACGGCCGCCCAGTCCGGCGCGCCGGCGACGAGCGGCGCGGGCGTCTCGTACAACGTGGGCCACGGCCCGCTGAAGGCCGCGCCGCCGGCGCTGCCGTGGGCCGCGAAGAAGCAGCAGGCCGCCCGGTCGCTGCGGGTGGGCGACACCGCCGGCCAGACCGACGGTTCCCGCAAGGCCCCGGCGCTGGCGCCGCTGGCCAAGCGCCCGACCGGCCGCGCCGCCGTCCCGGACGTGCCCAAGCCGGACCTGCGCTCGCTGCCGGCGTACGGCATCACCATCAGCGACGGCGGAGAGAACGTCCCGGGCAAGGACTACCTGGCGTTCAGCGCCAACGTCTGGAACGCCGGCCCGGCGCAGCTCGTGGTGGACGGCTTCCGCAAGCCCGGCAAGGACAAGATGGACGCCTTCCAGTACTTCTACGACGCCAAGGGCAAGCAGGTCGGCTTCACTCCGACCGGCACCATGGAGTGGGACCCGCGCCCGGGCCACGTGCACTGGCACTTCACCGACTTCGCCAGCTACCGGCTGCTGAAGGCGGACCAGAAGGAGGCCGTGCGCAGCGGCAAGGAGGCGTTCTGCCTGGCCAACACGGACGCGGTCGACTACACGGTGAAGGGCGCCAACTGGCACCCGTACAACACCGACCTGTCCACCGCGTGCGGCCAGGAGAACTCGATCTCGGTCCGCGAGGTGCTGGACGTCGGCTCCGGTGACACCTACACCCAGGACCTGCCGGGCCAGTCCTTCGACATCACCGACCTCCCCAACGGCACCTACTACATCCAGGTGCTCGCCAACCCGGAGAAGCGGCTGAAGGAGACCAGCACCGCCAACAACAGCGCGCTGCGCAAGGTGGTGCTGGGCGGCAAGAAGGGCAAGCGCACGGTGACCGTGCCGGCGCACGACCTGGTGAACGCCAACTGACCCCGGAGCCCGGGGAGGCGGGCGGCCGGACCGGTGGACGGTCCGGCCGCCCGTTCGCGTACCGGGGCCTTCGCGCTACGGGCGCAGGGCGCGCAGCAGCAGGTCGGCCAGGTGGTCGGCGACGGCCTGCGGGGTCAGCGGGCCGTCCGGGCGGTACCAGGTGGACAGGTGGTGGACCGAGCCGAAGTGGTAGTCCACCACCAGGTCGGCCGGGGTGGCGGCGGAGAACACCCCGCTGTCCTGGCCCTCCTCCACCAGCGCCCGGAACCGCTCGTGGTAGCGCCGGCGCTCGGCCCGCACCTGCTTGTTCTTCTCCGGGCCGAGGTGGTGCATGGAGCGGAAGAAGATGGCGGCGTCGTCGAGGTTGTCGATGGTGGTGACCACCACGTCGGCGGCGGCGTCCCGCAGCCGCTGCTCCACCGGCGCGTCGGCGTCCGCGAAGGCGTCCAGCCGCTCCTGCTGGAGCCGCAGCACCCGTGCGTACACCTCGTGCAGCAGGTCCTCCTTGGAGCCGAAGTAGTGGTAGAGGGCGCCCTTGGTGACGCCTGCCGACTCCACGATCTCCTGCACCGAGGTCCGGTCGTAGCCCCGCTCGGCGAACAGCCGGGTGGCCGTGGCCAGCAGCCTCTGGGGGACGGGCAGTTCACTCCCGTCCGTCGTCCTGGCCATCTGCCGACACCTGTCCCTTCGCTCTCACCGGCCGCCTGGGCGCGCCCGGCCGCCGTACCGTCCGGCGGCCCGCTCGGGCAACGCACGACCACCATAGGATCTTCCCACCGCCGGGCGGCCGGGCGCGCCGGGCCGGGGCACGCGAGTGCTCAGCCGTCCTCCCAGGAGCGCTGGACGCGGTTCATGCCGGCCAGCCAGCGGTCCGGGTCGCCGGCCCGGGCCTGGTAGTACCGGGCCACCTCGGGGTGCGGCAGGATCAGGAAGCGGTCTTCGGCGATTCCGTCCAGCAGCGCGTCGGCGACGTCCTCGGGCTCGATGGCGGTCGGGGCGAGGACGAGCTCCCCGGCCGATCCGGCGGCGGTGAGCATGTCGGTGCGCACGCCCTGCGGGCAGATGGCATGGACCTTCAGGCCGCGGTGGCGGTAGGTGAGCGAGAGCCACTCGGCGAAGGCGTACGCGCCGTGCTTGGAGACGCTGTACGGGGCGGCGCCGACCATGGTGAGCAGGCCGGCCGCGGAGACGGTGGAGACGAACCGGCCGGAGCCGCGCTCCAGCCACTCCGGCAGCAGGGCGCGGGCGGCGCGCACGTGGGCCATCACGTTGACGTCCCAGGCGGCGGCCCACACCTCCTCCTCGGCGAAGGCGTCGCCGGGCGAGGCGAGGCCGGCGTTGGCGCAGTAGACGTCGACGCCGCCGCCGAGCGCGTCCCGGGCCCGGGCGACGATCGCGGAGGCGTCGCCGGGCACCGCGACGCCTCCGATCCCGTCGGCGACCGCCTGGGCGCGGCCGGCGTCGATGTCGTTGACCACGACCGAGGCGCCCTCGGCGGCGAATCGGCGGGCCAGGGCCGCCCCGATGCCGCCGCCGGCGCCGGTGACGACGACCCGCGCGCCGCGGAACGCGTCCTGGACGCCCCTGCTGCCGTCCGTGCTCTCACTCATGCCCTGACCGCCTCTTCGTGGGTTCCCCGTGCCTGCCGCGCCGGGCGCCGACGGCAGACTAACCGGTCGGTATGGCGGGGTGGAAGGCCGGGACGCGGCGGAAGACCGGGTGTCCGCCTCGTTCCCGCCGGGGCCCGGCGGCGCTAGCGTGCGGAGCGGGCCGCGGGGCCGCGGTCCGCGGTCCGCGGTCCGCGGTGTCCACGTATCGGCTCGGGAGGTCTGCTGATGGGCGTGTCCAGGAGGGATCTGCTGGCGGTCGGTGGCGCGGCGGGGGCTGCGGCCGGCATCGCCGCCGCCGGAGCCGCGCCCGCCGCCGCGCGGGGCGGGGGCGACGGCGGTGCGCGCGGCCGGCGGCGGGTGCTCACCGGCTTCGACCGGCTGGCGGCCGGCGGGTACGCGGAGCTGGCGGGGCAGAAGGTCGGGGTGGTGACCAACCCCACCGGCATCACCGCGGACGCGCGGCACCTGGTGGACGTGATGCACGCCGACGAACGGGTGGACCTGCGGGCGGTGTTCGGGCCGGAGCACGGCTTCCGCGGCACCGCGCAGGCGGGCGGCTCGGAGGGGCGGTACGACGATCCGGCGACCGGGCTGCCGGTCTACGACACCTACCTCAAGAGCGGGCAGCCGCTGGCGGACGTCTTCACCGCCTCGGGCGTGGACACCGTGGTCTTCGACATCCAGGACGCGGGCGCCCGCTTCTACACCTACATCTGGACGCTGTACGACTGCATGGCGGCCGCGTCCTGGATGTCGAAGACCACGGTGTCCACGCCCGAGGCG
>NZ_PVLV01000332.1 GCF_002982015.1 Streptomyces solincola
GCCCCCGGACCAGCCCGTCGGTGCACAGCACCAGCAGGTCCCCCGGCACCAGTCGCACCTCGGCCTGCCCGTACTCCGCACCCGTGACCGCGCCCAGCAGCGCACCCTCCGGCCGTGCCAGCGCCCGGCCCGACCCGCCCCGGAACAGCAGCGGCGCCGGATGGCCGGCCTGCGCCCAGCGCAGCGTCCCCGAAGCCGGGTCGTAGCGGCAGCACACCGCGCTGCCCAGCGCCGGCTGCGCCGCGCACTCCAGCATCTCGTTCAGGTGTCCCAGCAGCATGCCCGGACGGATCCCGGCCACCGCCATGCCGCGCAGCGCGCCCAGCACCATCGTCATCGCCGACGCCGCGGACAGCCCGTGCCCGGTCAGCCCGCCCGCCGTCAACAGCACCTCGCCGTCCGGCAGTCGCAGCGCGTCGTACCAGTCGCCGCCGATGCCGGTGGGCGCACCGGAGGGCAGATGCCGCCCGGCGAGATCCAGTCCGGCCGGCCCGTCCGGCAGCGCGGCGGCCGCCCGCCACGGCGGCAGGACCGCCTCCTGGAGCTCCACGGCGACCCGCTGCTCCACCCGCTCGATCTGGTGCCGGCGCTCCAGGGAGTCCCGCGAGGCGCGCACCGCCCGCTCGCTGCGCCGCAGTTCGCTGACGTCCCGCAGCACCGCCCACATCGACGCGGTGCACCCGTCGGCGTCCAGGACCGGCTCGCCGGTCATGTGCACCGTCCGCACCCGGCCGTCGCCCCGGACGATCCGGAACTCCCCGTCCAGGGACTTGCCGTCCACCAGACAGCCCGTCACCATCGTGGTCAGCAGCGGCTGGTCCTCCGCGAACACCACGGACGGCAGCTCGTCCAGGGCGAGCGGCCGGGAGCCCTGCGGCCGCCCGAAGAGGGTGAACAGCTCGGAGGACCAGTGCACCGCGTCGGTCAGCAGATCCCACTCCGCGCTGCCGACCCGCCCCACCAGCGACCCGCCCGCCCGCGCCGGCGCCCCGCCCGCCACCGCGGTCCACGCCCCCGCCCCCTCGC
>NZ_PVLV01000333.1 GCF_002982015.1 Streptomyces solincola
CCCCGCCGGCGCCGTCCGCTCCACCCAGATGGTCACCGTGCCCGGCCCCGACGGCGACCCGGTCAACCACCTGCCCGGCCAGGTGCTGCCCCGCGAGCAGGAGCAGCGCCAGCGCTCCTCCACCTCGCCCGACGCGGCCACCCGCCGCCCCGAGCCCACCGCCTCCACCGCCGGCTCCCCGGCCGCCGAGCGGTCCGCCGAGCCCACCGAGGACAGCGCCCCCGAGGCCGAGCAGGACGTCGCCGAGCAGCCCACCGCCACCCAGGGCGCCGGCGAGGAGGCCCCGCAGCAGTCCGAGCCGGTGCCCCCGCCGACCACCAGCGCCGGTCCCACCGCCGGCGCGGGCAGCGGCGGCGACGGCGACTTCTCCTCCTCCACCGGCGGCTCCGGCTCCGGCGGCGGCGAGGACGCCTCCTCCGGCGGCGGCAGCGACGGCGGCGGCAGCTCGTCCGGCTCCTCCTCCGGCTCGACCGGCGGCTCCGGCTCCGGCGGCGGCAACAGCAACCCGCTGGGCGGCCTGCTGGGCTGACACGGGCCCTCACGAGGGGGGGCGGCGGCTCGCAGGAGCCGTCGCCCCCGCTCGTACGCGAGGGGCGGCGGCCGCGGGATCGTTCCCCGCGGCCGCCGCCCCTTTCGCCGTTCCCGGCCTCAGCTCCCCTTCTCAGCGTCCATGCGGGTCAGTTCCCGCGCCGCCTCCCGCAGATCCTTCGCCGTGTCGATCGCGCGCCAGTACGCGCCCTGAGGCAACGGGAAGCCAGCCAGCCGGCGTTCACGGGCCAGCCGGGGGAACGTGGTGCGCTCGTGGTCGCCGCTGTCCGGCAGCAGGTCGGCGAAGGCCGGCGCGAACACGTACACACCCGCGTTGATCAGGTACGGCGACGGGGGCGCCTCGACGAAGTCGGTGATGTGCCCGAAGGCGTCCGTCTCGACCGCGCCCCAGGGGATACGGGGCCGGGCCAGCGCGAGCGTGGCGAGGGCGTCCCGCTCGGCGTGGAAGGCGGCCATCTCGCGCAGCGGGAAGCGGGTCCAGATGTCCCCGTTGGTGGCGTACCAGGGCTGCTCGGGGTGCGGCAGCCGGGCCGCGGCGAACTTCAGCCCGCCGCCCCGCCCCAGCGGCTCGTCCTCCACCACCGTGCGGACCCGCAGGGGCAGTTCGGCCCGGCTCAGCCACTCCTCCAGCACGCCGGCCAGGTGGCCGCAGGAGATGACGGCGTCCGTCACGCCCTCCGCGGCCAGCCAGGCAAGCTGAAAGCCGATGATCGGGGTCCCGGTGCCCGGGATCTCGACCATCGGCTTGGGGCGGTCGTCGGTGTAGGGGCGCAGGCGCGAACCCTGGCCGCCCGCCAGGACCACGGCCTGCGTGGGAGAGGAGTGCTGCTGCATGGGCCGCACCCTAGGGCCCCACCGGCCCTGCGGGCGTGCCGCCGCACACTCAGCGGACGTTGGCGACGCCGGAGGCGAACGAGGTGTCGCAGACCGGCCGCGAGTAGGTCTGGGCGCGCACCGGGCCGTAGTGGTCGACGGCGGCGCGGCCGAGGGCCTTGGCGATCGACATGCAGTGCTTGGCGAGCGACGGCCGCTCCTCCACCTCCCGCTGGAGACTCGTCAGGGCGAAGCCGGGGTCCTTCTGCTGGAGCTCGGCGAGGAGCTTGTCGCGCAGGACGTCCTGGGGCGCGGCGGTCTTGGCGGCCGGCGCCGAGACGTTCTCGGAGGACGCGGTGAGCATCTGCGTACCGGCGGTGTTGCCCGCCCACGGGACGCTGGCGACCGCGAGGGTCCCGGAGAGCACCAGGACGACGGGCAGGACGAAGGCGAGGGAACGGCCGATGCGGCGTGCGCTGTGGGTCACGGACGTGAGCGTAGCGGCCGGTAGTAATTTGGAGACATTTAGTCACCCCCACGAGGGATGGTTCGATGCTCCTTTTCGAATGACGTGTTGACGGGGCCGCCCGAATCGACCGCTATGCCGGGGTATTTGTCCCCAAAGATGATCAGCAGTTCGTTCGCCGTGGGCGTGGATCGCCTGCCGTGGGCGGAGGCCGCTCGGCGCGGGCGTCCACCGTCTGGTACGGGCGTGCAACCGCGGCGGCCCCGCACCGGAGTACGGGGCCGCACACGCGTCTTGTGGTGCCGCGCGGTCACACGTCGGACAGCCGCTCGCCGGTCGAGGTCGAGAAGACGTGCATCTCGTCCGAGCGGGGGACCACGTGCAGCACGGAGCCCTTCTCCGGGATGGCGCGGCCGCCGACGCGGACCACCAGGTCCTTGTGGGCGTCGCCGCCGACCTTCGCGGAGCCGTAGACGTACCCGTCCGCGCCCAGCTCCTCCACCACGTTGACCGACACGGCCAGCCCGGCCGCCTCGCTGTCGTCGTCCTTGCGCAGCGAGGCGCCCGCGCCGCCCCCGTGCTCGACGACGTCGAAGTGCTCCGGCCGGACGCCCACGGTCACCGTGGTGTCGCCCCGGTCGGCGGCCGCCGCCAGCGCGTCCCGCGACACCCGCACCACGCTGTTGCCGAACTTCACCCCGCCGTCCGTGATCGGCACCTCCACCAGGTTCATGGCGGGGGAGCCGATGAAGCCGGCGACGAACAGGTTCGCCGGGCGGTCGTACATGTTGCGCGGGGTGTCCACCTGCTGGAGCAGCCCGTCCTTGAGGACGGCGACCCGGTCGCCCATGGTCAGCGCCTCGACCTGGTCGTGGGTGACGTACACGGTCGTGATGCCGAGCCGGCGCTGCAGCGACGCGATCTGCGTACGGGTCGACACACGCAGCTTGGCGTCGAGGTTCGACAGCGGCTCGTCCATCAGGAAGACCTGCGGCTCACGCACGATCGCGCGGCCCATCGCGACCCGCTGCCGCTGACCGCCCGAGAGCGCCTTCGGCTTGCGGTCCAGGTACTCGGTGAGGTCGAGGATCTTCGCTGCCTCCTCGACCTTCGCCCGGATGTCCGTCTTGTTCACGCCGGCGATCTTGAGCGCGAAGCCCATGTTGTCGGCGACGGACATGTGCGGGTAGAGCGCGTAGTTCTGGAACACCATGGCGATGTCCCGGTCCTTCGGCGGCAGGTGGGTGACATCGCGCTCACCGATCCGGATGGCGCCGCCGTTGACGTCCTCCAGTCCGGCGAGCATGCGCAGCGAGGTCGACTTGCCGCAGCCGGACGGGCCGACCAGGACGAGGAACTCCCCGTCCGCGATCTCGATGTCGAGCTGGTCGACGGCGGGCTTGGTGCCCCCGGGGTACAGCCGGGTCGCCTTGTCGAACGTGACAGAAGCCATGGTGATGCGGTCCCTTCACCGGCAGGAACGTGCCGGACGATCCGAGTAAAGGAGGCCCCCGTCCAGCGGCGCCCGCCGCTGCCCAGGGGTCTAGTCCACGTCGCGGACTGCCGTGACGGTACCCCGCCCACCGCCTCCTGTCAGCAGCCGCCGCCCCCGGAATCCCGACCGTGACGAGGCCGTGTCCGGTTACACTCGTCCCGCAGCGCCTCCTTAGCTCAGCTGGCCAGAGCACCGCTCTTGTAAAGCGGGGGTCGTCGGTTCGAACCCGACAGGGGGCTCGATGGATGAAGGGTCGGCGGCCGGGGAACACCCGAGCGCCGGCCCTTCGCGCTGGGTTCGGGCACCGTCCAGCTCCGCTGTGCCGGTGTCCGTCCTGCCGGGCCCCGGCGGAGCGCTCCAGGCGGTGCGCCTCCCCGGGACGAGTCCGGCGGGGAAGGGCGACCGGCCGGACGCCGGCAGTGGACTTCCGTGCCCTGTCGCTCGGCCGTTCCGTTCCTGCAGCCCGGACTGGGGGCGGCGGACCAGGACCACAGGCGGGCAGCGCTGAGCACCAGCGGCTGCCCCTCTCGGTATTACTACCTGTTCGTATGATCCCGCCATGGATGCGGTGGAGGTCGCGACGGCGATCGCACGAGGCAACGCCTGGTCGTTCCTGGTCGTGGAAGAGGGACGGCAATTCCAGGGAAATGCCGGCTACGACGACGTTGTGGAGGAGTCCTACAGCTACGACTCGACTGTGGGAAACCATCGTCGGGTCGCAGTGGGTGATCTTGTCGTCGTCCGTACCGGCACCGAAGCCCTTGGCATCGGGTACGTGGAAGAGCTGGAGGTGATCCGGAACCAGGAGAAGCTTCGCAGCCGATGTCCGCAGTGCGGAAGCACCGGGTTCAAAGGGCGGACGTCCCAGCTGCCCCGCTATCGCTGCAGCCCGTGTTCCACCGTCTTCGACCGCCCGAGGGTGGAATCGATCCGGGTGACCAACTACAGGGCTCACTACGGTGGCACCTGGCAGCCTCTTGAAGGGAGCTTGGACAAGGCCCGACTGGCCGACCTCAGCCTCAGCAGGTCCGACCAGCAGTCGATCAAAGCCATGGACAGGGTGAGAACGCTTGCCGCAGTGGCCTCACGGGGAGTCCGCCTCCCTCAGCAGAGCCGAAGGCCCGGAGGGGAAAGGCACCGCCCCTTCGAGTTGCCCGGGGGGCGCAGGCGGACGACGGCAGCGGCTCGACGCGGTCAGGATGCGTTCCGCAGAGCCCTGGTCCGACAGTACGGGCTGGTCTGTGCCGTTACCGGCGCAGCGCCGGCGGAGGTGCTCGAAGCTGCTCACCTTCGGCCGTTCGCGACCGCGGAACGGCATCTCGTCGGGGAGGGACTGCTCCTGCGCTCGGACATCCACCGTCTCTTCGACAGTGGCCTGCTGGCCATCGCACAGGACCTGACGGTGTGCGTCGCACCGAGCATCGCAGGCCACGCCGCATACAGCCCTCTGAACGGTGCACCCCTGCATCTCCCAGAGGCAGCACCACTGGACCGCACCGTTCTCCGGGAGCACCACGCCGCTACCACCGCTACGTGGTGACGCACGTGTCCGCGGCCATGGGGGACGAGGGCATTGTCGGCTCCTGAGGCGTCTGCCGACTCCCGTGACGTGCGGCAGGGGGAGGCGAGGCAGGATGCGGAGGAGGTCCCGGACCGTTGGTCCGGGACCAGCGCCTGTAAGCGGTGCGAGGGCACCGGCTCCGGGCGCTCTTGACGAGGAGTCATTCGACCCGTTGGCCGTCCGGTACCTGGTAGCAGCCGCTGGTGATGAAGAGGTTGAGGTTCGGACTGGTGTCCTTCGCGAAGTAGGCGATCTTGACGCTGTACTTCCTGGCGTCGTGGTCGGCGGCTTCGTGCGTGGTGCTGGTGCCCGCGGACGGAGGACTGGTGGGCCTGTCGCCAGTCGTGCTGCATCCGGTGAGGGTCGAAAGGGCGAGTATCCGCGCAGGAGCGCGCAGGCTCCTGGCTTGGTGGTCATGACCAGAGGCCTCGTAGGGGGTTGGTGCCCACGGTGGTCGGCGGTGACATGGTTCTCGGGGCAATGGGGTGGGGGTGACCAATGTGAGCGAGGGCGAAGGTCTGTACGAGGACGTCGCGGCCTGGGGTGGGCTGGGGG
>NZ_PVLV01000334.1 GCF_002982015.1 Streptomyces solincola
GGCGGGCAGGGCCACCGCCGCCCCCTCGGCCGCGCTGGCCCTGCCCGCCCGACCCGACCGTCCCGCCGCTCCGTCGGCGCAGTTCCGTTCCTCCTTCGAGCCGGACGAGCGGAAACCGGACTGGCAGGACACCGTGGAGACCGACGCCGCCGGGGGCCCGCTCGCCTCCGGCGTGGACGGCGGCTTCTCCACCGGCATCCCGGGCAACGTCACCGACCGGGTGACCACCGTGCGGGCCAGCGGCGAGAACGCGGGCGCCGGGGAGACCAAGGAGAACCTGGTCGACCTCCAGCCCGGCACCAAGTGGCTGACCTTCGCCTCCACCGCCTGGGCGGAGTTCGACTTCGACAAGCCGGTGCAGGTCGCCGCCTACGCGCTGACCTCGGCCAACGACCACGCCGAGCGCGACCCCGGCACCTGGACGCTCAAGGGCTCGGCCGACGGCAGCAGGTGGACCGTCCTGGACACCCGCGAGAAGCAGACCTTCGCCAAGCGCTTCGAGACCAGGACCTACGACGTCGACGAACCGGCCGCGTACGCGCACTACCGGCTGGAGATCACCGCCACCGCCGGGACCTCCTCCATCGTCCAGCTCTCCGACGTGCAGTTCTCCGACGGCGACGAGAACGCCCCGGTCCCGCCGGAGATGCGCAGCCGCGTGGACCGCGGTCCGGGCGGCTCCCCCACCGCCAAGGCCAATGCCGGCTACACGGGCGTGCGCGCCCTGCGCTACGCCGGCTCGCACACCGCCCAGGGGCGCGGCTACTCGTACAACAAGGTCTTCGACGTGGACGTCGCGGTCCGCCGGGACACCGAGCTGTCGTACCGGATCTTCCCCGCGATGGCCGAGACCGACCTGAAGTACCCGGCCACCCACGTCTCGATCGACCTGGCCTTCACCGACGGCAGCTACCTCAGCGGGCTCCGCGCGGTCGACAGCCACGGCGGCGGGCTCTCCCCGCGGGGGCAGGGCGCGGCCAAGCGGCTCTACGTCAACCAGTGGAACCAGGTGACCGCCTCGATCGGCACGGTGGCGGCCGGCAGGCGGGTGGACCGGATCCTGGTGGCGTACGACGCGCCGAAGGGGCCGGCGAAGTTCCAGGGCTGGATCGACGACGTCTCCCTGCGCCCCGCGCCCCGGCTGGAGCGGCCGGGCCGGCCCTCCGACTGGGCGTCGACCGTCCGGGGCACCAACTCCAGCGGTTCGTTCTCCCGGGGCAACACCTTCCCGGCGACGGCGGTGCCGCACGGCTTCAACTTCTGGACGCCGGTGACCAACGCGGCCTCCACGAGCTGGCTGTACGACTACGCGCGCGGCAACAACGCCGACAACCTGCCCGCCCTCCAGGCGCTGGCGGCCAGCCACGAACCGAGCCCCTGGATGGGCGACCGGCAGACCTTCCAACTGCTGCCCTCCGCGGGGCCTGGTGCGCCGGAGACCGACCGGGTCAAGCGGGCGCTGCCGTTCCGCCACGAGAACGAGACGGCGAAGCCGCACTACTACGGCGTACGGTTCGAGAACGGCCTGAAGGCCGAGATCACCCCCACCGACCACGCCGCGATGATGCGCTTCTCCTACCCCGGCGCGGACGCCTCCGTCGTCTTCGACAACGTCACCACCCAGGGCGGCCTGACGCTCGATCCCGCCACCTCCTCCTTCACCGGCTACTCGGACGTCAGGAGCGGCCTGTCCGCCGGCGCGAGCCGGATGTTCGTCTACGGCGTCTTCGACGCGCCGGTCACCGACTCGGCCGCCGAGGGCGTGAAGGGCCACTTCCGCTTCGACGCCGGCAAGGACCGCACCGTCACCCTGCGGATGGCGACCTCGCTGATCGGCACCGAGCAGGCGAAGGCCAACCTGGCCGCCGAACTCCCCGCGGGCTCCCGCTTCGAGCGCGTCCGGGAGAAGGCCCAGTCCGCCTGGGACCGCATCCTGGGGCGGGTGAGCGTCGAGGGGGCCACCCGCGACCAGCTCACCACCCTCTACTCCAACCTCTACCGGCTCTACCTCTACCCCAACTCCGGCTTCGAGAAGGCGGCCGGCAAGGACCGGTACGCCTCGCCGTTCTCCGCGCCCACCGGCCAGAACACCCCCACCGGGACCGGCGCGAAGATCGTCGACGGCCGGGTGTACGTCAACAACGGCTTCTGGGACACCTACCGCACCACCTGGCCGGCGTACTCCTTCCTCACCCCGCGCGCGGCCGGCGAGCTGGTGGACGGCTTCGTGCAGCAGTACAAGGACGGCGGCTGGATCTCCCGCTGGTCATCGCCCGGTTACGCGGACCTGATGACCGGCACCTCCTCGGACGTGGCGTTCGCCGACGCGTACGTCAAGGGCGTCGACTTCGACGCGGAGGCGGCGTACGAGGCGGCCCTGAAGAACGCCACCGTCGTCCCGCCGTCCTCCGGCGTGGGCCGCAAGGGCATGGACACCTCGCCCTTCCTCGGCTACGCCTCCACGGCCACCCACGAGGGCCTGTCCTGGTCCCTCGAGGGCTACCTCAACGACTACGGCCTGGCGAAGATGGCCGAGGCCCTGCACCGGAAGACCAAGAAGCCCCGCTACCGCGAGGAGGCGGCGTACTTCCTCAACCGCGCCCGCGGCTACGTCAACCTCTTCGACGCCGAGGCCGGCTTCTTCCAGGGCAAGGACCCCAAGGGGGCGTGGCGGGTGCCCAGCGGCGCGTACGACCCGCGGATCTGGGGCTACGACTACACCGAGACCAACGGCTGGGGCTACGCCTTCACCGCCCCGCAGGACAGCCGGGGCCTGGCCAACCTCTACGGCGGCCGCGCCGGCCTCGCGGGCAAGCTGGACGCCTACTTCGCCACCCCGGAGACCGCCTCGCCCGAGTTCACCGGCTCCTACGGCAGCGTCATCCACGAGATGACCGAGGCGCGGGACGTGCGGATGGGCCAGTACGGGCACTCCAACCAGGTCGCCCACCACGCCACGTACATGTACAACGCCGCCTCCCAGCCCTGGAAGACGCAGGAGAAGGTGCGCGAGGTGCTCTCCCGCCTCTACACCGGCAGCGAGATCGGCCAGGGCTACCACGGCGACGAGGACAACGGCGAGCAGTCGGCCTGGTGGCTGTTCTCCGCGCTCGGCTTCTACCCGCTGGTGATGGGCAGCGGGGAGTACGCGGTCGGCTCGCCGCTGTTCACCAAGGCGACCGTCAGGATGGACAACGGCCGCACCCTGACCGTCCGCGCGCCGGACAACAGCGACCGCAACATCTATGTGCAGGGCCTGAAGGTCAACGGCAAGCGCTGGGACTCCACCGCGCTCCCCCACGACCTGCTGGCCCGCGGCGGCGCCCTGGACTTCGCCATGGGCCCCCGCCCCTCCGCCTGGGGGACGGGCGCCCGGGCCGCCCCGGTGTCCATCACCACCGACGACCGGGTGCCCACGCCCCGCCGCGACGTCCTGTCCGGCGCCGGCGCCCTGGTCGACGACACCTCGGCGACCTCGGCCCCCGTGGAGTCGGTGGAGCTGCCGGCGCCGGCGTCCGGCGCCCGGGCCGTGCAGTACACCCTCACCTCGGCTGACCGGGCCAAGGCCCCGGCGGGCTGGCGGCTCCAGGGCTCCCGGGACGGCACGGACTGGCGCGACCTGGACGTCCGCTCCGGCCAGTCGTTCGCCTGGGACCGGCAGACCCGCGTCTTCACGGTCGACCGGCCCGGGACGTACCCCCGCTACCGGCTGGTGCCGGAGGCGGTCGCGGGCGGCCCGGCGGTGCTCGCCGAGGTCGAGCTCCTGGCGGGCGGGCGGTAGGACGCCTCCCGCGACGGCGAAGGAGCCGCACCCCGTCTCGGGGTGCGGCTCCTCCTCGTGTCGTGCCTGTCGTGCCTACTTGCGGATCAGGCTCCGCAGCACGTACTGCATGATGCCGCCGTTGCGGTAGTAGTCCGCCTCGCCGGGGGTGTCGATGCGGACGACCGCGTCGAACTCCACGCCGGTGTCGGTGGAGACCCTGACCGTACGGGGGGTGGTGCCGTCGTTCAGCTCGGTGACGCCGGTGATGGAGAAGGTCTCCTCACCGGTCAGGCCCAGCTCCTCGGCCGAGCCGCCCTCCGGGTACTGGAGCGGCAGCACGCCCATGCCGATCAGGTTCGAGCGGTGGATGCGCTCGTAGGACTCGGCGATGACGGCCTTGACGCCGAGCAGCGCGGTGCCCTTGGCCGCCCAGTCGCGGGACGAGCCGGAGCCGTACTCCTTGCCCGCGAGCACGACGAGCGGGATGTCCTGCTCGATGTAGTTGCGGGAGGCGTCGTAGATGAACGCCACCGGAGCGTCGGCCTGCGTGAAGTCCCGCGTGTAGCCGCCTTCCGTGCCCGGCGCGATCTGGTTGCGCAGGCGGATGTTGGCGAACGTGCCGCGGATCATGACCTCGTGGTTGCCGCGGCGCGAGCCGTAGCTGTTGAAGTCGCGGCGCTCCACACCGTGCTCGGTGAGGTACTGGCCGGCCGGGGTGTCGGCCTTGATGGCGCCGGCCGGGGAGATGTGGTCGGTGGTGACCGAGTCGCCGAGCTTGGCGAGCACCCGGGCGCCGGTGATGTCGCCGACCGGGGACGGCTCCATCTCCATGCCCTCGAAGTACGGGGGCTTGCGCACGTAGGTGGACTCGGCGTCCCACTCGAAGGTGTTGCCCGTCGGGATGGACAGCGCCTGCCACTGCGCGTCGCCGGCGAAGACGTCCGCGTAGGACTTGTTGAACATGTCCTCGCCGATGGCGTTGGCGACGACGTCGTTGACCTCGGCCTCGGTCGGCCAGATGTCCGCGAGGTGGACCGGCTTGCCCTCGGTGTCCACACCGAGCGCGTCGCGGGTGATGTCCACCTTCATGGAGCCGGCCAGCGCGTAGGCGACGACCAGCGGCGGGGACGCCAGGTAGTTCATCTTGACGTCGGGGTTGATCCGGCCCTCGAAGTTCCGGTTGCCCGACAGCACCGAGGTCACCGCGAGGTCGTGGTCGTTGACCGCCTTGGAGACCTCCTCCGGCAGCGGGCCGGAGTTGCCGATGCAGGTGGTGCAGCCGTAGCCGACGAGGTTGAAGCCGACCTTGTCGAGGTACGGGGTGAGGCCCGCCTTGTCGAAGTAGTCGGTGACGACCTTGGAGCCGGGGGCCAGGGTGGTCTTGACCCACGGCTTGCGGGTCAGGCCCTTCTCCACCGCCTTCTTGGCCACCAGCGCGGCGGCGACCATGACGTACGGGTTGGAGGTGTTGGTGCACGAGGTGATCGCGGCGACGGTGACCGCGCCGTGGTCGATCTCGTACGTCGACCCGTCGGGGGCGGTGACGGTGACCGGGTTGGACGGGCTGGTGTCGACTCCGCGGCCGCCGGACTGCGGGGCGCCGGAGCCGTTGTCGTCGTGCCCGTAGGCGGGGGCGTCGGAGGCCGGGAAGGACTCGGCGCTCGCCTCGTCCACCGGGGAGGCGACCCCGTGCGGCTTCTCCTGCTGCGGCACGCCGGAGCGGCGGTCGTCGCCGCCGGTGACGCCGGCCTCGACGTAGTTGAGGACGTCGCTGCGGAACTGCTCGGCGGCCTCGGCCAGGACGATGCGGTCCTGGGGGCGCTTGGGGCCGGCGATGGAGGGGACGACGGTGGAGAGGTCCAGCTCCAGCTTCTCGGAGAAGTCCGGCTCGGCGGCCGGGTCCAGCCAGAGGCCCTGCTCCTTGGCGTACGCCTCGACCAGCGCGACCTGCTGCTCGCTGCGGCCGGTGAGCTTGAGGTAGTTGAGCGTCTCACCGTCGATCGGGAAGATCGCGGCGGTCGAGCCGAACTCCGGCGACATGTTGCCGATGGTGGCGCGGTTGGCGAGCGAGGTGGCGGCCACGCCCTCGCCGTAGAACTCCACGAACTTGCCGACGACACCGTGCTTGCGCAGCATCTCGGTGATGGTGAGCACCAGGTCGGTGGCGGTGGTGCCGGGCTTCAGCTCACCGGTGAGCTTGAAGCCGACGACGCGCGGGATCAGCATGGAGACCGGCTGACCGAGCATGGCGGCCTCGGCCTCGATGCCGCCGACGCCCCAGCCCAGCACGCCGAGGCCGTTGACCATCGTGGTGTGGGAGTCCGTGCCCACCAGCGTGTCCGGGTACGCCTGGCCGTTGCGCACCATGACCGTGCGCGCCAGGTGCTCGATGTTGACCTGGTGGACGATGCCGGTGCCGGGCGGGACGACCTTGAACTCGTCGAACGCGGTCTGGCCCCAGCGCAGGAACTGGTAGCGCTCCTTGTTGCGCCCGTACTCCAGCTCCACGTTCTGCCCGAAGGCGTCGGCGGTGCCGAACTTGTCGGCGATGACGGAGTGGTCGATGACCAGCTCGGCCGGGGCGAGCGGGTTGATCTTCGCCGGGTCGCCGCCGAGCTCCTTGACGGCCTCGCGCATGGTGGCGAGGTCCACCACGCAGGGGACGCCGGTGAAGTCCTGCATGATCACCCGGGCGGGGGTGAACTGGATCTCCTGGCTGGGCTGGGCCTGCGAGTCCCACTCGCCCAGGGCGCGGATGTGGTCGGCGGTGATGTTCGCGCCGTCCTCGGTGCGGAGCAGGTTCTCCAGCAGGACCTTCAGGCTGTACGGGAGGCGCGCGGACCCCTCGACCTTGTCCAGCCTGAAGATCTCGTACGACTCGTCGCCCACGCGCAGCGTGCTGCGGGCGTCGAAGCTGTTCGCCGACACGACAGTCTCCTTCTTCAATGTGCGCGTTCCCACCGCATCCTGCCGCGACGACTCTGCGCCGATCCGCTAAGGTAAGACTTAGTTAGGTAACCCTTACCGGGTCGGCGCGGCCACGGTGCCACTGCGGTGCGCCTTCCGACAGATATCTCGATGTCGAGATAACTCTAGTACATGACCGTCGCCCGGTCATGCCCTGACGCGTGTGACCGCCCCCTCACACCCGCCGGACCGACTGCCATGCCGCCCGGCGGGTACCCGTCGAGGGGCGGGCCACCCGTCCGGCCGCCCCCACCGCGCGCCGCCGCCGATACCGCCCCACGCTTGGAGCGGGAGCCGGTGCACGCGTCACCAGGAGCCGGTGTACACGTCACTCCTTCACCACCCCCACCGCGAGAACATCTCATATCTGAGATAACCTGCGGACATGTCAGACGACTACCTCGTACGCATCGGCAAGCTCATCCGTGACGCCCGCCAGCACCGTGGCTGGACACAGACGCAGCTCGCCGAGGCGCTGGCCACCAGCCAGAGCGCCGTCAACCGCATCGAGCGCGGCAACCAGAACATCAGCCTTGAGATGATCGCGCGCATCGGTGAGGCGCTCGACAGCGAGATCGTGTCCCTCGGCTACTCCGGCCCGATGCACCTGCGCGTCGTCGGCGGCCGCCACCTCTCCGGCGCGATCGACGTCAAGACCAGCAAGAACGCCTGCGTCGCCCTGCTGTGCGCCTCCCTCCTCAACAAGGGCCGCACCACCCTGCGCCGGGTCGCCCGCATCGAGGAGGTCTACCGCCTCCTCGAAGTCCTCAACTCCATCGGGGTGCGCACCCGCTGGATCAACGACGGCCTCGACCTGGAGATCATCCCGCCCGGCCACCTCGACATGGCCGCCATCGACGCCGACGCGGCCCGCCGCACCCGCTCCATCATCATGTTCCTCGGCCCGCTGCTGCACCGGCTGCGCCAGTTCAAGCTGCCCTACGCCGGCGGCTGCGACCTGGGCACCCGCACCATCGAGCCGCACATGATCGCGCTGCGCCGCTTCGGCCTGGACATCACCGCCACCGAGGGCCTCTACCACGCCGAGGTCGACCGGGACGTCACCCCCGACCGCCCCATCGTCCTGACCGAGCGCGGCGACACCGTCACCGAGAACGCCCTCCTCGCCGCCGCCCGCCACGAGGGCGTCACCGTCATCCGCAACGCCTCCTCCAACTACATGGTCCAGGACCTCTGCTTCTTCCTCGAAGCCCTGGGCGTGCGGGTCGAGGGCATCGGCACCACCACCCTCACCGTCCACGGCGTCCCGCAGATCGACGTCGACGTGGACTACTCCCCCTCCGAGGACCCGGTCGAGGCGATGAGCCTGCTCGCCGCCGCCGTCGTCACCGAGTCGGAGCTGACCATCCGCCGGGTGCCCATCGAGTTCCTGGAGATCGAGCTGGCGGTCCTGGAGGAGATGGGCCTGGACCACGACCGCTCCGGCGAGTACGCCGCCGACAACGGCCGCACCCGCCTGGTCGACCTCACGGTCCGCCCCTCCAAACTCGAAGCACCCATCGACAAGATCCACCCGATGCCGTTCCCCGGCCTCAACATCGACAACGTCCCCTTCTTCGCCGCCATCGCGGCCACCGCCCAGGGCCAGACCCTCATCCACGACTGGGTCTACGACAACCGGGCCATCTACCTCACCGACCTCAACCGCCTCGGCGGCCGCCTCCAACTCCTCGACCCCCACCGCGTCCTGGTCGAAGGCCCCACCCGCTGGCGCGCCGCCGAGATGATGTGCCCGCCCGCCCTGCGCCCGGCCGTCGTCGTCCTGCTCGCCATGATGGCGGCCGAGGGCACGTCGGTGCTGCGGAACGTGTACGTCATCAACCGGGGTTACGAGGACCTCGCGGAGCGCCTGAACTCGGTGGGGGCGCAGATCGAGATCTTCCGGGACATCTGAGGGCCGGAGCACCAGTAAGCCGGGGCCGGGCGTCAACCCGGGCCCCGGCTCTGGCTCCGGCTCTGGCTCTGGCTCTGGTTCTGGCTACGGAATCTCGTACTCCGCCCACACCGTCTTCCCGGGTCCACCCGCCCTCGGGCGCCAGCCCCAGCGGGCGGCCAGCCCCTCGACGAGCACCAGCCCCCGCCCACCCGTCGACTGCGGGTCGGGCTGGGGCAGACCACCAGGGCGAGGCAGTTGCCGCTCGGTCCGGGTGTCGCTCACCTCCACCCGTACGACGACGGGACAGGGCTCGGCCGTGCCACGCAGGGCGAGGTGAAAGCCCCTCCCCGGCACGTGCCCGTGCCGCACCGCGTTCGCCGTCAGCTCGGCGGTGATCAGCACCACCGCCTCGTGCGGCCCGCTCCCGTACGGCATCCCCCACTCGTGCAGCCGCACGCCGACCAGCCGGCGGGCGGGCCGGGCCCCGCGCGGCGTGGAGGTGAACCGCATGGCGAGGGACAGGGTGCCCGAGTACGTCTGGACGCTGGCTTGTTGGCAGGTATTGCCAAAACCGTCGAGGTTGCTCTTCATGGCCCGAACGATCCCCCTGGTGGCGTAGCGTGACCAGTGGTGACGCACCGACGCGACATGCTTGTACGCGCGGCGTCGACACAGGTACGCGGGGCACGGCAGGACGAGCGCCCGGCCAGATGCTCGTTCCGGGGAGGCAGGTGGCGGGGCATGACGTCGGACCAGACAGCGCCAGAGCCCGAGCTCGGGTCAGAAGCCAAGGACGCCGATGACGGTGGCCGTGCCGCCGACAAGTCGGGGCAGGGCGTGGTCGCGGCCTTCGGGCAGAGTCTGAAGACGCTGCGGTTGCGGGCGGGGATGGAGCGGGAGGAGCTGGGGAGACGGCTCGGGTACTCGGCGTCCAGCATCGCGTCCTTCGAGCAGGGGCGCAGGATCCCGCCACCGAGGGCGATCGACCGCGCTGACCAGGCGGTCGACGCGGACGGTCTCCTGTCGGTGTGGAAGGAGGAAGTCGAGAAGGCGCAGTACCCGGTGTTCTTCCAGGGCATGGCGCAACTGGAGAAGCAGGCCATAGAGCTGCTGTCGTACAGCACCATGGTCTGCCACGGACTCGCGCAGACCGAGGAGTACATGAGGTCACTCCTCGCCATGCGGCGGCCGCCTCTGGACACGGAGACCATCGAGCAGCGCGTAGCTGCCCGACTCGCCCGGCAGGACATCTTCGATCGACGTCCGGCGCCTCTGCTGAGCTTCGTGATGGACGAGTCGGTCCTACGGCACCGATACGGCGGCAAGGGCGTACTGCGGGGCCAGTTGGAACACCTCCTCCTCATCGGCCAGAAGCGCAACGTCGAGCTTCAAGTCATGCCCGTTGACTGCGAGGACAATGCGGGCGTAAACGGCCCGTTCACCGTCGTCACACGCAAGGACGGCAAGAAGTTCCTCTACGTCGAGGCTCAGAACACCAGCACCCTGGTGACCGACCCCGAACAGACGACTCTCGCCTCTGCGCGCTATGGGATCATCCGTTCGCAGGCTCTCAGCCCGCGAGAGTCGCTGGAGTTCATCGAGAAGTTGCTGGGAGAGCTATGAACAACACTGTGCCCCTCGCCTGGTTCAAGAGCAGCTACAGCGGAACCGAGGGCGGCGAGTGCGTCGAGGTCGCGGCCGGCGCGGGAGTCGTCCACGTCCGTGACTCGAAGGCCGTGGCAGGACCGGCCCTGAAGGTCTCGCGCGAGTCGTGGGCGGGCTTCGTCGGGCTCGCCTCGACGGAGTAGTACAGCCGGCACTTGTACGCGCTGGAGCCCTGCCAGTCGGTGTGGCGCGGCAGGGCTCTCGGCACCTTCCATAGTCCGCCTATCGTGATCTCGCAGGGCGGTGACCAGCGCCCAGCAGGCCTTCCGAGCCGTCAGGCCGAAACGAATGGTGAACCCTCCAGGGTCGATGAGCACGCTGAGAGCCGTCGCGGTGTAAGCCGGTGGCAAAACTCTGCTCGCAGGTGCGGGCCACGCAGAGGCGGATGGTGGCCGCGCCCTCGGGGTCGAAGTCGGCCGGGGGCCAGGAGATGGTGGCGCCCGAGCCGCCGCCGGACTTGGTGCCGGGAGGCGGGGTGGAAGGCGAGCAGGCGGAGGTGAGGTTGGTCAGGGCGGTGAGGACAGTGAGGGCGCTGGCAGAAGCAGAGTACGTCGCGTCATCGTCATCCCCCCCGGGACCACTTTGCGGAAGGAGCGCCGTCGGGTCGTAGGCTGGAGGGTGGGCGCGCGTGATCATGAGGGGGACTTGTGACTGCGGTGAGCCTTGAGCACACCACTGTGCCGGCCGACAGCGGTGAGGTGACGCTGCTGATCGCGCGGCGGGTGGAGGCGGGGTACGAGGTCGCCTTCGAGAAGTGGGCGCGGGGGATCCTGGAGTGCGCGGCCACGTTCGAGGGGCATCTGGGGTACGGGTTCTTCCGGTCGTCGGGCGGGGAGGCGCCGTGGTTCCTGGTGCACCGGTTCCGGGACGCGGAGGCGTGCCGGCGGTGGCAGGAGTCCCCGGAGCGGGCGGCGTGGTTCGCCGACTGCCAGGGGCACCGGCACACCGAGATAGCCCGGCGGCAGTTGACGGGGATGGAGACGTGGTTCGCCAAGCCGGGGTCCACTCGGCCCGCGCCGCCGAAGTGGAAGATGGCGATCAGCGCGACGCTGGCGATCTACCCGATCTCGCTGGCGGGAGGCTATGTGCTGGTGCCGCGGCTGACGGCGCTGCCGCTGGTGCTGAGCAGCGCCGTCGTGGCGTGCGTCTTCAACGTGCTGATGACGTATGTGTCGATGCCGGTGGTGAGGCGGTTGCTGAAGGGATGGCTGCGGGGGTAGGGCGTGCCGGCGGACGCGGGGTGGTCAGGCGGCGGAGTACGGCAGGAGGGTGCGGTCGGTGCGTTCCCAGGCGGACTTGAGGTCGGCGAGGAGGGCGGGGCGGGTGGTGGCCAGGTCGGCTTGTTCGCGGGGGTCGGCGGCGAGGTCGTAGAGGTGGTCGCGGCCCTGGGCGTCGCGGTAGTACTTGTGGTCGCCGCGGCGCAGGGCGCGGTTGCCGCGGACGCGCCAGAAGAGGTCTCGGGCGGGGACGCGTTCGCCGCGCAGCAGGTAGCCGGCGAGGCTGTGGCCGTCCAGTGGGTAGGCCGGGTCGGGGCGGGCGCCGCCGAGTTCGAGGAGGGTGGCGGTCCAGTCCGGGGAGTAGACGGGCTGGTGGCTGACCTGGCGGCCGTCGACGCGGGCGGGCCAGCGGAGGATGGTGGGGACGCGGATGCCGCCTTCGAGGAGTGAGGACTTGGCACCGCTGAGGGGCCACTGGTAGGAGAAGCGCTCGCCGCCGTTGTCGCTGGCGAAGACGACGATGGTGTTCTCCTCCTGGCCGGAGCGGCGGAGGGCGGCGAGCACGCGGCCGATGGAGGCGTCGAGGTCCTGGACCATCTCGGTGTACTTCTCGACCGAGCCGCCGTCATGGTGGAGGAGGGCGCCCAGGACGTCGCCCGAGCGGATCTTGGCGGCGATCTCGGCGCCTTGCTCCTCGTCCTCCTCGGTGAGCCAGGGCCAGTGCGGCGTGGTGAAGTTGAGGTTGAGGAGCCAGGGGCGGCCCTGGTGGCGGCGGCCGGATATGTAGTCGGCGGCGCGCTCGGTGAGGATGGTCGTGTAGTAGCGCAGGTCCTTGTAGGTGGCGTCGCCTTCGTAGAGGTCGTAGTCGCCGAGCTGCCCCAGTTTGGAGAAGTACTCCAGCGCCCCGCCGAAGTTGCCGAAGAACTCGTCCCAACCGGACTTGGTGGGGCTGTAGTCGGGCAGCCAGCCGCAGTGCCACTTGCCGATGAGGGCGGTGTCGTAGCCGGCCCTCTTGAGGAGGGAGGCCAGGGTGGGGTGGTCGGGGTCCAGGCCCTGGGTGCGGTTGCCGATGGGCTCGGCGAGCCCGCCCCTGGTGCGGCCGGGGAAGCGGCCGGTGTAGAGGCTGAAGCGGGTCGGCGAGCAGGTCGCGGAGCCGGAGTAGCCGTCGGTGAAGCGCACGCCCTGGGCGGCGAGCCGGTCGAGGTGGGGGGTGCGGATGTGGGGAGCGCCGTAGGAGGAGAGGTCGGCCCAGCCCAGGTCGTCGGCCAGGATGAAGAGGATGTTGGGGC
>NZ_PVLV01000335.1 GCF_002982015.1 Streptomyces solincola
GTGGGGGAGGGGGTGGTGCGGCTCAGGCGGCCCCGGTGACCGCGCGGCGGGCCGCGAGCACCGCGGCGTACTCCCGCTCGGTGGCCGCCGCGACCCGCCCCCAGCCGTACCGGCTGAGCACCCGCCGCCGCCCGGCCGCCCCGCAGGAGGCCCGCAGCGCCGGATCGGCCAGCAGGTCCGCGACGGCGGCGGCCAGCGCCTCCGGGTCGCGCGGCGGCACCAGCCGGCCGGTCGCCGGGTCGGCCACCGTGTCGAGCTGGCCGCCCACCGCGCTGGCCACCACCGGCCGCCCGCAGGCCATCGCCTCCAGCGGCACGATGCCGAACGGCTCGTAGTCCGCCGGGCAGAGCACCACGTCCGCGCTGCGCAGCAGCGGCGCCACCTCGTGCGGCGGTACGCCGCCGGTGAACCGCACCCGGTCGGCGACGCCCGCCAGCCTGGCCTCCTCGCGGAGCTTGCGGACCTCCGGGTCGGCGTCCACCCGGTCGGCCGGCGGGCCGCCGACGATCAGCAGCTCGGTGTCGGGCAGCCGGCCGAGCGCCGCCAGCGCGACCGCCGCGCCCTTGCGCGGCACCAGCCGGCCCAACTGCACCAGCCGGTGCGGCAGGCCGCCGGTGCGCGGCGCGGACGGCCCGTCCGGGCGGAACTGCTCGGTGTCCACGCCGCACGGCACGATCCCGGCCTTCTCCACCGGCACCCGCATCATCGACAGCTCGAACACCTCGTCGTGGCAGGTGGCCACGATCCGGTCGCAGCCCAGGCCCACCTCCCGCTCGCGCTCCACCCGCTCGGCCGGGCTGGTGTCCGCCTCGCCCTGGTGCCGCCGCTTGACGGCGCCGAGCGCGTGGTACGTGTGCACCAGCGGCAGCCCGGCCGCGCGCACCGCCCGCAGCGCGGCGAGCCCCGACATCCAGTAGTGCGAGTGCACCAGGTCCGGCGGGCGGGTGCGCCACTGCCGGGCCATCCAGTCGCCGAAGTCGTCCATGTACGGCAGCAGCGTGTCCTTCGGCACCTGCTCGGCCGGGCCGGCCGGCACGTGGCGGACCTCCACCCCGGGCCGCAGCGCGACCCGTTCGGGCAGCTCCGGGTCGTCCCGCCGGGTGTAGACCACCACATGGTGGCCCCGGTCGGCGAGCGCCCCGGCCAACTTGGCGACGTGCACGTTCTGCCCGCCGGCGTCCACCCCGCCGAGCGCCGCCAGCGGACTGGCGTGCTCGGAGACCAGCGCCAGGCGCAGAGCGCGCCCGCCGCCCGGGCCGCCGGCCGGCGGCGGACCCAGCGTGGCGGCGCCGGACGGCCGGGTCGCCGCGGCCGGTTCGAGGGACGTCATGAGCGCACCTCCGTCATCAGGCGCTCCCAGTCGGCCAGGAAGCGCTTCAGCCCGTACCGTTCGAGGGCCGCCTGCCGGGCCCGCGCCCCGTCCTCGGCGGCCGCCGCCGGGTCGTCCAGATAGCGGCGGGCCGCCCGGGCCAGCACCTCCGGCCGGGTGGACAGCGTGCCGGCGCCGGCCGGCACCGCCTCCACCGCCTCGGTGGTCGCCAGCGCCACCACCGGCATCCCCAGGTGCATCGCCTCCAGCAGCGACAGGCCCAGCGAGGTCCAGCGCACCGGGTGCAGGTACAGCCGGCGCTCGGCCATCGCCGCGTGCAGCTCCCGCTGCGGCAGGTCGGCCGTGCGCACCCGGTCCTCGCCGAGCCCCAGATGGGCCGCGAGACCCTCCGTGCGCATCCCGAACACGTCCAGCGGCGCGGCCTCGCTCAGCGCGGGCAGCAGGTCCGTGCCGGTGTGCCGCCCGCGCCGCACCGGCTCGTTGACCACCACCGCGGCCCGCGCCACCCGGCCGGTGTACAGATGGCCCGGGTCGACCACGCCGTGCTCGATGACCTCGGCGCGCGTCGACCCGCAGTCCCAGAAGAGCCGGTTGAAGTGGGTGACGTGCACCAGCGTCAGGTCCGCGCGGTCCGCGCACGGATGGCGGGTCAGCGGCACGTCCCCGTCCGGCGCGTTGTGCTCCAGGTAGACCGCCGGCACGTCCCGGCCCGGCCGCCGCCCGCCCAGCCACCGCTCGGTGAGCTCCAGTTCGTGCGGCCGCTGGAGGACCACCAGGTCCACCGGGTGCTCCCGCAGCTCCTCGGGGGTCACCTCCACCACCGAGTCCGGCCAGGGGAAGGTGCGCGCCCGGCCCAGCCCGTCCGGGCAGCGGTCCGGCGTCACCGGCACCAGATAGCGGTGCGGCCCCTGCACGAACGCCGTCGTCCACGACCCGTGCACATGCCACAGCAGGATGTCCACCGCTCACACCCCCCGGCGCCGGGAGGCGTCGTCGGTGTCGTCGGAGCGGAAGAAGTCCCCGCGCCGCACCGCGTACGGGCCGATCGCCAGCAGGTCCACCGGCGAGGAGCCGAAGCACTCCAGCGCGTCCCGGGGGTCGTCCACCATCGGCCGGCCGGCCGTGTTCAGGCTGGTGTTGACCACCACCGGCAGCCCGGTGCGCCGCTCGAACTCGCCCAGCATCCGGGCCACCAGCGGCTCGGTGCGGGCGTCCACCGTCTGGATCCGGGCCGTGCCGTCCACGTGCACCACCGCCGGGATGCGCTCCCGCCAGCCTTCCGCGACCCCGTGCGTGAAGAGCATGTACGGCGAGGGGATCTGACCTGTGAACAGCTCGCCCGCCCGCTCCGCCAGCACCATCGGCGCCACCGGCCGGAACTGCTCGCGCCCCTTCACGTCGTTCAGCCGCTCCAGGTTCCCCGCGTGCCCGGGGTGCGCCAGCAGCGAGCGGTGCCCCAGCGCGCGCGGCCCGAACTCCGAACGCCCCTGGAACCACGCGACGATCCCGTTGTCCGCCAGCGTCTGCGCGACCGTCGCCGCGATGTCCTGCGGCCGGTCGAACGGCACCGCCGCCGTCTTCAGCCAGGCTCCCAGCTCCGCGTCCGTCCAGTCCCGGCCCAGGTCCGCGCCCGGCATCGGCTCCGGCTCGTCGCCCTCCCGGGCCGCCAGCAGCAGCGCCCCGCCCAGCGCCGTCCCGGCGTCCCCCGCCGCCGGCTGCACCCACACCCGGTCGAACGGCCCCTCGGCCGCGATCCGGGCGTTGGCCACGCAGTTCAGCGCCACCCCGCCGGCCATCGTCAGCAACCGGTCGTGCGTCTGGCCGTGCAGCCAGCGCACCAGGTCCAGCAGCGTCTCCTCCAGCACCGCCTGGGCGCTGGCCGCCACGTCCGCGTGGTCCTGCGTCCAGGCCTCGTCCGGCCGGCGCGGCGGGCAGAACTCCGCCCACGGCACCCCGGTCGCCCGGAAGCCGCCGTCCCCGGTCGGGTGCACGTACCTGCGCAGCTCGGCCAGCAGCCGGGGCCGGCCGTGCGAGGCCAGCGCCATCACCTTGAACTCGTCCGAGGAGCGCAGGAAGCCCAGGTGGTCGGTCAGCTCCTCGTACACCAGGCCCAGCGAGTGCGGCAGCTCCTGCGAGCGCAGCGGCTCCAGCCGGCTGTGCACCCGCCGCGCCGCCAGGTGCGAGGCGCACTCGCCGCGGCCGTCCAGCACCAGGACGGAGGAGGTGTCCGCGCCCTCGGCGGCGAACGCGCCGGAGGCGGCGTGCGCCATGTGGTGCGGCACGAACCGCACGAAGCCCGGGTCCAGCCCCGGCAGCGCGTCGGCCAGGAAGTGCGGCGCCTGGCGGGCGTAGGTCTGCCGCAGGTGGTCCCACGGGTCGTCCAGGCCCATCTCGCCCGCGTCCCGCGCCAGTTCCGGGTCGAAGGAGTAGGCGACCGCGTCCAGGTCCTGCGGGCGCAGCCCGGCTCGCCGCAGACACCAGGCGGCCGCCTGGCCCGGCAGCTCCCAGGCGGAGAACGGCACCGGCCGCTTGCCGTGCTTGCGGCGGGAGAAGCGTTCCTCCTCGGCGGCGGCGACGGTGTGCCCGTCGATCACCAGCGCGGCGGCCGGATCGTGGAAGAGGGCGTTGATTCCGAGGATGCGCATGGAGTCCCTGGCCTTTCGGCGGGTCGGTGCCTGGCCTCGCGGCCTGCGGTCGGAGCCTGGGCCGGACGGGGCCACGGGCCTGGTGGGGTGCTCGACGGGGGAGCGGGCCGGTCCCGCGCGGACGCCGGCCGGGCCGCCCCGCCGCGGATTCAGGAGGCGTCGGCGTGCTCGCGGAACCACGCGATGGTGCGCCGCAGCCCCTCCTCGGCGTCCACCCGCGGCTCCCACTGGAGCTTGTCCCGGGCCAGGGTGATGTCGGGGCAGCGCACGGCCGGGTCGTCCACCGGCCGGTCGACGTAGCGCACGTCCGAGGAGGACCCGGTCAGCTCGATCACCAGACGGGCCAGCTCCAGCACGGTCAGCTCGTGCGGGTTGCCGATGTTCACCGGCCCGCGCAGCGTGTGCGCGGCGGCCGCCAGGATCCCGGCCACCGTGTCGTCGATGTAGCACAGCGACCGGGTCTGCATCCCGTCGCCGGTCACCGTCAGCGGCTCGCCCACCAGCGCCTGCCGCACGAAGGTGGGCACCGCCCGCCCGTCGTGGCCGCGCATCCCGGGGCCGTAGGTGTTGAACAGCCGCACGATCCCGGCGTCGGTGCCGTGCACCTCGGCCTCCGCGGTGGTCAGCGCCTCGCCGAACCGCTTGGCCTCGTCGTACACGCTGCGCGGGCCGACCGGGTTGACGTTGCCCCAGTACCGCTCGTTCTGCGGGTGCTGGTGCGGGTCGCCGTACACCTCGGACGTCGAGGCGAGCAGGAACCGCGCCTCGCTGCGGTGCGCCAGCTCCAGCGCGTGCCGGGTGCCCGAACTGCCCACCTCCAGGGTGTGCAGCGGCAGCCGCAGGTAGTCCGCCGGAGAGGCCGGCGACGCGAAGTGCAGCACCAGGTCGGGGCGGCGCTTGACCGCGAACGGCTCGGAGACGTTCGCCTCCACCAGCGTGAAGCCCTCCCGGTCCAGCAGCCCGGCTATGTTGGCCCGCCGCCCGGTGCTGAAGTCGTCCACGCAGGTGACGGCCGCGCCCGCGTCCAGCAGCGCGGTGCACAGGTGCGAGCCGACGAACCCGGCGCCGCCGGTGACCACGGCATGCTCCCAGTCGCGGCGGGGCCCGTTCGGAAAAGCGGTGTCCATGCGGTCTCCTGACGTACGCGAGGGCCGGGGCCGTCCGTGCGGTGGCGCGGCGCGGCGCCCGGGCCGGACCAGTGCCCCCGCCACCTGCCCTCAGGCTGGGCCGAACGGTCACGGGCGGCGCGGTGGTGTACGCCGATGGGGTGGTGACGGACCGTGCGCACCGCGCGCCGCCTGGCCCGGACCCTGGCGTAGGCTCCCCTCACCAAGGGGAGACGGGGGAGCGGTCATGACGGCGGGAACGCAGGGCGGTTGGGCCTCGGTGCTCGACTCGGTCACCGTGTACGCCCAGGGAGCCCTCTGCCGCCGACGGGCCCGGGGCGACGTCCCGCCCGGCGGCCGGGTGCGGGTCACCGGACTGCCCCGCACCCTCGATTCGGCCTCGCTGCGGGTGCGGGCCCTGGCGCCCGCAGGGGTGCGCGTCACCGAGGCGCGCGTCGCCTGGGACGCCGAACCGGACGCCGACGCCGACGGCGGCGCCGACGGGACGGATGGCGGCGGCGACCTGCGGCGCGAGGTGGAGAGGCTGGAGGAGGCCTGCGACGCGGTCCGCGACCGCCGGGACCGGCAGCTCGCCCTGATCGCGGAGGTCGGCGCGCTCCGCCCGGTCCTGCCCGCCCGCCGGCGCGACGAGGCGCACCGCCGCACACCGGTGGACGCCTGGCTGGCCCTGGCCGACTTCACCGAGGAGCGGCTCACCGCGCTGCACGCCCGCCTCGCCGAGCTGGAGCAGGAGGTCCGCGAGACGGAGCACCGCCTCGCCGTGGCCGCCGACCGGTTGCGCCGCGCCTCGACCGACCGGCCGCAGTCCCGCGTACGCACCGAGGTCAGCGCGGTGCTGGCGCTCGACGTGCCCGGCCCGGCCACCCAGGTGGAGCTGGAGCTGGAGTACGGGGTGCCGGGCGCGGTCTGGGTTCCGGCGTACCGCCTCGCCTACCGCACGGGCGACGGCGACGGCCGACTGGTGATGCGCGCCTCCGTCGCCCAGCGGACCGGCGAGGACTGGACCGGGGTCCGCCTGGCCCTGGCCACCGCCGACCTGGGCCGCCGCACCGACCTGCCGGCGCTGCGCTCGCTGCGGATCGGCCGCCGCCAGCTTCCGCCCGCGCCCTCCGGCTGGCGCGAGCCGCCGCCCGGGCTGGGCG
>NZ_PVLV01000336.1 GCF_002982015.1 Streptomyces solincola
AGATGTGTATAAGAGACAGGGGCTCGGGCGGGCGTCGTCCGGGACCGGGGTGCCGTCGTGGGTGGGAGCGGTCGCCCGCTCGTCGGCGCCGTCCGGGCCGCCGGCGGTCGCCGGGGCGGGGCGTGCCGGCTTGGTGGCGGAAGGGGCCGGCGCGGTCCCGGTAGTCGGCGCCCCGGTGGTCGGCACCCCCGGGGCCGGCGTCCCGGTGAGCGGTGTGTCGGTGGTCGGCGCATCGGGGAGCGGTGTGTCGGTGAGCGGTGTGTCGGTGGTCGGCGCCCCGGTGGACGCGGCCTCCGGGTGCGGCGCGGTCACGTGCGGGGCGGTCAAGGGCGGCGCTGCCACGTACGGGGCGGTTACGTGCGGGGCCGTCCCGGTGCGGGAGACCTCCGCGGTGATCGCGGCGGCCAGGGCGTCGCCGCCGTGGTCCGCGCCGGTCGAGAGGTGGTCCATGACCCGGGCGAGGGTGGCGTCGGCGTCGCGCGGCACGCCCAGGCGGTCGAGGACGCGGTGCAGCCGGGCGGCCTCGGTGCGCCAGGTGCGGTCGACCACCTCGTCCGGATACTCCTGCCAGTCCACCGGCGCCCAGCTCGGCCCGGGGCGGGCCGGGCCGCCGTGGAAGAGCCGGGCGGCCAGCAGCGAGGTGGCCTCGTCGACCAGGCCCGGCTCCTCCAGCAGGTCGCAGGCGGGGCGCTCGCCCAGCCGGGAGGCGTACCCCTCGGCGAGCCGGTCCCGCCGGGACAGCTCGGTCAGCGCCGAGACGACCCCCGCGTCCAGCCGGGACGGCCAGCGCCCCATCCGCCAGGCGGGCAGCGCCACCCTCGTCAGCAGCCGGTCCCAGCCCGCGTACGCCAGGCCGACCTGCTCCTGGGCGGCGATCCGCAGCCCGTAGTCCACCGCCCGGGCGCGCTCCGAGCCGGCGGCCGCCACTCCCCGCTCCATCTCGGCGGCGTGGGCGCGGCAGGAGCGCAGCAGGATCCGGGCCACCGCGCCGGTGAACTGCGCGCCCCACCGGCGTACCCCTCCCCGGCCCGCGCCCGGCTCCGGGCGCTCGACCGCGGCGACCGCCGCGTCCAGGCCGCGGACGAACCGGCGGGCGGCGGCTATGTCCGGGTGGGCCGAGGGGCCGGTGCCGGCGACCACCGGGGCGAGCACCGCCCGCAGCTCGGCCACCCGCATCCACCACAGGAAGGGCGAGCCGATCACCAGCACCGGCGGGCCGTCGGCGCCACGGCCGCGCCCTGCGCCGGGTATGGCGCGGTCCTCCAGCCAACTGTCGCAGTCCGGGGTCAGCGCTATCGCCGAGGGCGCCGGCACGTCCATCCGCCCGGCGAGGTCGTGGACCAGTCGGTACAGGTCGGGGGCGGACTCCTCAGGGATGTCCACCGTCGGGGTGCGCGCCGGCCTGGCGCGGGCCACCACCGCGGCCACCGCCGCCCCGGCCGCCAGCACGGCCACCGCGAGGACCGAGACCGCCCAGCGCGCGGCGTCCCAGCCCGCGCCGGTCAGCCGCCCGGTCGCGCCGCCGGCCAGCAGCACGACGGCGACCGCCGCGGGCAGCAGGGCCACGGCCGTCGCCCGTCCGCGCACCCGCAGCACGGACAGGGCACGGGCCCGGGCGGCCTGTGCGCCCCGCTCCTCACCCATCCCCTTCGCGAGATCTGACACGGCTGTACGTCACCCCCTCCTGCCCTGCCTCGGGCTGCCTCGTGGCGGCGTCGGTCACGTTCCCCACTGTGGCACCCGCCACTGACATCGCAATGCCGGTGGGCCAAGTGCCGGAACACGCCGAAACGCCTGCGCGGCACCCTAGTCAGGGCACCGGCAGGCGTCATCCGGATGGCTCAGTCATCACTCGATGGAATGGCTTTGGGCAAAGCTGAGGGCGGATTCCGGACAGAAGTGCGGGCCGGGGATCCGCCGCCGCGGCCGAGTCAGTCTCCGGCGGCGGTGCGGGCGATGTCGGTGCGGTGCTGGGAGCCGTCCAGCCGGATGCGCTCCACCGCCGCGTAGGCACGGCTGCGCGCCTCCGCCAGGTCCTCGCCGACGGCGGTGACCGACAGCACGCGTCCGCCGGCGCTGACCACCGCGTCACCCTCCTGCCGGGTGCCCGCGTGCAGCACGTAGGCGTGCGGGGCGTCCGCCGCCGCGACCTCGTCCAGGCCGGTGATCGGATCGCCGGTGCGCGGAGTGCCGGGGTAGTTGTGGGAGGCCACGACCACGGTGACGGCGGCGGATTCGTGCCAGGTCAGCGGCGGCTGGCTGTCCAGCGTGCCGTTGGCGGAGTGCAGCAGCACCCGGGCAAGCGGGGTGCGCAGCCGGGCCAGCACGACCTGGGTCTCGGGGTCGCCGAAGCGGGCGTTGAACTCGATCACCCGCACGCCGCGGGAGGTGATCGCCAGGCCCGCGTAGAGCAGCCCGGAGAACGGCGTGCCACGCCGGCGCAGCTCGTCCACGGTGGGCTGCAAAACGCTCTGGAGCACCTCGTCCACCAGTTTGGGGTCGGCCCACGGGAGCGGCGAATAAGCGCCCATGCCACCGGTGTTGGGGCCCTCGTCGCCGTCCAGCGCGCGCTTGAAGTCCTGCGCGGGGGTCAGCGGCAGCACGGTGCTGCCGTCGGTGATCGCGAAGAGCGAGACCTCCGGGCCGTCCAGGAACTCCTCGATGACGACCCGTTCGCAGGAGCGGGCGTGCGCACGGGCCTGCTCGACGTCACTGGTGACCACGACGCCCTTGCCGGCGGCGAGCCCGTCGTCCTTGACGACGTAGGGAGCGCCGAAGGCGTCCAGCGCGGTGTCGATCTCCTCGGGGGTGGTGCAGACATACGAGCGGGCCGTCGGGACCCCGGCCGCGGCCATCACGTCCTTGGCGAACGCCTTGGAGCCCTCCAGCCTGGCGGCTTCCTTGGACGGGCCGAAGCAGGGGATGCCGGCGGCCCGCACGGCGTCGGCGACGCCGGCGACCAGGGGGGCCTCCGGGCCGATGACCACGAGGCCGGCGTCCAGCTCGCCGGCCAGCGCGGCCACGGCGGCGCCGTCGAGGGCGTCCACCGGGTGCAGCTCGGCGACCTCCGCGATTCCGGCGTTGCCGGGCGCGCAGTGCAGAGCGGTGACGTCGGGATCGAGGGAGAGGGAGCGGCACAGGGCGTGTTCGCGGGCGCCGCCGCCGATGACGAGGACCTTCACGCGAGCCAGGGTAGCCCGCGGCCGGGGCGGCCCTTTGTGCGGGCCGCCAGCCGGACGGGCCCTCCGCCTTCGTAGCTTCGTCCGGACCGCTTCGTCGAGGCTCCGCCGAGGTCAGGTCGTGGGTGGTGTTTCACGTGAAACACCACCTGCGTCCGGCCCCCGCCCGCTACTCGTTGGTGTACTCCTCCACCACGGTCGCGCCGAGCTCGCGCACGATCAGGTCGTGGCCGGAGAGCGCGGAGTCCACCAGGTCGGGGTCGTCCTCCTCCGGTACGTCGTCCTCCAGGCGCACCGGCGGCCGCGAAGGCGGGGCGACCGGCGCCCGGTCGCCGCCGCCGGCCGACCGATCCGCCGCATACCCGGAGCCGCCCGCCCCGGACGCACCGCCACCGCCACCGCCCTGGCCCCCACGCGCCCCCGATCCACCCGATCCAGCCGATCCGCCGGATCCACCGGAGCCGCCCTGGTCGCCGTGACCGCCAGACCCGCCCTGACCGACCGCCGCAGGAGCCGGCGGGGCCGAGGCCCGAGGCGCCCCGCCCGCCTGCCCACTCGGAGCACCCGGACCGCCGCCGTGCCCGCCGGACCCGTATCCCGAACCGGGGCCGCCGCCGTAACCGCCGCCGTAGCCACCACCGCCCTGGCCGCCTCCGTAGCCGCCGGACGGTCCGCCCGAGCCGGGCGGGGGCGGCGGAGCCGAGCCGCCGGACGGATCGACGATCGCCTCGATCTTCCAGTGCACGTTGAACTGGTCGGCGAGCGCCTGGCGCAGCACGTCCTCACTGCCGCTGCTCGCGAAGTTGTCCCGGGCGCCGGCGGTGAGGAAGCCGAGCTGGAGGGTGGTGCCGTCGAACCCGGCGACCTGGGCGTTCTGGCTGAGCAGGATCCAGGTGAACCGGCGGCGGCCCTTGACCGCCTCCAGGACGTCCGGCCACATGTTCCGCACCTGCACCGCGCCCTGGGCCATGCCGGGCGAGCCCGCCCCGGGCTGCCCGCCCCCGGTCGCCGCCGGCGCGGCGGGCTGCGGGGCGGCCGGCGCGGCGGTCCGGCTGCCCGGCGCCGACGCGGACGGCCAGGCCCCGGGACGCCCCCCACCCTGCGTACCGCCACCGCCCTGCGTACCACCACTCTGCGTACCGCCACCGCCCTGCGTACCGCCACCGCCCTGCGTACCGCCCGGCTGGGAGCCGGGAGCGCCGGCGGACGGCCAGGCGCCCGGCCGTCCGGACGAGGAAGCCGGGGCCGACGGCTCGGCCGCGACCTGCGGCTCCGGCGCGGGCGCAGGCGCGGGCGCGGCGGGCGGCTGAGCGGACGCGGTCGGCGCGGGCTGCAGGGCCTGCGGGACATGGGCGTCGGGCCCGGGCACGTACCCCACGGCGGGGCCGGGGCCGGGCTGCTGGAAGACGGCGGCCGGGGCGGGGCCGCTGCGCTCCAGCTTCTCCAGCCGGGCCAGCAGCGACCGCTCGTCGGTGAACGCGGCGGGCAGCAGCACCCGGGCGCAGATCAGCTCCAACTGGAGCCGCGGCGAGGTCGCGCCGCGCATCTCGGTCAGCCCGGTGTTGACCAGGTCGGCGGCGCGGCTCAGCTCGGCCGCGCCGAACACCGAGGCCTGCGCCTGCATCCGTTCCACCACGTCGGCAGGGGCGTCGATGAGCCCCTTCTCCCCCGCGTCCGGCACCGCCGCGAGGATCACCAGGTCGCGCAGCCGCTCCAGCAGGTCGGTGACGAAGCGGCGCGGGTCGTTGCCGCCCTCGATGACCCGGTCGACCACCTCGAAGGCGGCCGCCCCGTCCCCGGCCGCGAAGGCGTCCACCACGGAGTCCAGCAGCGAGCCGTCGGTGTACCCGAGCAGACCGGTGGCCATGGCATACGTCACACCGTCCTCGGCGGCGCCGGCCAGCAACTGGTCCATCACCGACATCGAGTCACGCACCGAACCCGCGCCGGCCCGCACCACCAGCGGGAGCACCCCGTCCGCGACCGGGATCCGCTCCTTGCCGCACACCTCGCCCAGGTACTCCCGCAGCGTGCCGGGCGGCACCAGGCGGAACGGGTAGTGGTGCGTGCGGGACCGGATCGTCCCGATGACCTTCTCCGGCTCGGTCGTCGCGAAGATGAACTTCAGGTGCTCCGGCGGCTCCTCGACCACCTTCAGCAGGGCGTTGAACCCCGCCGAGGTGACCATGTGCGCCTCGTCGATGATGTAGATCTTGTAGCGGCTGCTCGCCGGGCCGAAGAACGCCTTCTCCCGCAGGTCCCGGGCGTCGTCCACGCCTCCGTGCGAGGCGGCGTCGATCTCGATGACGTCGATCGACCCGGGGCCGTTGCGCGCCAGGTCCTGGCAGGACTGGCACTGGCCGCACGGGGTGGGCGTGGGTCCCTGCTCGCAGTTCAGGCAGCGCGCGAGGATCCGCGCGCTGGTCGTCTTCCCGCACCCCCGCGGCCCGCTGAACAGATACGCGTGGTTGACCCGGTTGTTGCGCAGCGCCTGCTGCAACGGGTCGGTCACATGCTCCTGCCCGATGACCTCGGCGAAGGTCTCGGGGCGATAGCGGCGGTACAAGGCGAGGGACGACACGCTTACGACGATATCGGGCCCCACCGACAACCGGCCGGGCCCGCCCGTCCGCGCACCGCCCCGCCGGACCGACCGCACCCACCCGCGCACCGCCCCGCGGAACGCAAAGGGCCCCCCACGCACCCGCCAGAGCCGACCTACCCTTGCTGCCTTCCGGCCCTGGGGGAGTTCAGTCAGAGAG
>NZ_PVLV01000337.1 GCF_002982015.1 Streptomyces solincola
GAGAAGTGGTGGTACATGCTGCCCTGGCCCGCCCCGGCCTCCTCAGGCGGGGGCGGGGGCGGTGCGCATGTTCCGTCCGGCACCGCAGACTCTGTGGATCTCTGTACCTACTGGTATGCACAGTCGCGCCATGAGCACCTCCGACAAGCTGGTCGAGGCGACCCGCGAGCTCCTGTGGGACCGCGGCTACGTCGGCACCAGCCCGCGCGCCATCCAGAGCCGGGCCGGGGCGGGCCAGGGCAGCATGTACCACCACTTCTCCGGCTAGCACGCGCTCGCCGCGGCGGCCATCGAGCGGTCGGCCGAGGAGCTGCGCGCCGCGGCCGAGTCCGTTCTCGGCGGGCCCGGCACGGCGTACGAGCGGGTGCGGGGCTATCTGCTGCGCGAGCGGGACGTGCTGCGCGGCTGCCCGGTGGGGCGGCTGGCCATGGACCCGGAGATCGTCGCGGACGAGACCCTGCGCGCCCCGGTCGAGGCGACCGTCGGCTGGCTGCGGGAGAGGCTGGCCGGGGTGGTCCGGGAGGGCGTGCAGCGCGGCGAGTTCGGCCCCGAGCTGGACCCGGAGGCCGTCGCCGCGGCCCTGATGGCGATCGTCCAGGGCGGCTATGTGCTGGCCCGCGCCGCCGGTTCGCCCGCCGCGTTCGACACGGCGGTACGCGGGGTGCTCGCCCTGCTCGGCCCGGGCCGGGAGCCGGCCGCCCCCGCCGGCGTCCGGTGAGCCGGCCCCCTACGACACCGAGGAGACGGCCGCGCCCATGCTCGCCCTCCAGTACACGGTTCATCTGCCCGCCGACTACGACATGGACGTCATCCGCCACCGGGTGGCCACCCGCGGGCATCTGCTGGACGCCTTCCCCGGGCTGGGGCTCAAGGCGTACCTGATCCGCGACCGGGCCGACGGCTCACCGGTCAACGCGTACGCCCCGTTCTACCTGTGGAACACCATGGCCGGCATGAACGCCTTCCTCTACGGCGCCGGGTTCCAGGGCATCGTGGACGACTTCGGCCGGCCGCCGGTGCGCCAGTGGCCCGGCCTGGCCTACCGGGAGGGCCCGGCGGCCGCGGCGGCCCCGCGCTGGGCGACGCGCCGGCGGCGGCGGAGCGAGCCCGGAGTGCCGCCGGCGCGGGCGGCCGAGGAGGCGCTGGCGGAGCACCGGGAGCTGGCCGGGCGGGAGGGTCTCGTCGCCGCGGTCACGGCGGTGGACCCGAGCCGCTGGGAGGTGCTGCACCTGGCGCTGTGGGCCGACGCGGCGCCCGCGGACGAGAGCGACGTCTACCGGGTGCTGCACCTGTCGCAGCCGGAGCGCTCCCTGCTGCCGCGGGAGCGGGGGTAGCGCGGCGTGCGGTCGGGCCTCAGGCGACCAGGTGGCCCAGCGCGGACAGCGGGTCGTCCAGGACCGGCTGCCAGGCCAGCTCGGCGGCGCCGGCCAGGCTGTTGTGGTCCAGGGTGCAGCCGAGGATGGGCACCCCGCCGCTGCGGCCCCACAGGCTGCGGTCGGCGACCACCGCGCGCAGCCGCACCGGGTCGGCGGCGAGCAGCTCCCGGTGCAGGCCGCCGAGGATGATCCGGTCGGGGTTGAGGATGTTCACCAGCCCGGCGAGGCCGAGTCCGAGACGGTCGATCAGCTCGGCGGTGGCGGCCCGGACGCCGGGGTCGGCCGCGTCGGTGCGCAGCAGGTCCCGGCACTGCTGGAGGAGGGAGACCTCCGGTCCCGGCTCGCGGCCGGCGGCGGTGAGGAAGGCCAGCGGGTCGGCCTCGACGTCCAGGCAGCCGCGGCTGCCGCAGTAGCAGGGACGGCCCTCGGGGTTGACGGTGAGATGGCCGACCTCCAGGGCCAGGCCGGCGCTGCCGGTGTGCAGCCGGCCGTCGAGCACCAGGGCGCCGCCGACGCCGCGGTGTCCGGTGGCGACGCAGAGCAGGTGCTGCGCCCCCCGGCCGGCGCCGTGGCGGTGCTCGGCCAGGGCGGCGAGGTTGACGTCGTTGCCGGTGAAGGCGGGCCCGGTGATCCCGGCGTCCCGGACCAGCCCGGCGAAGACGTCCCGGACCGGGGCGCCGGCCGGCCAGGCCAGGTGCAGCGGGTTGAGTGCCGTGCCCTCCGGTTCGGCGACCGCGGACGGCACGGCGAGTCCGGCGCCCACGCAGGCCCGGCCGCTCTCCTTGAGCAGCGCGGCCCCGGCGTCCACCACGGCGGCCAGCACCTGGGCCGGGTCCGCGGAGACGGTGACGCAGCCGGGCGCGGTCGCCGTGATCCGCCCGCCGAGGGTGACCAGGGCGGCGCGGAAACCGTCGGCGTGCACCTGGGCGGCGAGCGCGACCGGCCCGTCCTCGGCGACCAGCAGCCGGTGCGAGGGGCGGCCCTGGGAGCCGGCCGCGGCACCGGGGCGGGCGTCCACCCGGATCAGTCCCAGCGCCTCCAGCTCGGCGGCGACCGCTCCGGCGGTGGCGCGGGTGACTCCCAGCTCGGCGGTGAGCACGGCCCGGGTCGGGGCGCGGCCGGTGTGCACCAGCTCCAACGCGGGGCCGAGCGCGCTGCGCCCCCGGTCCAGCTTCGATCGGGTCGTGGTCGCCTTGCCGTTCATGTCGGCGAGTCTCCCATGATCCGCTCCGCCCTCCGTCCCCGCAGGTCGGGGCCCTGCCTGACCGGTACCCGGGGCGCGCGCCGTTTCGACGCCCGTCGGACGGGTACTGCGGGCGGCACGGCGGTACGCGGGCGGTCGGCGTCCGCCGGGGACGGTGCAGGGCGTCGCCGGGACGGTGAGCGGACCGGGCGGTCGCCACGGCGGCAGCGGGCCGGGAGGTGCGGTTTCGATGGCACACCACCAGGGGAACGGCGCGGCGACGGTGCGCGCGCTGCTGGACGAGCAGGGACGCACCTACGCCGACGAGGCGGGCATCCGGCTGAAGGACACCCCGCAGCCGCTGTACGAGCTGCTGGTGCTGGCGCATCTGCTGAGCGCCCGGATCAGGGCGGGCATCGCGGTCGCGGCGGCGCGGGCGCTGTTCGACGCGGGACTGCGGGACGCCCGCCGGATGCGGGACGCCACCTGGCAGCAGCGGGTGGACGCGCTGGGCGAGGGCGGCTACCGCCGCTACGACGAGCGGACATCCGCCCAGCTCGGGGACGCCGCCGCACTGGTGCTGGACCGCTACGGCGGTGACCTGCGCAGACTCCGCGAGCAGGCCGACGGCGACGTGGCCGCGGTGCGCTCGCTGCTCCAGGAGGTGCCGGGCGTCGGGCCGGCCGGCTCGGACATCTTCCTGCGGGAGGTGCAGGGCGTGTGGCCGGAGTTCGCGCCCTACCTCGACCGCAAGGCGCTGGACGGGGCCGAGCGGCTGGGGCTGCCCTCGGACCCGGCCAAGCTGGCCGGTCAGGTCCAGGCCGAGGAGCTGCCTGCCCTCGCCGCCGCCCTGGTCCGGGCCGCGCTCGACCGCGATGCCGCCGAGGAGGTGCACGAGCACGCCGCCGCGGCGCACGACCACTCATAGGACGACCACGTTGACCAGGTCGACTCAGGACACCGCCGACGAGCCTCAGGGAGGTTCCCGATGACCGCCTCAGACCGTGCCGGGCTGCCACTGCCCGACTACGACACGCTGTCCGTCGGTACGTTGGAGCACCGGATCCGCGGGCTCGGCTCCGATGACGTCGAGAAGCTGCTGCACTACGAGCACACCCACGGGGACCGCGCGATGGTCGTCCAGGTCCTCGCCTCCCGCAAGCACCAGATCGAGGAAGGCGGCTGACAACCCCCTCCCTTCACGGCCGCCACAGGCCGTCACACCCGAAGGCCCCGACCCCCACCAGGGGCCGGGGCCTTCGGGTG